>JAUWNW010000049.1 GCA_030612445.1 Candidatus Aminicenantota bacterium
AAGGGGTCAAGTCTTCATATTCCACATTTGTCTGATATAAAACTAAGGAAAATATTGAAATGTGGAATATGAAGACTTGACCCCTCTTGCTGATGCATGTTTTGGCTGATTTTAGTATATAAAAGATGGAGAATAATTTGAGTAAAAAAAGGAGGAATAAATGCGCTTAAGAAGTAGGATTTTTTTTGTGTTATTATCTATTTTGACTGGAACATTATTTGGCTTTATTCAGGATAGTGATAACTCAGTGACTATTTTGAATAACCTCGCTCATTTAAAACAATACCGTTCTAAAAGGATTTCCAGTTATGACCGGAGCGGGAAAAATGCTGACCGGCTGGTCATTAAGTCCGGAGAGACTGCAGAACTCGCCCGGATTGAAGGCGCGGGAATTATAAAGCATATCTGGGTTACGATTTCCTCCCCAGACCCTATGTTGCGACGCAATGGGATTTTGCGCATGTATTGGGATGGAGAGCAGAAACCGAGTGTGGAATCTCCAATCGGAGATTTTTTTGGCCAGGGTTGGGGGGAAAAATACAATTTTATTTCGCTTCCTTTGGCGGTGGCTCCAAAAGACGGGAATGCTTTAAACTGCTATTTTCCCATGCCCTTTAGTAATGGTGCTCTGATAACTGTTGAAAATCAATCCGAAAAACAAATCGATGCATTTTACTATTATATTGATTATGAAGAACATGATACTATTGGTCCTAAACTGGGTAGATTCCATGCATTCTGGAATAGGGAGCTGACCGAGCCGCTGCCTGATGGGGAAAATGAATGGAGTATATTAGGCCCTCAGGCGGCAAATACAGATGGTTATGGCAACTATGTTTTTGCGGATATTGAAGGAAAAGGGCATTTTGTCGGTGTGAATTATTATGTTGATAGCCCCAGTCCTGTCTGGTATGGGGAGGGGGATGATATGTTTTTTATCGATGGAGAAAAGTGGCCTTCTTCTATCCATGGTACTGGAACGGAAGATTTTTTTAATTCTTCCTGGTGCCCAAAAGAGATCTATATGCATCCTTATTTCGGCTATGGCCGGGTAAATGAGCAGACAGGATGGCTGGGTAGGACACATTGTTATAATTTTTTTCTGGAATCTCCGATTGCTTTTAAAAAGTCATTAAAGGCGACGATTGAACATGGCCACAATAACTGTTTAACACTTGACCTTGTAACTGTAGCATACTGGTATCAAAAAGAACCGCACAAGCCCTTTCCGGAAATGAGACCAAAGGAGGAGAGACAGAATATGCCGGCAATAGGGCCGGTTGAGATGCACCGTTGGCGCGATGCTTGGCGTCGGGAACATGGAAATAAGAAGCTTTGGGGAAATGAACGCAAATAGTTTTATTCAAGCTATTTTTCTGTATTATCAGTTTCTGGTATTTGATCAACGAGTTTGATTTCGGCCTTTATAGGAGGATCAAATTTTCCATTTCCATCCACATCGATAAAGATGGGATTGGTTAGAGCATAGGGGAGGATAGCGTTGCTTGAAAGTCCGTTCCGGGCTGTGGCCTGCATAACAGGATAGAGGCTTTTTTTGCCTAAGATTTCGACCACAATATAGGAATCCTCTTTGATATTCAGCTGTATTTTTTTTGTAAAATCTAAGGCCCCTGGGTTTTTTTGTTGTATCGGAAATCCCAATTTTCTTTTTCCATTGATTATAAGCCGGACCGCATCCACAGCGACCCAGGAAGCACTTTGGACTCTGATTTCTAAGGCCACATTCCCGTCTTTGTCTGTTAAGGTATCTCCACACTTAAAAGTGTCATTGACTTTAACCTCGATTATGGGGCCATTACTGGCAAATGAATGCCCCCATTTTATTGCTTGAATAAGGGCATTTTCATCAAGGTTGCTTCCCTTTTCACCTTTGTAATAGACATATGTGCGTGAGTACCCAGGCTCTCTTCGGTCGATTCCGTGGGAATCAGAGGAACCTACCAGGGGATAGTAGTAGCCGCGGTCTAAAAGATGAAGCCAATCCTGTATGGAAGCGGCATTGGCAGGATGGCAGTAAGGACCGTTTATTATTTCCAGAACATCAAAAGAAGTGTCAAAATCTTTTAAAGCGAAGGCGGCTGTTTCCGGATCAAGCTGGAGCATATTGAAATAGCCCAGAGTGCCGCTTCTGGGATGATTTACCTGAATAAGAGTTTCAGGGTCGGTTTCTCTGCTTAGTTCAAAGAGTGGGGTAACAGTGTCGGATACCGGATTTATTGCTCCATTGTTTTTTTTATCTTCCCGGTATGTCAGAGGGTAAGTATTATAATGGATCATTCCGTTGATGGTTACTTCATTCCCGAATATAAAAGAAAGAATATTTTCCAAGCCTGTGGATTTAAGAGCAGGGAGATAGTTGGTTATATAGTTATGGTCTGTTAACATGGCTACTTCAATGCCTTCGGCTGCCAGGGATTTCACCCGGGCTTCAATGCTCATCTTCCCATCTGATCTTGTTGTATGCATATGGGGGTCTATGGATATCAAATCTGCAGTATCGACTTCTTTATTGATATGGAAGTTAAATTTTTGCTGGTCGTTTTTCAGGATTTCTACTACCTGTTGGTCGAGTGAATATTCAGGGCCGTGGGAAGCATAGATAAGATAGGTCCCAACCGGCAGAGTGATCTCGAGACCTTGTTCCCCGGAGAAGTGTGAGTTTTTAAATGTTTCCCAGTATTTTCCGGTTATCAAGGGGTTGTCCGGTTTGAAGTAAGGGGATTCAGTCGGGGATAGACCGATAAAAGTAACTTTTCCAGGGATAAATTCTCCCTGCCCGCTTAAGATCCGGACCTTGATTTTTCCCTTGGCGGTATCCTTGATAGTACAGATATTTTCTTTACCAGAAACTGCAGCAAAGGTTTTTCTCTTAACAGTTGGAAATAGATTTGCCCTGGTTGAATAAGTGCCTTCTGGAAGGGGGATGCCTGTGATCTTTTTTGATGTTAAAAATGTGCGGAAAAAAATCGATCCGGATAAGATGTCACTTATAATCACTTCAGCCAGGTTTCCCTTATATTCTTCCAGGAGGATTCCGGCTTGTACAGTTTTTACCCCCAGGATCTGATAAACCCTTTCCATCAAACTGGCAACCTGGCTGTCCACCAATATAGAGTAGTGGACATTATAGCTTTCTTCCGGGGCCAGAGAGTCTTTATCGTTATCTGATGTCGAATTAAGGTTTATCCAGCCTAAAGCCAGGTCTTCTTTCTGATATATTTGGAAGTTTAAAGCGGGGAATATTTCTTTTTGAAAAGGGGAAAAAGAATAACAGGTGTTTGTTCCGCAATAGACCGAGTAGGAGAATTTATCTATTGTATTTTTGCCGGTATTTTTTATGGTGGAGGAAATATTTATTTTTCCTGATTGGGGGATGAAATTGTAAGTGGTTGTAATACTGGCTTTTTCTCCCCGGTACCCCTCATAATTTCCGGTTGCCTCCATACTCAGGGAACTTTCGGGACTCAAACTTTCTATCTTTTTAACAGAGGAATAAGCAACGAACTCCTGTTTATCCCTGAGTTTAAGGTAGGGAGAGCCTATGCAAAGTGTGTTGTTAAGATTTTCTCCTGCAGGGACAAAGCTGATCAGGCATCCCCTAGTATCAGCAACAGGATAGTTTAAGATGGATTGAAAAATTCGAGAGGAAGCGCCAATAACCGCCAGATTATTTCCAAAAGAGATAACATGGTCTTCGTTTTGAGTGATTTTTGGCTGTTCTTGGGCAGCAGTCAGGGCAATCGGGATACAAAGTAAACAAATAAGAGCTAAAATTTTTCTTAAGATATTCATTTTTTCCTCCAATTTATTATCCTCATATTTTATATATTAAAACCTGATTTGATTCAAACTCTTTTCTTTCAGGAAAGTAGCCTCTTGCCTTTTAACAGCATGTTTCGGTAAAATTAGATTAAATGAGAGATTTAGAAGTGATCCATGAGTCAAAGGGCAGGCGTTTTTTATTTGCGGTTGAAACTTCAGATAAGTTAGCTGATTATACAAAGTTTGAAGAGTTGAGATATGAGATCTGGGAGGACCCGGATGATAACTTTTCAGCAGCCAGGAATATGGCCGGCGAAAACATTTTCAATAATGGAAGCAGCCTCTATATAGGAATATATTTGGAGGATAAAAATGGGGGATTTCCCAGAAATAGAGAGCACCTGGTTGGATTTTCTTATGGCTATGTTGGGATCAAAGACCTGAATATTGGCTATAGAAATCCGGCTAACCTGGAATTTTATTCCCAGTATGCTTCAGTGAAGCCGGATTTTCAAAAATATGGCCTGGGTTTTTTTTTAAAACAGTTTCAAAGGCAAAAAGTAATAGGAATTTTAGGCATTAATACAATTACTTGCACTTTTGATCCTTTAACCGGAGTAAATGCCTATCGAAATTTCCATATCTTTGGAATGGAGGGTATAGCTTATAAAGAGGCATTTTATGAAGGATTCGCGGGAAAACTAAACAGGGTAGATGTCCCCAGTGACCGCCTTTTTGTATCATGGGATTTGAAGAAAGAGATCAAGAGGCCTGAATATGACTTGGACTTATTACTCGAAGAAGATAGATTAATTATCTATTCTGAAAGCCGAGAGGTCAAAGGGAAAACCGGGCAAGTTTGCCTGCCTTTAGCAAAAAAAAGCGGCTGCTCCTTGAGCAACATTATGTTTATTGAAATACCTTATGATTTCTATGCCATGCTGCAGGAAACAGATGTTTTAGATAAAAAAGTTCGTGATATTCCGGTCGACTGGAGAAAAAAAACTAAGGGAGCTTTTTGTACCTTATTAAAGGATGGATATAAAATAATTGACTTTCGCTACAAAAAAATCAAAGAACGCATGCGGGATTTCTATGTGCTGTCTAAGGGGATGAAATAAGAATCAGCTCAGCCCTTTTTCTTTCTTGTAAAAAATCTTTACATTCTATCGCTTATCAGGTAAACTATATCTGCTTAATTTATTAAAAATAATGGGATTAAGAAAAACTTTGTCCTGGTACAAATATTGCAATTCATCTAATTTTATGTGTGAAAGGAAATGAGGATTATTAGCAGGATAAATCTTTTCTTTATTATACTTTTCCTTTTATTTCAGTCAGCAATAGTTATAGGCTCAGGTTCTAAAGAGGGGATTATTATAAGCCCGGCGCCACAAAAGAATGTATTCCGCCTAAAATCGTTTTCAGATACTTTCAAGGTCCAGTTAGACCCTGTTAATTCGGATTCATCGATATTTGTATCTGAGCAGATTTTTGATGGATTGGTAAGGTTGGAAAACAGGAATAATAATTTTGATATTGTCCCTGCTCTGGCTGAATATTGGGAGTCGTCTCCTGATGGCAAAAGATATCGTTTTTATTTAAGAAAAGGAGTCAAATTCCATCACGGGGAAGAACTCACTGCCCATGATGTAAAATTTTCATTGGAAAGACTGTTGGACCCTGAAGTCAATTCGCCCTATTATCAATTTTTAGCAACCAGAATAGTTGGTGCTTCCGATTTCCATGCCGGAAGAACAAAGGGTATCTCAGGGATAAAAGTCATTGATGAGTTAACTCTAGAGATTCTCTGGGAAAAGCCTCTGACATTAGCCTTATATTTGATGAGTATGCATTTCTGCAAGATATTACCTCGGGAGCTTGTGCTTGAGCAAGGAAAAGATTTTTTTCGTAAGCCATCAGGAACCGGGCCGTTTAAATTCGACTCCTGGATAAGAGATACACGACATAAAATTTGCGGAGTCCGAATGATCAGGAATATGCAGTATTTTCAAGGTTCTCCCCGCTTGGAAGTAGTGGAATTCTGCCCCTTATACACCCTGGAGCATTTTTTAAATGGTGAGATTGATTCCATACCTGTCCTTTCGGATAAGTTGCTTAAATCAGATTTTATTATATTTGAGGATGGCTCCCTTCACCCCGTTTACTTGGGTATGAGTTGTCACATCCCGCCTCTAAATGATATAATTCTACGCCGGGCGATTTTCTACGGGATAAATAAAAGTGAGCTTATTCAAGAGATCCACGAAGCACGTTATAAAAGGGAGCTGTTATACAGTTTTATTCCTCCAAAACTGCCGGGACTGTTCCTTGCGGATGACAGAACTACTTATTATCCGGAGAGGGCAAAAAAAATATTAAAAAAGGGGGGGGGTTCGCCAAATAAAGAGATTCCACCCATAACCCTTTTTCTCTCTCACCCAAGAAACGAGTTTAAGATCAAGCTTTTCCGGGAACTTAAAAAGCAGTTTTCAATCCTGGGGATATCATTAAAAGTTGATTATTATAGGTCTAATAAGGAGATAAAAGACTGTCGGAAGCCGTATCTGATTTTAATGGATAAGCTAATGCACTTTCCTGACCCTGACAATATCATCCGGCCATTATTTTATTCTAAATCGGAAGCAAATCTTTGTGGTTATATTAACTCTGAACTTGATAATCTTTTATCTCGGACCGAGATAGAACCGAGCTGGACAAGAAGGAATAAATTGTTCCACAGAATACAGCTAATTTTAAATTCAGAAATTCCTGCTGTTCCGCTTTATTCGCAGCAGAACAGGGTTGCTATGCAGCAGCGGGTTAAGGGTGTTGAAATTCCCCCTATGGGCTTTCATTATTTGAGGACATTTAAAATATGGTTTGAAAATGAAAAATAAGATCAAGTGGAATGTGTCTTTACGAACCAAGCTTTCTGTGTCTGTAATTCTTATGCTGCTTGCTCAGACTGTATTTATTCTATTCGTTATTCAAGGCCGGGAAGTGCAAGCAATATATGAGGAACAAAAAAACAAAGGTATCTTACTGGCAAAGAACATAGCTCAGGAAAATCTTCAGGCTTTTATCCGCTGGGATTTTGAGGGAGTAAAGGAAAGTATAGAAAGGCGTATTGATGAAAAACTAGTTTATGTGATTTTTTATAACCGCTACAACCAGCCTTTTGTTGCTAATGATTTTATTATTGGCTATGAAGATATCTATCAGTTCAGCAATCTTTCAGCTTCTGCTAAAGAGGGTGATTCTTTTTCGAAATCCAGAAAACTTGATAAAGGGGATAATAGCCCGATATTTAGGATAGTAGAAATCGAAGTGCCTATTTTTTTACCTGAATCTCCTATGAAATGGGGTTCTATAAAGATTGGTCTCTCACAGGATGATATTAAGGCTGAAGTACGGAAAACCCGGCTGCTGCTTATGCTGATAGGATTCGTGGGGCTGTTAGTAGGAGTTTTGGGAGTAGCCTGGCTGACCAGAAAGATAACTGAACCGATTAAAAAATTGGTTGCTGGTACTGTTAAGATAAGCCGCGGAGATTTCTCGCTTAAAATTGATATAGACTCGCAGGATGAAATCGGTAATCTGGCAAAAGCTTTTAATGAAATGAGTCGCAAGCTTCTCTTGTTTAAAGAGAGGGTGGAAGATGCCAATGAAAAATTGGTCCAGGTAGAAAAGTTAGCTTCGATCGGTCATATTTCAACAGGGATCGCCCATGAGATCAGAAATCCTTTGACATCGGTAAAACTTAATATCCAAAAACTATTTGAAAAAAATATACTGAGTGAAGCGGAGAAAGCTTATCTTAATATCTCCCAGGAGGGAATCGCTGTTATAGAAAAATTTATTAAAGAACTTCTTAATTTTGCCAGAGTCTCTGAGTTGAATCTGGGATATTTTTCTATCGAACAGATAGTTGAAGGGTCGCTAAAAATGATAGCTGATCTCTTAGAGTTGAAGGAAGTCAAACTGGAATTTTATTGCCAGAAGGGGCTTCCTGAAATACAAGTTGATGCAGATAAAATTAGGCAGGTAATTTTAAATATCATTCAAAATTCCTGCGAAGCAGTAGATAAGGGGGGGAAGATCGATATTGACGTTACCAGGATTTCCATAAAGGAGGAGAGTAAAATAAAGATTAAAATATCCGATAACGGACCGGGTATCCCGGAAAAAGATCTAAAGGATATTTTTGAGCCTTTTTATACCACTAAAGCCCAGGGAATAGGCCTGGGTTTGGCTATTGCTTTGAAAATAATCGAACAGCATGATGGTTCGGTCAAGGTTATATCACAAAAGGGAGTAGGGA
Source organism: Candidatus Aminicenantota bacterium (assembly GCA_030612445.1). Taxonomy (GTDB): domain Bacteria; phylum Acidobacteriota; class Aminicenantia; order Aminicenantales; family Aminicenantaceae; genus JAUVXM01. The sequence goes on from JAUWNW010000049.1 coordinate 8,108, forward strand.
CTTCTTTTGAAATCCTTATTCCCTGTAACGAGGGATAATGAAAACAATTTTAATCATCGATGACGACCCATTGATCAGAAAAACACTGGCTGCCCATTTTTCATCCGGGGAAGACTATGAGATCACCCTGGCAGAGGATGGCCGGGAGGGCTTACAGAAATACGAGGAGAATTTCCCTGATCTTGTTATCCTGGATATTCGACTTCCTGATATCAACGGACTTGAAGCCCTAAGAAAGATCAAGGAAATAAATGAGAAAGCACATATTATTATAATAACCGCTTATGATGATATGAAAACAACTGTGGAAGCTATAAAATCAGGCGCTTTTGAATATTTGGTCAAACCGCTTGATTATGTGGAACTGGATCTTACTATTGATAAAGCCTTTCAGGCCAGGGGGTTGGAAAATAAGCTCAGCTATCTTGTGGAAGAGAAATTAAAGGAATATACCATTGATAATATCATCGGACGCTCTTCCCAGATGCGGGAAGTGTTCAAGTTGATAGGTTCCGTTGTAAATAATAGGGCCAATGTGCTTATTCAAGGGGAAAGCGGTACCGGGAAGGAGTTGTGTGCCAAAGCAATTCATTACAACAGTCATTTTAAAAACGAGCCGTTTATTGTGATAAACTGTTCCGCTATTGCCGATACTTTACTGGAAAGCGAGCTTTTTGGCCATGTAAAAGGTGCTTTTACAGATGCGGTATATGAAACAAAAGGGAAGTTTGAGATAGCCGGCAAAGGAACTCTATTCCTGGATGAAGTGGGTGATGTCTCTCCTAATCTGCAGTCAAAGATGCTGCGGGTGATCGAATCCCGGGATTTTATGAAAGTTGGTGGTGAAAGAGTATTAAAAACAGAGGCCCGGATTATTGCTGCGACAAACCAGGACCTTACTGCTTTGATCAAAAAAGAACAGTTCCGGGAGGACCTGTATTACCGTTTGAAAGTTGTGGAGATAAACCTGCCTCCTTTGCGTGAAAGGAAGGAGGATATCCCAGAACTTGTAGCTTATCTGCTTGAAAAGATCAACCGGGAGCTCCGTAAGAATGTACGTAAAGTGCCGCCCCAGGTCATGAGGACTCTTTTAAATATCCCCTGGAAAGGTAATGTAAGAGAGCTGGAAAATGCATTGACTCGGGCGGTTATCCTGGCAAAGGGTGATGTTGTTTTAAAGGAAAACCTGCCGATAGAAAGTGGAGAAAAAAAACTGTTTCCGCAGAAACTTGTCCCTATAAAAGAGGTGGAAAGTCAATATATTCAGCATGTATTAAAATCTGTAAAAGGTTCAAAGACGCAGGCAAGCCAGATTCTGCAGATCAGCCGACCTACCCTGGATAAAAAAATTAAGGATTATAATATTTCTCTATAGTTCAGGATAGAAAGATTTTGGGTTGCGGACTTAATTTTTTGGAGTTAATCATGAAAAAAGCAAGAATATTGATCATTGTTCCCCTTTTTTTATTGTCCATGCAGATAGGTTTAGGAATTCAAATAGAAAATACTTCTGAATCCTGGATGGGTATTTATATGAATGGGATCAAGGTCGGGTACAGTCATAGCCAAGAAAGAATAATAAAAAAAGAAGGGAAAAAACTGATTGAGACCTTTAACCAGTCCAGAATGAAGGTTTCCCGCTTTGGAGGCAACCCGGTAGAGATTATAAGCATCCAGGAGTCTTTGTATGATCTTAAAAAAAAACCGCTGGAGGTTTTATTAAAGACTAGGATGTCGGAAATAGAAACTGTTATTAAAGCAGAAATCACTCCAGAGAGAGTTATTTTTAAACTTGCCGGAGAGCTTGTAAAAGAATTGCTTTATGATAAAGAGTTTTATCTTGAGGTGCCGCTGGAAAAAATTATACGAGGTGGGGATTTTAAACCGGGAAATATTCTTAATTATAAAATTCTTGATCCTATAGCTTACTCTTTTTCAGACTGCCGGGTTGAAATATTGGGCGAGGAGGAGATTCTAATCCTGGGGGAAAGGTTAAAATTGTGGCATTTAAAGTCAGAGCTTAAGTCAATAATCCCGATTGAGGTAGAGGAGTGGGTCAATGAAGAGGGAGATATATATAAGTCAATAACCCGGTCCGGTTTTTTTAATGCAGTTTCCATTCGTATGTCACAAGAGAAGGCAAAAGAGCCTTCTGAGGAAAATTTTGATATCGCGTTTTCGTCTATTATTAAATCCAATGTGTTATTTGATAATCCTCAAAAAATCAGGAAAATGAAGTTTAAGCTAAGCGGGGTTTCAGCAGAGAGGATAAAAGGATTTCCCTGGGGTGATGGAAGCCAGAATCTTATTAAAGCGGAGGGGGATTCTTTTCTGATTAGAACATATTCCAGGATATTTAATGAAAAAGAAGCCTGTTCTTTTCCGGTGAAAAATGAAGAGCAGCAGGCGGCCTTGAAACCAACGGTTTTTTGTCAGGCGGATGCTCCGGAAATTGTTGAGGCAGCAAATAATATCATTGGGACCGAGCGAAACTCCTGGCGTGCCGCCAAGAAAATAGCGGAATGGGTCGATAAAAACATGACGCCAAATTATGATGTAGGGTTTGCCTCAGCAAAAGAAATATTCAATAACCGGAAAGGGGACTGCAGTGAATATACTGTACTTTTTATCTCCTTTTGCCGTGCTGTGGGCATTCCTGCCAGGGCGTCTGTAGGTATTATGTATGGAGGAGGACTGTTTGCTTATCATATGTGGCCGGAAGTCTATGTGGGCGAATGGGTCAGCCTGGATGCTAAATGGCTGGCTGTTGATAAGGCCAGTGGAGAATATTATACTGATGCCACTCACCTTAAATTCGCTCACAGCAATCTGGATGAGCATATGTTTCAAGAGATGATAACCTCTATCTCTGAGATAATCGGGAAACTAAAGATTGAGATACTGGATTATTCTGAGAGATGAGCATTCGCTGCCTTGGCTGGTGTAATATGTTGATATAAAATAAGATAACCTAATTATAGGCACTTTTTTGGTGCTTAGAACGGATTTTTTGTCCGCAAAAGCGCTTCTAAGTATTTCCCCCGACATTCCTTCAATAAAAATCCTCCTTGATTATCTTCTGCTTCCTCAATTTTTCTATACTTCACTTTCATGTCCAACTTCTTCTCAAACTGCTCTAAAAAATTTCTATCACCTATAGCAATACTTTCCGTCCACATGCTTTCCCGTCTAAGCCTCTCTGAAGAGAGATTCTCCTCTACCCAACTCTCGTAGATTCTTCTCAACTCATCAGTGGAATTTATTCCTAAAAACCCCATGAGTTTGCTCTTGTCTATCAATAAGTATCTGAATCTTTTCCCGGTTATCTCATGATATCCGCAATGAGGCCAGTCTTTCGGATGATCTACTACTTTAGCCCTGACCATGTTTAAATCTATATAGATTAGGCATCTATGAAGATGAGATTCAGTGCCAACAGCACTTGCGTGATAATTATCCTCCCAAAATGCTCCCGACCTCTTTTTTCTTTTGTTGTATTCAAGAGCCACCCGGCTGCTTACAAGCATCATGGAATTAGAGATAATATTCCTTCTTCCGTTGTCATAAACAACAAGATGGATGTGGTTTGAAGTAAGAGAATAATTCAGAATAATGAGTTTGTATTTCTTTTTCGCGTAGAGAAGCCAATGGAGCCATCTTTTGCGGTCGTGTTTGAATTTGAGGAGAAAATCTCTATTATGGCATCGCTGGGTTATATGCCAGATGTAGCCTGGGGCATAGAATAATTTAGCGCGACTCATTTGCTTTCATTCTAAGAGACGATTTTCGGGGGCAAAAATTCTCTTTAAGGCACAAAATAGGGTGATTTAATTTGTTAACTTATTCAATAACAATAAGTTACACCAGCCAAGGCAGATAGATAATTTCAGATACCAAAAATATGTATCCAGTCTCCCTATTTACCATTTACTTAATTTTAACAATGAAGCAATGAAACAATTTACAATTTGTATTATACTTTATATTATACATGTCGATTATAAATTGAGATTACATTATAAACGAAAGGGTCAATTGTAATGCTTAAGGGATCAATGTGAAATATTGGCAAAAAAAGGTATCATATATATCGACATTTTTTATGAATAATTCTGTGTTTAAATATTGTCCGGTATGCAGCAGTGAAATGCTGGATAAGAATATTGAAGGCAGAAAAAGACAGGTCTGCTCTGCCTGTGGATGGATTTATTATGAAAATCCTTTGCCCTGTTCAGCTGCTTTTGTCCAGAATGAACGAGACGAGATCCTTCTTGTCCAAAGAGGAGTAGAACCGGGAAAAGGGAAATGGGGCTTGCCATCCGGTTTTATCGAGATCGATGAAACTCCGCAGCAAGGCTGCCTCAGGGAGCTTAAGGAAGAGACTGGTTTGGATGGGAACATCTCTGAATTGATCGGAGTCTATTCTCAGGAGTCATCCCTGTATAAGCGAGTAATAATTATTGGATACCGTATGGAAGTACGAGGAAACCTAAAGCCCGGTTCAGATTCTACGGATGCTGGCTATTTCCCTCCGAACAGCCTGCCGGAGATAGCATTTAGCAGCCACCGGGAAATAATCAAGGACGGCCAAAGATAAGGAGAGGGTATATGCGCGCATATTTAGACTGTTATCCCTGTTTTTTCATACAGGCTCTAAAAACTTCCCGGATGATACTGACGGATGAGAGAGAGATCTGGAAAATATTGTCTGCTTTAAGCTCTTATCTTTCCGGAGTGGCATTTGGAGTAACCCCGCCTGAGATCGGGCGGGAAATATACCGGATCATTGCTGAATATACAGGAATTGAGGACCCTTATTATGAACTAAAAAACAAATGCACTAAACAGGCGCTTACTTTATATCCCGAGTTTAAAAAAATAGTCGAGAATTCAGATGATTCTCTCCTGACTGCTGCAAAGCTGGCAATTGCCGGAAATATTATTGATTTTGGTATAGCAGAGAAATTCGATCTGGAAAAGGATGTAAGAGAAATTCTTGCCGGGGGCTTGACTATAGATGATTACCAAGAATTCAGTCTTGCTTTGGAAAGTGCAGAGAAGATTATCTATCTTGGTGATAATGCTGGGGAGACTGTGTTTGACCGGATTCTTATCGAAGAGATACGTAAGCCGGTTACTTATGTTGTCCGGGAAAAGCCTATAATAAATGATGCAGTCCGCGAAGATGCTGTAGCGGCGGGAATTGATAAAGCTGCTGAGATAATCTCCTCCGGGTGTGACGGGCCCGGCACTATACTGGGAATGTGTGATCCGGAATTTTTAGATATCTTGCGTTCAGCTGACCTTATCATCAGCAAGGGGCAGGGGAATTATGAAGGGCTTTCAGATGAAAACCTCCCGGTTTTTTTTCTTTTAAAAGCCAAATGCCATGTTATTGCTCGTGATATCGGAGTCGAGGAGGGAAGTATCATCCTCAAAAGGAAAAGTAAATCGTCAGCTTGATTGAACTTTTTTATTTTCTGTTGTACTATTTTTGCATATAGACTAACAAAAGAATTTTAAGGAGGGAATTATGACAAAAAAGCTTGGGCGGAGAGAATTTTTTAAACAAAGTGCAAAGCTTGGTTTGACTGCGGCAATAGGAGGAAGCCTTCTTGCTCAGGATAGACCTGGAGTCGGCAGCACTTATTTTTTTGAAGGACAGCTTGCGGATTTAACCGTAGTAACCGGTGCTGATTACTATAAAAGTACATTTAAAGCGGTTGAATTATTGGGCGGGATGGACAAAATTGTAGCTAAAGGTTCCAAAGTGGCACTGCTGCCTAATGTCCAGAGATGGCATCCGGGGACTTTTACTAAGCGGGAGATCGTGCGGGCCGTGATCCAGATGTGTAAAAAGGCTGGGGCTGCCGAAGTAAATGTTCTGTCTTGGCTTGGTGAAAAAAACTGGGAATCCACCGGAATGACAAAGGTTCTGCAAGAGGAAGGTGCAAACTTAAAGCTGGTCGCAAGGGAAGAAGCCCTATTCAAGCAAGTAAAAATACCTGACGGCACGGCAATTAAAGATGCCATGATAATAAAAGAACTCTATAATAATGATGTTTTTATTGACATGCCCATTACCAAAGACCATGCCGGGAATAAATTTACTGGAACTATGAAAAACCTCATGGGTATTAACTTTCCCACCCATAACCGTTCGAATTTTCACCAGAAAGACTGGACCACTGATGTAAATGCCATACGACACCTGGACTACTGTATTGTTGATTTAAACAGGGCTGTTAAACCTGACCTGTGTGTAGTAGATGCTACAGAATTTATCATCACAAACGGACCAATGGGGCCGGGTGAGCTTAATAAACCGCAAAAAATAATTGCCGGGGTTGACCGGGTTGCCGTGGATTCTTTTTGTACAACCCTCTGGGATGTCAAAGCGGAAGACAGCACTCAAATAACCCATGCTCACAAATGCGGCCTGGGCAATATGGATCTGAAAAAAATAAAAATAAAAGAAGTATGAGTCTAAAAAGGAGGCCTTAATGGGAAATCTTACAAGGAGAGACTTTGTTAAGTATATGGTTGCAGGTTCAGCTTTGTCTGTAACTGCTCTGGATAAATTGAACGCTTCTATCTACCAGGGCATAAAAACCTTAAACCAGAAGTATGTCAAAGATGAATCACCTGACGGTGTGTACTGGGATGCGATAAGGGGTAAATTCTTATTCCAGGACGGGCTTATAATGATGAATAATGGGACAGTCGGCCCCATGCCTAAACCGGTGTTTAATACTCTTATTAAAACATTTAAAGTGCAGGCTACAAGCCCGGTCGATGCTTATACTTATTTACCCCGCAAAAAAGAAGAGGTGCGCTCCAGAGTGGCAGCGTTTATCAATGCCTCTACAGATGAAGTAGCGATTGTCCATAACACAACAGAAGGCATGAATTTTGTAGCCAATGGGTTGGATATGAAAGAGGGAGATGAGGTTTTAATTTCGACTATGGAGCATCCCGGGGGAACTCATCCCTGGAAGATCAAGGAAGAGCGCTTCGGCATTAAGATAAAAGAGGTTCCCATTGGACTCCCTCCCAAAAGCGTTGATGAATTTGTCGATGGATTTAGAAAAGCGATAACCCCAAAAACTAAGGTAATAAGCGTCAGTCATACAGTGTATATTTCCGGCCTGATATCTCCCCTTAAAGAGCTGAGCAAAATGGCTCATGAAAAAGGCCTTTTAGTTGTAGCTGACAGTGCCCATGGGATCGGCATGCTGGATCTGGATATGAAGGAGCTGGGAATCGATTTTTTTGCTACAAGCCCTTATAAATGGCTGGGAGCGCCCACCGGAGTTGGGGTGTTTTATGTACGCAAAGAAGTTCAAGACAGGCTCTGGCCTTCGATCGTCACCTCTGGTTGGAACAGCAAAAGTGCCCGGAAATACGAAACACTGGGACAAAGAGCTGATGCGCTTGGTATTGCGTTGGGTGAAGCGGTCAACTTTCAGAACTATATTGGCAAAGCACGGATCGAGAAAAGAATAAAGTCTTTGGCCGGACATTTTAAACAGGAATTAAAAAAAATTCCAGGAGCAAAACTGCACACTTCTCAGGATCCCTATATAAGCGGCGGCTTGACAGCTTTTTCAATTAAAGGAGTCGAACCCAAGGATATTGTAGAATTTGTCAGACAGAAATATAATATTGTGATACGCACTGTAGGGAGCAGTAAAAAAGGCACATATGGCTGCCGGGTCTCAACTCACATATATATCACCCATAAAGAAGTGGATATGCTTCTGGATGGAATCAAAAAAATAGCAGGCCACAGAGAATAGAATTGCCGCAGGGCTGCCCCTTTTGATAAATAAAATGCCTTAGGGCGCATTATTTGTTGGGGAATCTAGGTGATATTTACTTGATGATCTTTATTATTTTCCCGACTCCCATTGAGACATAATTATCGCCATAAGCCTCTTTAAACCATTCGATCTGTTTGTCGCCGGTACAGTGGGTGGCCCCGCATTTAACTACTCCTGCTGCTGCGAATTGTTTAATAATAGCCTGTACCTGGGCCTGAGATTTTTGCATCAGATGGAAGCCGCCGAAAACAAAATAAACATCCTTATTTAAAATCTCGTGGGCTTTGTTGACGATCTCTGTAACTCCGGGATGAGCGCAGCCGGTAATGACAACCAGCCCTTTGCTGGTATCAAATATCAGTGATTGTTCAATGATATTGGTTCCCATCTCACCGGTTAGGTAAACGTTTTTGCATAATTCCACAGGTTCTGTGACCTTGACAACTTTTCCTCCGGCTTTTTCTGTCCTCTTTACAAAGGCATCAGAAAATGATGCCGGGATGTAGATAGGGGCATCGGATTTTTTTTCAAGAAACGAAAATAGGCCTCCAAAATGGTCCCCGTGCTCATGAGAGATCACGATCTGCTCGACTTTATTGATATCGATGTTGAGTTTTTTTATATTGTGCCAAAGAATATCCGGTTTTGTCCCTGTGTCAAACAGGATAGTTTTTTCTGTACCTTCGATAAGGCAGGAGAATCCCCAATCTGCCTTTGTCCCTTCTGTATGGATATAATTGTCATACAAAATTGTTACATTGATCCCATCTTCCGCTTGCCCCCCTTCAGCTTCCAGAGCATTAATATTTGTAGCACCAAGCATCAATCCAAAACAAATGCCTAACACAAAAACTCTCATCTTAATAATTTTCATATTACTCTCCTTTGTCCGTCATTTTAAATCAAACAGCTTGAGTTTTTCAGAACTTAAAACCGAACAATTTATCGATCGGCAGAGAAACCATCTTTGCGATGCCTGTTTCATCCAGATATCCTGTGATATCTTGTAATACTTCATCTATTTGGTCGATTTGATCTTCTTGAGTTACAATCAGGATTGTTTTATTAGTTGGACTGCTTCCGGCAAAAGCATCTCTTAATCCTGCGAATATAGGAATATCATAGCTTATAACATGCCACATTCCGACTGAATCTAAAACTGTAGCACCGGGTACTCCTATTTCAAGAAATGCAGCCAGCAGATCGTCCAGGTATTCGATTTGGTTGAGAAAAATTATTACAAGTTTCATATTACTGTCCTGCCGATCATTGGAAATGATGCTCTTCGTATTGTTTAAAGGCAGCTATTACATTTTCATGGTCTTTACACTTAAATAGTTTAGTACGGAGGTTTTTATCCTTAAGGAGGCGGGAAATACGGGCGAGGAACTTTAATTGAGTACTGATCTCCTCTTCAGGAAATAGGATCAGGAAAAAAAGCTTAACGCATTCGCCGTCTATAGAGTGACAATCGATACCGTTTTCAGATAATCCAAAAGCGAGATAAATCTTTGCCAGGTTTTTTATTCTCGCATGGGGAATCGCTACATAGTCGCCTATGGCGGTTGTCTCTACTTTTTCACGTTCAATAAGGCACTGGAATGCTTTTTCTTTGTCAATTTCGGGATTTACTGATTGGATGAGCTCTAATAGTTCTTCTATTATTTCCTTTTTAGTTGTTTTGGAGAGTGGTATTTTAATGCACTCTTTGTTTAAATAATCAGTAATCCGCATGGATTTTCTCCTTTATACATTAGTCTCATCCACTTTTTTAAGCCCATACTTAAAAGCTATAGGACCGATTATCTGGTTCATTATTATAGCAGCAATGAGGATGGTTTGGATAGAGGGCCCAATATCAGGGAATCGCCGCACGACTTCTGTCAAGAGCCCTAAGCTTACACCTGCTTGAGTAATAAACCCTAACCAGGCATTTTTATAGATCTTTGTAGGAGTTTTAGAAATTTTTCCACTGAAATATGAGCCGATATTGATTAATATGAGACGCGCCGCAACGATAATAAGTCCAAATAACCAACCTGTGCGTAGTATATTGATGTTCATCGCAGCTCCTGTCATGGCAAAAAAGGCAATATAGATGGGAAGTGAAATCCTGTCCATTCTCATGAGAAATTTTTTGCCATAGTCAGAAAAATTTTGCACAGTAAAACCCGCTGCCATACAGATTAGAAGAGGTTCTATCTCAAACCCGATATTATGGACTTTATGTAAATATTCGCCTAAAAAGTGGGAAAATTCTATTACAAAAAAGCCCATGGCTATAATAACAACAGCAAATTCTACTTTTGCTTTCTCAATTAGAAAAACAATAAATTTCCCTAAAAGATAGCCAAGGAGAAAAGCAATAGCGATTTCAAGGATAAGTACTGCTATAAAAGAAAAATCCATGCCGCCCTTTGTCTGTATAAAAATTTGACAGACTGATATGATAACAGCAAAGAGCATGATGATGATAACATCCATAGCGACTGATACACTTAATACTAAGTCAGTATAGGGACCTTTAGCTTTTGTTTCACTTATAATGGCAATAGCGGATGAGGGAGACCGCGCTACAGCAATGACCCCGAAAATTGCCGAGACAGCAAGCTTGACACCCGGGCTTAGCCCCCTTAGAAAAGGGATAAGGCTGGATATAGAAAAAACTAATAATGTGACCCCTGTAAAGACTACAAGAGTAATTCCGGAAATATAATAAATGATGGGTTTTAAAATACGGCGTATATTTGAAAGTCGTAATTCACCTCCGGCACAAAAGCCGATAAATGCGAGCGCTAAGTTATTGATGAAACTTAGCTCATTGATTGCAGAGCTCGTATAGAATTTTAAGAAATAGGGACCCATAAAAAGGCCGGTTAAGATATAACCTACTATGCCTGGAAGCCCTATTTTTTCTAATAATTGACCGATACAGTAGGCAGAGATAAGGATAAAGCCGAGAACAAGGGCAGGACAGTCTTTCTGATTTAATTTTAGTCCGGCATGGACGATGAAAAACATGGTTGCAAGGGCAAGAAAAAGGCTGATTATTTTATTTAACATTATCTTTTTATTTTCTTTTTAGAACCTTTTAGTTGAGAGAGAATAAACTTAGGGCTTATAAGTTCATTAACAAACATGGACAATATGATTATTGTTACCAGGTAATCTGATATAGGGGGATAGAGGAGTTTGAAATTAATTATTATTGCAATACTCAACCCACCTTCGGAAAGAAGACCTAAACCGAGAGCGGGGGGAGTATAAAATTCTGTTCTAAATATTCTTGTGGCTGTAAATGTTCCAATAACTTTGCCAATTGTCCTTAATAAAAAATATATCCCTGTGATCAAAAGAATATAATCTAATTTAAAAGACCAGCTTGCCCCGATTATAATGAGCAGAATAATATAAATAGATTTTTCAGAATGAATAATAGTTGCCAGGGCACGCAGGCGGTGCCGGCAGAAGTTTGCTGTAATAGTCCCACAGATAAAGCCGATCACAAGAGGTGAAGAGTTTGCTTTCGATGCTAATCCACCGCAGAATAGAACTGTCCCGATTAAAAAAACAAGGAATTCCTGTTGAGAAAATTTCGTCTTACTCAGAATAATAAGGATGAGCGCTGAGAGGATTCCTAAAGATATTGATAAAATAAACCATCTTAAAGACCTTGCTAAGCTAAAGTCAGTATTATTAACGCCTGGCATTATCCAAATAGCAATAGTAAAAAAACCCAAGGCAAAGATTCCGTCAACACTGGAGATATAACGCAAAAGAGCTAAAAGCTTGCGGTTTGCAAACTGATAGTTATTACTTACTATGGCAAGGGCAGATTGGGCGGTGCAAGAGGCTGCACTTCCCAGGGTAATGGCCATTATTAAGAGGGTGTTTTTAGGAAGGGAAAACAGTGCTCTAAATGATAGATAAACCGCCAAACTAACGATTAAAAAAGTAATAAAGGCCTGTATGGCCGAGATTGAAAAGTAGAAACGCGGCAGGTTTTTGAGCTGACGGAATTCGAATTGCAGGCCGAATAAAAAGCCGATCCAGCAAAGCCCGAAGATCAAAAATGGTTCCAGGTTATTTAAAGACCGGGTATCTATAAGATTAAGGCCCATTCTCCCTAAGACAACCCCGATAAATATGTATTCAGCTCCTGTAAATAATATGTTTTTAAAACCAAGGGGAAGGCGGCGGTTTAAATATGTAAGGCGAGATCCTATAAGGGCGATCACCAAAATGGCAACGACAGATAAAAGTAGTTTCATAGTCTATGTAAAAAAATTTTCTCATAAAGGGCCTAAATTATCAACTACCAAGGTTAAGTCTATTCAAGGTTTTGTTTGTATTTCATTTTATGTATAATAAAAATTCTAAAAAGGAGAGGGATTGTCCCTTTCGGAAAACGGAGTTTCCTATTAATGGACTTATTGCTTCAGCCGGAAGCCTTGCCTTTCTTCTGGCTTACTTGCTGAGCGAACGCATCAGGATAAAGAAAAAATATCGCTATATCCCTTTGCGGATCTGTATCACCGGAGCCCGGGGAAAATCGAGTGTTACCAGGATACTTGCCTCTATACTTAGCCAGGCTGGATTTTCTGTTTTAGCAAAAACTACAGGTTCAAAGCCGGTTATCATTTTTCCTGACGGAGAGGAAAAAGAGATCATCCGCCGCAGCCCTCCCTCCATTTTGGAGCAGAAAAATCTCCTAAAAATAGCAGAGGATCTGAATGTGCAGGTACTGGTGTCAGAAATGATGAGTATTCAAGCCGAGTCTATGATGGTTGAATCAGGCCGGATATTAAGGCCGCATATATTGATCATTACCAATGTCAGGGTCGATCATATCGAACATTGGGGGACAACAAAAGAAGAAGCTGCGGCATGTTTTTCTGCTGCAGTTCCTGGGGGAAGCACAGTATTTATTCCTAGGGAAGAGATGTATCCGGTATTTCAGGAGAAAGCGCGGAAATCCGGGTCAAAAGTGATCTCTGTTTCCCAGGAGATTTTAAATGATTTCCCGCTCTATAAATTATCCTCAACCGCCCATAAATTTGAAGAGAATATCAGGCTGTGCTTAGCGGTTTCTGACCATCTTGGGATTGATCGCAGCCAGATAAGAAAGGGAATTGCCAGCGTTCAGCCCGATTTTGGCTGCCTTAAAGCCTGGAAAATCCCGATGGG
>JAUWNW010000167.1 GCA_030612445.1 Candidatus Aminicenantota bacterium
TCCATAAGCACCAGGGCTATAAGGATGGAAAAGGGGATGGTCAAAGAGGCGATAAAAGAACTCCGCAGGTTCCACATGAAAAACAGCATGACTAAGATGATGAGGATGGATCCTTCCAGCATAGTGATCTCAACATGGCTTATGGATTTTGTAATAAGCACAGATTGATCGTAGAAAGGTTTGATCTTGATTTTTTCCGGCAGGTCTTTAGCTATATTTGCCAGAGCATTTTTAATATTGCTAATGGCGCCCAAAGTGTCGCCGCCGTACTGCTTTTCTACTGTAACATATACGGATTCTTTGCCATTATGACTTCCGGATTCCCGGCGGAATTTTGCTCCTACTTTTACCTCAGCGATATCTTTTACATAGACGGGGACATTATTTCGAGAGGTGATTACCGTATTTTTTATATGCTCCAGGGTCTCGATCCGGCCGATTCCTTTGATGAGGGATTCCTGGGAGCCTTTCAACAGAATTCCGCCTGAAAAATTACGGTTGCTTTTTTCGATAGCCTCTTTGATCTCATTTATGGTGATGTCATAGTGCTTAAGCATATCAGGCTTAAGAAATACCTGGAACTGTTTGATAAAACCGCCCAGATTTATGACAAAAGAAACCCCTGATACTCCCTGCAGCCGGTAGCGGATGGTCCAGTCTGCGATTGAGCGAAGTTCCATAGGATCGGTATCTTCTCCTATAACGGCAAACTCGAAGATCTCTCCCATGCGGGAGGAAACCGGGCCTAACATGGGCGGGCTTGTGCCGAGGGGGAGACGTCCGCTGATGAGTTCCAGTTTGCTGGAGACAATTTGGCGGGCAAGATAGATATCCATACCCCAGTCGAATTCCACGGTGACGACTGAATCGCCCGTAGCTGATTCCGACCGAACCCGGGTTACATTAGGAGCGCCGTTGAGCAGACTTTCAAGGGGAAAAGTAATAAGCCTTTCCACATCCTCAGCTGCCATGCCTTCATTTTCTGTAATAATATTGACAAGAGGAGCATTGAGGTCAGGGTAGATATCCTTGGGCATACCTATATAAGCTATGACTCCCCAGATGGAAACAAGCAAGATCAGCAGGATAGTAAGTAAACGATGGCTTAGGGCAAAATCGATTAATTTATCTATCATTTTGTTCTCTCCCTGGGGGATTAATGAACGTGCCCTTTCTTTAAGATCTCTTCATAGAGCTTGGATTTGATCTGGAAATTTCCAGTAGTGACAATCTCTTCGCCTTCTGAGAGTCCGCTTACAATTTCAATAAATCCATTTTCTTTTGCACCGGTTTGTACGACCTGGAGAAAATACTGCTCTCCGCGCCTGATAAAAACGATTGTGTCGCCTTTGTCATCCAGCAGTGCTTCCTGGGGGATCACAAGTGCTTTGTCCTGGTGATTGAGAAAGATTTTTATATCAGCAAACATTCCAGGCTTAAGCTTCATCTCTTTATTTACGACTTCAGTCCTGACTGTAATAGTGCGGGTCTCTTCATTTAACACGTCGCTGATATAGCTTATCTTCCCTGTAAATATTTCTCCGGGATAGGCGGGGACAGTGACTTCCACATTTTGTCCTACCCTGATTTTAGCTATATCTTTTTCGTAAATGTCAGCATCGATCCAGAGAATTCTGGGGTCCATGATGACTAAGATTTCTGTTCCTTGGTCCACCATTCCGCCTATAATAGCATTGTTATTGATGATTTTCCCTTGTAAGGGCGCGAAAAGGCTAATAATTGGGTTGATTTGATGAGATTCAGCGATTGCTGTTACCTGTTCTTCGGAAAATCCCAGTACATGCAGTTTTTTTTCAGCTGCATTAAGGCTGCTTTCAGCCACTTTCAGGTTAGCTGAGCAGACCAGATAGTCTTTTTCAGCTCCTGCTCCCCGGTCAAAGAGGAGTTTTGCTCGTTCGCAGTTGATGTTTGCTAGATCGTAATCTGTCTGGGCTTTATAGAATTCAGATTTAGCTGAGCCGACTTCTTCACTCTGCAGGGTCACAAGTTTCTGGCTGCGGTGGCATTCATATAAGCTTCTTCGACTTCTAAAGCGATTAAATTTTTAAGATGTTCTGCTTCTCTCTGTATGGCTCTAATATTGGCCTGGGCTTCGGCGATCTCGCCTCTGGCCGGCTGCCAGAAAAAGAGCGGGATGGGGAAACTCAAAGTGACATCCCACCAGGAGCCTTCTCCTGCGACTTTGTGACGGTTAACGCCTAGATCAAAATCAGGGAGATAGTTCATATAGGAGTTTTTTTTCTGCAGGTTTTGTTTTTCCAGGGAAAAACCGATCTTTTTCATTTCTGGTCTAAAAGCAAAGGCCCTTTTTTTAAGCTCTTCGAGATTAAGATTGGCTGCTGGTTTTTTCAGCTTTCCTGAGACCTCCAGGGGAGTATGCTTTTTTCTTGCCATAAGATAGTTGAGATATGCTTTGGCCAGGCCTACTTCATTTGTAGCCACTCTTAATTTATTGGCTGCTTTGGCGGTTTCGACGCGAGCCCTGAGAGCTTTGACTTTAGCTACATCTCCGGCTTCAAATTTAAGCTCGGCTTTTTTTTGAAAGTCTTGGGAAAGCTTCAGGTTAAGCTCCGCATATTTAAGTTTTTCCTGGGATAGGAGAAGATTATAGAATGCTTGCTTGACCTGAAAAACAATATCAAGCTTTAATAGTTCTACATCCTGGAAGATTTCGCTTGATTCTCTGGAGGCGATTTTTCCCCGCAGTGATCTTTTTCCAGGAAATTCGAGTGATTGGCTTAAGCCGAAATACCATTCTCCCGGGTTTTTAAAATTAAAAACTTTGGACTGCAGATCCGAATCCCAGCTAAGCGAAGGCTGGGAGAAAGCTTTTGCTTGGCTGATACGGGCTAGAGATGCTTGATACTGCTGAAAGGAAGAAAGAATAAGCGGGTTTTCTTTAATCGCGATAGAGACACATTGGTCAAGGGTAAGGGTTTCGTTTTTTGGCTTCTGTCCCCATAGGCTGAATGTTAAACAGGGCAAAAGAAAAAACAGGATTAAATAGGTTCTTTTTGTCATACGACCTCCTCAATAATTTGTGTGCATAAAAAGAGGAAAAAACTTGCTAAGAGATTATTGAAAGAATTAAGCTTAGGGGGGAGAGCGGGGAGATGGTTTTGTTTTATCATTGTTTGCTTTAAAGCAAACAATGATAAAACATTATTTAAGCTTAAAAATCAAGCTTAAATCCGCCGTATATTGAAAACCCTGGAGCTCCATAGCCTTTGATGACTTCATATCTTTTGTTCAGAATGTTGTCAAAACGGATAAATACTCGGGTGTAACGGAGAATATCATAGGCGGCGGTGGCATTGAGCAAAGTATAGCTGTCCATGGTTACCCGGGAAGATGTGAACCCAGAGAAGAAATTATCTTCTCTTTTTCCCATATGAAGCAAAGTGATCGTCATGTCGGCTTTTTCCAGGAAATTAAAGATGAGCTGGGCGGATAATTTGTCTTTGGGGCGCCTAAGGAGATTTTCGTCTACCGTTTCGTCCCTGGCTTCCATCCGGGTATATGCAGCTGAGAGGAGGAGATTCTTTACTGGAGTGGCTTTGCAAATAAACTCTAAGCCATAAGTGGAGGCTTTCCCGATATTTAGATAACCATGGAGATAGTCGAAGTCGATGAGGTTTTTAAACCTGTTGGAAAAAATAGTCAATCCAAGAGTCAAGTGGTTACTGAATAAGCTCTGTTCAATGCCTGCGTCCCATGCATATGATTTTTCTGCGTTAAGTTTTTGATTGCCGACCGGCCCCCAGATAGTTCCGGGAGCATAGAGCTGATAAAGCGAAGGGGCCTTAAAACCAGTACCGAGAGTGGCCTTAAGCTTTGTGCCGGTTTTAGTGAAAAAGAAAGCGGGTGCAATCCGGAATGTAAAAGCTATTCCGGCTTTGCTGTGATTATCAAGGCGTGCGCCAAAGGTTGAAAAAAAACGGTCGCTGATGTTAATTCTGTCCTGAATATATGCCCCGATACGGCGGGCTGTTTGTAACGGGAAGATGTTATCGAAGGGGCCCCATATACCCAGGGAATGATATTCTGATTCGCCCTGCTCGTGGGTGAATTCCAAACCGGCAGTGATGGTGTTGGTGTCATGTGTATAAAAATTGTTCTGCCAGTCAAGTTTAACAAGAGAGCTTTTGTAGAGGGAATTATCCGAGCTGAAAGGATGCAGCTCATCACAGGGGTTATCATAGGTGCGGGAATAATCGATATAAGCAAGAGACAATTTTGTTTCCCAACGGTTTTGTAAGAAGAGGGCGCGGAAATTGGAGTTGAGGATAAGGGATCTGTTGTTTTCGGTTTGGTTTGGGTCGTCTCCATAAGGTCCGCCAAAACTATCTATGTCCGAATTGGCCTTACAGGTGCGAAAGGAAAAATTCAGGCTGATGTTTTTCTGCAGAGACAAGCCTGCTTTGCCGGAGATGGAAAGATTCTTATAACCGTCCTTTTCATGATTTCCCTCATACAGGTCGCTGGCTGCAGAAAATCCGTCTGTGCGGTAATGGGAAATGCCCAGAGAGTAAGAGAAACTCTCTATTCTCCCGGAAATGCCGGCATTTTCTGTAAGAGTGTTAAATGATCCTCCCTGAGTTGACAGGTTGAACCGGGGTTTTCCTTGCCCCTGCCGGGTGATTATGTTTATAACTCCGCCCATAGCATCTGAGCCATAAAGTGTACTCTGCGGTCCCCGGATTATTTCTATACGTTCAATATTTTCAATAAGCAGATGTCCCAGATTGAATGAGCGGCTGGGAGAGATTGGATCATTCATCTCTACCCCATCCAGCAAAACTTTGGTATGTTCTGAATTGGCTCCCCTGATCGAAGCGGAAGCTGAGGAGCCAGTGGGTCCGTTCTGAATGGTGTTCAGCCCCACAACTTCTTTAAGAGCTTCATAGACGGTTCTTTTTTGCAGTTTTTCCAGTTCTTCTCTGGTTATAACGGAAACAGAGCTGGCTGTTTCTTTTACTGAAGTTTCCATGCGGTTGGCTGTGACCGTGATTTCATGGTGAAGCTTTTGAGCTGCTTTTTCCTGCGTGTTGTCAGAGCCTTTGTCTGCGTAAACCGGGAAAGCGACAACTACTGCTAAAAGCAGAATGCTGAGAATTCTTTTAATCATTCCTTCCTCCTGATAGTCTAATTCTTAGGAGAAAAGTATGGGAGGATATAAAAAACCACCCTACCTTCCACCCGAAGATGGGTTATCCTGGTTTAAAGGAGGTTTCCTGACTTTCGGTTCATCCACTTTCCGACCCTTCCCGTTTTCATTTGGAAAACAGTGGATTCTGCCGGAATTTGTACCCGATCACAGTAGCGGGGGCTGTGCCCGATTCTCACGGGCTTCCCTGCACTTTTAAACCTGGTTAAAGACAAAAATATGATGACACTAAAAGCAGTGGTTGTCAAGTGGAATATGATCGAAAAGGAGAGGGGTCAAGTCTTCATATTCCACATTACTATATTCTTAATAGTAAATATGGAGGCAATGTGGAATATGAAGACTTGACCCCTT
>JAUWNW010000035.1 GCA_030612445.1 Candidatus Aminicenantota bacterium
TGAGGACTGTTCCATGGCAGCGTTTACCTCAATCGCTTTCATGGCTTGATGGGATAAAACATACACTTAAGTTTGGATGAATCTTGGGTAAAAATCTTATATTTCTATGACGGTTAAAATCCCGCGAAAATCGGTGATAAAACAAATACATATGAAGCTGTAGTTTCCAATTCTTCGACATTAGTTGGACAGACTGTCCGTGAAAGTAAATTTCGGGATAGATATAATGCTGTAATTTTAGCAGTGCATCGCAGCGGTACTAGAGTGAACAAAAAAATTGGAGATATTATAATAAAGCCGAATGATACTTTATTTATACTTGCTGAAAAAGGATTTGATAAAAATTGGTATCACTCTGTTGATTTTTCACTGGTTTCTGCCAGCGTAGATATTTATTCAAAACCAACCTGGAAGGGAAATGTTTCCCTGGTTTTATTAATATTTATGGTACTTGCTGCAGCTCTAAAAATAACTTCTATGCTTATGGCTGCGGCAATAACTGCCATATTAATGGTCTCGATTAATATAATTAATCCCACTAAAGCTAAAAACTCAGTAGATTTTGATGTGTTGCTTATTATTGCATCCGCTTTTGGTATTGGGAAAGCTATGACTAATTCAGGTTTGGCAGATTTAATAGCAAATGGCTTGATTAATTCACTTGAAGGTTTTGGAATAATCGGAATTATAGCAGGTATATTTTTTATAACCAGTTTTTATACAGAGCTAATTACAAACAATGCAGCTGCTGCACTTATATTTCCAATTGCTCTTTCCACTGCTCAAAATTTACAGATCGCACCTAAACCCATTATGATTACTATTGCTATTGCCGCTTCCGCTTGTTTTGCAACCCCAATTGGATATCAAACCAATCTGATGGTATATGGCCCCGGAGGGTATAAATTCAAGGATTTTCTTAAAGTGGGTATTCCAATGAATCTTCTGGTAGGAATCTTAGTTACTTGTATTGTATATTTTCTTTTTTATATGTAAAACTGGAAAATCTATTTACCTTGACTTAATAGAACGACATATTTTAGAATGCAACAGATGGCTAAAGACAAGGTTACCTTGAAAATTCCCAGACCCCTTTATGAGAGACTCAAGACTGTAATCCAAGAGAGTGGATTCAGCAGTGTCAATGAGTTTGTAGTATATATATTAAGGGACCTCATGTCTGCAAAAAACAAAGACAAGAAAGATCTTTCTGCAGAGGAAATAAAAGCCATCCAGCAAAGGCTAAAAAATCTGGGATATTTTTAAGTTGTCCTTCCTAGACAAACTCCGCCTTAAGATTTTGTCTTTCCCTGTATAACATTCCACCCAAAATCATAAAATTTCCTATTATTTAAAAAATAAAAAAACATATTGACAGTATATTATAATTGGAATACAATTATACTACAATTAGGATACTATTGGAGTTTATACAGCTATGCATTAAGGCAAAAAAAACTATTTCAAGTAAGGAGGAATCATGCATTTATTTGAATTTTCCCTCGCAATAATAGTCCTTGCATTTATTTGTGAGTATGTTGATTCATCTCTGGGCATGGGGTTTGGAACCACTCTTACCCCTCTTTTATTGATCTGGGGATATAGTCCCCTTCAAATTGTTCCTGCTATTTTATTATCTGAGTTGATTTCAGGGTTGAGTGCAGCTTTTTTACATCACCGCTTAAAAAATGCTGACTTTAAGATCGGCACAGATGACTCTAAGACAGCACTTGTTCTGGCTGGCTGCAGCATATTTGCAACTATTGCCGCTGTTTTAGTTGCTCTAAGTTTGCCGAAGTTTTATGTGAAGCTTTATATCGGAGTGCTTGTATTCAGCATGGGGCTGCTGATCCTTATCAACTTAAACCGCACATTTAAATTCTCATGGCTTAAAATCTCTTCTCTTGGGCTGTTGGCAGCATTTAACAAGGGAATAAGCGGAGGAGGTTATGGTCCTTTAGTTACCAGCGGTCAAATTTTATCTGGAGTAAAGTCTAAAAATGCAATAGGGATTACTTCTCTTTCTGAAGGCCTGACGTGTTTTGTAGGAGTTATTGCTTATTTGGTCTATACAAATCACACAATCGAATGGGATATTGCCCCTTCATTAATTTTAGGAGCCATTCTTTCCGTTCCTTTTGCAGCTTATACAGTCAAGAGATTTAAGAATGTGCATCTGAAATTGATTGTGGGAATAGCTACTCTAGTACTTGGATTGGTTACTCTGGGGAAATTATTTCTCTAATACAACCTGCTCCCCTATTTTATAATTTTTTATTCACCTGGATTATTCACGATATGAATAGGTCAGGTTAAATTAGAAGTAAAACCGGAAGCGTAGTTCCAGCCGGAAATCGTTCTGTTTTTCCCCGAATTCCGTACCTTTTTTACCTAACAGAAACATTGCCCTGGCCCGCAGTTCAAGGTCCGTGACCGGAGAATAAAGCATTTCCGGGGCAAGGGAAAAACTTCTGTCTTTTAGGTTGCAGATACTGGTAATTGAAGGAGTAAAATAAAGTATATTAAACGGTTCCTTCTGGCTGATGCGCAGATAGAGGTAGTTTCTTGCTGGAGTAAATGTGCGGTAATCAGATAAAGAAGAGGCCAGGCGCAGGTCGTTTTCATATCCTGTTTCCAGAAACATTTCATAAGCCCTCTCAATTGCCCCGTAATAATTTTCCATTTCCTCTTGGGAATAGCCTTTTCCATTCCGATAATATTCCAGAAAAAAAGTGGTATTGGTTTTAGTGAGAAAGCGGATTCCTAGGAGATAACTGTTACCGGCTTTCTCTTCATCATAGGAAATCCCTGCTTCATCAAGGATTCTTTTGGGATAACTATTTATATAAGCCCATTCTCCGTGAATCTCAAAATTAGAAGCAATATTACGGGAAAAATCAATCCCATAGCGGGACGAAACTCCAGGGCCGGCAAGAAACAACAGGTCAATATCCGTATCAAATAACAAAAAGTAAAACTTTCCTCCGAAATTCAGAGTGTTTAAACTGCCTGCATTACTGTTTATATGCTCAAAAATCGGGAGCAGGACCGCAGTAACAGTCAGTGTTTTCAGCTTACCCGAAAAACTTTTTATATAGTCGGCAGAAAACACTGTAAAGCCTTCTAAAGCAAGGTCAGGGTCATAGGGGTTTTTAGGATTGTCAATAAATGCGACCGGATTCCAAGCATAACCTTTCCCCCACTTCAGGCGTTTTTTCCCAATACCTATCTGAAATTGCAGGGAAGGTTTTAGCGAAAGATATCCTTCATAAAGGCTGCTCTTATGGGACCAATCCTTATCAAAATAGCTCAGGTCCGTATTAAGACGCATTTGGGCTTTTGCTATGCCTTTCTCAAAGCTTAAATCCAGTAGGGCTTTGAAATTATATTCCGAAGCAGTCTTGCTTACTGAGCTGTCATAAAACCTAAGTAGATAAAAATTAGAATCCTGGTCTAGCAAAGAAAAGACCGGCCTTGCCTCCAAGTATCCGCCGAACTGAAAAGCCTTCTTTTCTATCTCTGAAAGGTCAAAAGAGTATTCTTCCTGGGTATAACCTGTCCGCAGAAAAAGACAGCATACGAGCAGGAAGATACTGAGATATTTCACTTTCGTAATGTTTCCATATTTGGCATAAAGGTCATGGTAAAGACCTCATCTTTAAATTCCCTCTTTTTGATCCCCGCGAAAATCATGATCGATTTATAACCCTCATGCAGGGGGCTGTCTGTTTCCATTACCGAAGGCCGGACAATGCCCCCGCCAAAATCCTTGACCTCCTTAAAATAAATTGTCTTTATCAGCATATAAGCTTCAGTCATGCATTCAATCTTATCAGGCAGGATACGTGTTTTGTCCACCCATATCCGTAGCCGGTCATATGCAACACTATTTGTTTTGGCCTTAAGGTGAAGGAGTAGCTTTTTGTCCTTGTCTTCCGCTTTTTCCACATTGTACTCAACAGCATAATCCAGGCGGAGAATATCAGCGTTATTGAATACCCCTCCTACTACAGACTGCATGCTGGTAATCCTTACCGGTTTCCCAACATTGGGTATATAAAGCCACATGTTCTCATCCAGCCGCAAAGTGCTGCGCCCTTTTTCACTAGCCGGCGATATAAAAAGAGCTGCAACCTTATCCGCACCCTTTTTTACTGTGAACAACACGAATTCTTTTTTGCGCCCGTTAGGTTCAATATTGATAAGTTTTCTATACGACTCATAGGACTCAGGGCTCAAGTTTCTATCCAATTTTTTCAGAATTTCATCCCCATCAACAGCTGATAGGGGTATAACGGTAAGAAGCGCCAATAAAATAATATTAAATCTATGCATCTCTATACTCCATAATTATTTTTTGCCATAACTAAAGCCTGCAAAAAGCTTATCCGCTTATACATGCCTTAAAGCATTGATAGGCTCCATCCTCGAAGCTTTAAAAGCCGGATGCAGTGCTGCCAGCACTGAAACCAAAATTACAATGCCTGAAATCAAGAAAATCTGTCCCATTTCGAGACGAGGTGAAAGGATCAGCCCCACCTGACGGCCGAAATTAAACGATATCCCCACTACATTAATGGTATAAGTCGCCAGAGAAGTAAAGACAATTCCGACTATCGTGCCAAATACGCCCAGGAAGAATCCCTCGATTAAAAACAAAAAGAGAATCTTCCCAGGTTGAGTGCCAATAGCCGCCATAGTACCTATTTCCCTTATACGTTCAAAAATCGCCATTATCATAACATTCATAACACTTATCAACACTATGGCAATAAGCATAAGCTTTATGAAAAAAGTCATGATATCTATCATCTGGGCAACATTATAAAAAGGGGATAAATCCTCCCAAGTTCGGACATCAAAGATCGGTTTCCCAGCCTTGTTGGTCTCTTCGGAAAGAGCTGACGTGAGGCCGGCACTGACACTGTGCAGCTTATCAAAGTCACTCAGCCTGATAGCGACTTCACTTATCTCCATCTGCTCCATGCGGAGCAGTTCTCTCGCATCATCAATGTGCATATAACCATCCCTTCCTCCGGGACCGGTAACGCTCTCAATAACCGCGCCTACTCTGAACTGCTTTCCGTTTACAGAGCCATCCCGGTTAGTAGCAATGATCACAATAGTATCTCCGAGCTTGACTTTCATTCCTTTGGCCAGGAGTTCGGGTATAAATATTTCGCCTTTCTTTATAACTTTTTCCCCCTCTTTGACCCTGCCGGGAAGAAGCGGGGCAACTGCTGTTTCCTTATCAGGGTATACTCCATTAATTCTGATATTGGTGGTTTCCATAAAATTACTGAACATTCCGGCGAATTTAATCCGAGGAGAAAAAGTTTCTATTCCGGGTAATGAATTAATCGCTTTTTCCAGCTTTTTCATATTTTCCGGGCTTAAATTTAGAGTCAAAGGCAGACTGTCGATAGAAGCCATATAGCCTTGTTTGTGAACTTGAATATGACCTAGCATGGAATCTGTTATCTGGCCTATCATAAGATTCTTAAAAGCGCTTGAAGAGGATACAAATACAAGCACAAATGTCACACCCACAGCAATTAAAGAAGATGTCAGTAGGGTCCGCCTCTTATATCTCAACAGGTTTCTCGCCGCGATCTTTACCAGCTTAAACATGACGGCCTCCTTTTCCAGCGGCTTTTCCGGTAATCATGCCATCTGTTAAAGTATAAATAGTCTCAACTTCTC
The DNA here is from genome assembly GCA_030612445.1 of Candidatus Aminicenantota bacterium. Lineage (GTDB taxonomy): Bacteria > Acidobacteriota > Aminicenantia > Aminicenantales > Aminicenantaceae > JAUVXM01. Next base: position 5,704 of record JAUWNW010000035.1, read on the forward strand.
TGACGATCTTTCTATCATGAGTGGAGAAGATAAAGGTCACTCCCAATTCATCTTTCATTTTATGCATAATATCGATTACCATGAATGCGGTTTTGCTGTCCAGATTAGCGGTTGGCTCATCAGCCAGGACCAAGCTCGCGTTGGTGACCAGAGCCCGGGCAATAGCCACTCTCTGTTTCTGCCCCCCCGATATCTGGTCAGGATATTTATCTTTTTGATCAAGCATATCTACTGTATCCAACAGCGATAAAATCCTTTCTTTTCTTTCTGCTGCAGCAACATTCTGAACCACCAGTAACGGATATTCCACATTTTCATACACAGTTAAGACCGGCATCAGGTTAAAATCCTGGAAAATAAAGCCCAGGTTTTTACCACGGAAATCAGCCGCCTCTCTCCGGGAAAGACTGGAAATATCCGCTCCGGCTACCATGAGGCTGCCTGATGTAGGACGGTCAAGACACCCGATGAGATTCAGAAGCGTTGTCTTGCCGCTGCCTGAAGGGCCCACAAATGAGACAAAAGATGAAGGCTCAACAGTAAAACTTACAGACTTCAAGGCCTCTACCTCCAGTTCCCCCAGAGTATATACCTTGGTCAAATCTTGGGCGGAAATCAGACTCATTATTATCCTCCTAACCAATATCAAATCTTATAAGAGAGCATTTTACTATTATTTTCGTTATAACAAAATAGAAAGTTTTTTCGCCGTCTAAATATTTAAGCTGAAGTGTTAATAAAAAGATTATAAATAACAAAACTTAGATAGAAAGAGACATGGAGGTTGACTTGATACTAACTCGATAGTAATATACTGCGTTATAAAAAATGTGCTTATTTATGGACATTTAAAATAAAATTTAAAGGATAAAATATGAGTAAGGTAATAGAAGTTACAGATCAAAATTTTGAGCAAGCAGTATTAAATTCGGACATTCCCATAGAGGTTGATTTTTGGGCTCCCTGGTGTGGCCCGTGTAACATGGTTACTCCAATATATGACAAGCTCTCAGAGGAATACGAAAATTTTAAATTCTGCAAGATGAATGTGGATGAAAATAAGCAGACGGCAATGAAATATGGAATTATGAGCATACCTATGCAGATGTTTTTTGTTAATGGTGAAAAAGTTGATGAAATTCTAGGTGCGGTTCCTGAGCAAACTATTCGTTCAAAAGTTGAGGAAGTTCTAAATAAATATCCTGTTGACGAATTGGGAAAATTTATGAAAATCTTAACTTCATGGACTGAACATAACATAAAGTACAGTGATAACTTTAGGAAATGGGGGGAGAAAGCTGAGAGCCTGGGAGATGAGGCAATTTATAATAGCATATTACAGGCAGCCCAGGAAATGGAGGAATCAAATAAAAGGTTATCTCAATTACTGAATGAATTTCTGAGAAAAATATAAAGAAGAATCCGCTATATAAATTAGGCTTTTCCTTCTTTTTAAATTATTATCTTGCTTTTTTACCTACTTCTTTTCCGGAATTTTATCTAATTCTATATATTTTACCAGAAGATCATCTTCATTAAGCAAAATATAATTTTCCCCCTCGAACTTCACTTTAGTCCCGCTTAATTCATTATAAATTATCCGGTCACCTATAGCGATTTCTTCAGTGGCATCCTCTGCAATGGCAATAACTTTTCCTTCGTTATCCTTTTTTTCAGATGTATCCGGAAGATAAATACCACTGGATGTCTTTTCTTTAGCTTTAATAGGCTTTATTAAAATACGTCCCTTGATTGGCTCTAATTTCATATTATAACCTCCTGATTAAATTGAAAGGAGAGTGTCGATTTTTGCCTGATCAAAACCTACTATTAAGTGTCCGTCAATATCAATTTGAGGCACAGCCATCTGCCCACTACGTCGAGCCAATCTTTCGGCTGCATATTGGTCGCGCGATATATCTATTTCCCTAAATCTAATACCCTGACGCTGTAAGTAGGTCTTTGCACTTGCACACGCAGGACAACCAGGCCCTACATATACAATCACTCTATGGGAAACTATGTTTTTACCTGTTTTAGGGCGTGCGGAATGTATCCCAGCAAAAACATAAGAATAAAATTTAGCACTTTCAACTCCGTCTATCTTCTTAGTCACTTTTCCCTTCTGAAGTGCCAAGACTGTAGGAATATTTTCTACTCCAAATTGATTATGTATCCCTGTTATTTTTCCCACATCGATAATACAGATCGGCAATTGTTTATTTTCTTTGCTAAACTGCTTAATTTCAGAAAGAGAACGCTTTGCAGCAGAAGAGAAATCTGCATAAAAAAACAAAATCAAAAATTTATTATTTTTCTCTTTAACCTGTTCAAAGTCTTTCTCTTTTTTTAGCCACTCAATCATTTTATTATTTAATCCGATATTTTTTTATTTATTTCTCGCTTAGAATTTTTATATTTCTAAAACTTAATGCATTAGAATAACAAAATCAAAGTAGGTATGTCAATAATCCGCATTGAATCACTTAAAATGTACTTCAATTTTTTGCCTTTTTTAGGAGTAAAACTTTATTTATTCCATTTATTGGTATATACTTTTTTACCTTGGATATTTAATTTTTAGGTCTGTCAGTACCATAAATGGATTTAATATAATTAGCTTTAAAGGAAAGCTAAGAAGGAGATAAAAATGAAACGTGGGAATATAATTGTGATCGGTGCAGGCCCGGCAGGCTTGAGTGCGGGCTTTTATTCAGCTTATTACGGCTTTAGTACCATGATATTCGAAGAAAATATTTTAGGAGGCGAAGCAGCTGAAATTCCTTTTCTTGATAATTATCCAGGCTGCAATAAAAAAATTACAGGAAAAGAACTAACCGATAAGATGGTCCAACAATGCAAAGAGACTGGGGGAGAGATACATCAATTCGAAAAAGCAGTTGAACTAGACTTTGAAGGTAAACAAAAGTTTGTAAAAACAGAAAAATTTAAATATTCGGCTGAATCTGTGATTATTGCATCTGGAACACACCCTAAAGTCCTTGAAGTACCAGGAAAAAAACAATTTCAGGGTAGAGGCGTAAGTTATTGTGCAGTATGTGACGGAGCATTTTTTAAAAACAAGCGAGTAATCATAGTAGGAGAAGATAGTCGAGCAGCAGAAGTAGCTATCTATCTTTCTGATATAGCATCTATTACAAAGCTAGTTTGTCAGAAAGACAAATTATGTTCGGAAAAGATCCTTATAGATAGTCTTGAAAAACATAATATAGAAATAATAAAAGGTGTGGAGCTAAAAGAAATTAAAGGGGAGCTTAATGTTAAAAGTGTTGTATTATCTGGTAAAGAAACTGAAAGCACTAAAGAAATAGAAACTGATGGGATCTTTTTTCAATTGGAAAGTATTCCAAACAGTCAGCTGGTAGGAGAATCAGGTATAAAGCTGGATGATAATGGATATATTATGGTTGATAAAAAGAATATGACTAATATTAATAACGTATATGCAGTTGGCGATGTGACTGAGTGTTCCGTTAAGCTTGTGTCGACAGCTGTGTCCCAAGCTGCTGTAGCTGTTATGGATATAGTAGAGCACAACAATAAATCTTTATAAAAAATGCTTCCTGATAAAAAAAAACGAATCGGAGTTTTTTTTTGCCACTGCGGCAAAAACATAGCCGGGGGGCTAAATATTGAAGCTTTGATTGAAAGTTCGAAACAAATACAGGAAGTATCATATGTTGTTGATAATAAATTCTCTTGCTCTGAAGATGGTCAGGTAGACATCCAAAAGGCTATTCAAGAACAAAAATTGGATAGAATAGTTGTGGTTGCATGTTCTCCCTCTCTGCATCTTATGACCTTTCAAAGATGTGGAGAAAAAGCCGGAATAGAGCCGCAATTTGTGGATTTAATTGACATAAGAAAATGGACTATGCACGGAAGCCCCCAAAAAATAGCTCCTGAAAAAGCATTAGAAAAATCAAAGAAGCTTATTGAACTTGCAGTGAAGAGGATGAGGCTAAAGCGGTTAATTCCTATGGCTGAAATAAAAACAGAACAATCAGCTTTAGTGATAGGAGGAGGAGTTGCTGGCCTGGAAGCAGGATTAGATTTAGCGGACAAAGGGTATAAAGTTCATATCGTGGAGAGGCTGCCTACTATTGGGGGGAAGATGGCGTTACTTTATAAGGTTTTCCCCACAAATGACTGTGCTCCCTGCATACTGGCTCCTAAAACAGCATATGCAAATATACATCCTAATATTACTCTGTTAACAAATTCGGAAGTAAAGAGTATGGGAGGGTATATAGGAAGCTTCCATGTCAAAATTGTTCAGAACCCTAGGTATATTGAAGCAGATAAATGTACTGGCTGCGGAGAGTGTGTAGAAAAATGTCCTGTCAAGGTAAAGGATGATGTATTCTCCGCGGGAATGGGACAACGGAAAGCAGTATATATTCCTTATGACCAGGCAATCCCTAAAAAGGCTGTTATTGATGCCCAAAACTGCCTTTATTTTAGGAAAGGTGTATGCCGGTTGTGTGAAAAGCAATGCCCTACTAATGCTATAAATTTCGGCCAGAAACCGAAAACAGTAGAAATAAAAGTTGGTGCGATAATTGTTGCTACGGGTTTTGATGAATATAATCCTACAGAAAAAAGTGAATATGGATACGGACGCTATAACAATGTTATTACCCAATTTCAATTAGCTAGACTTTTGGACATTGATGGCCCCACAAAAGGTCAACTTTTAAGACCGAGTGATGGTAAAGAGCCAAAAAGGATTGTGATGATTCAATGTGTAGGCTCTCGTGATGTGAGCACAAATCCTTATTGTTCAAATATTTGCTGTATGTATGCGTTAAAGCATGCGCAGATTATTAAGGAGATGGTTTTACCTGAAGCTGAAATCTATATTTGCTTTATAGATATGAGGACTGTAGGTAAAGGTTTTGAGGAATATTACAGCAGGACCAGAGAAATTGGGATTAATTTCATTCGGGCAAGGCCAAGTGAGGTTATCCAGGATACAGAAACAAAGGATCTCTCTTTAAAAGTAGAAGATCCTGAAATTGGGAGGCTTCTAAAATTAGAAGCAGGCTTAGTTGTTTTGTCTTGTGCTACAATTCCTTCATCAGGTACAGAGCAGCTTTCTAAGACACTGGGTATAAAGCTGGATAAGGATGGATTTTTTAAAGAGATGCATCCTAAACTTCGTCCAGTGGAAACAAATGTTCGCGGAATTTATATATGTGGTTCTGACCAGGGTCCAAAAGACATTCCTAATGCAATCGTCCAAGCTAAGGCAGCCGCTTCCTGTGCTGATACAGAACTAAGGAAAAATAAGATAAAGCTTCCTCAATTTATAGTAAATGCAAGTAAATTAAAGAAAGGAGGTAGATAGGTCATGGGAGAAGTTTATGTGGAAGAATTTATGTCCCCTGGATGTGTGGGATGTCCCGCGGTTAGGGAGATGCTTGAAGAGTTTTCAAAAGAATTAGGAGACAAATTAACAGTTGAAGAAGTAGATATTACTGTTGATACAACAAGAGCCAGCCAATATGCTGTTATGTCAGTTCCAGCTATAGCGATTAATGGAATTCTTAAATTTGTCAATGTTCCCAAAAAGGAGGAGTTAAAGAACGCAATTTTAGAGGAGCTTGAGAGGCAAGAATAAGATGGAAAAAGAAGAGAATAATGGAGAATATATTGAATTAGCAGAGCTTGATCCGGATTTTAAATCCGAAGTTATGAAACATGAAGATGCTAAGGGATTAAATGCCTGTTTTGCTTGTGGAACATGTACTGCCGGATGTCCTATTCATGAAATATTTCCTGAATATGACCCAAGGAAACTGGCTAAAATGGTAAAACTTGGGATGAGAGAAGAAGTGTTGACTAGTCCCTATATTTGGTATTGTACGACATGCCATAATTGTGAACAGCATTGTCCCCAAAATGTAAAATTTTTCAATATATTGAATGTGTTGAAAAACATGGCAGCAAAAAAAGGTTATGCCCCTAATGCATGGGTTGAACAAACTAAACAGATTATTAAAACAGGCCTAGTATTTACTACGGATGAAGCACTGTTTAAAAAGAGAAGATCTTTTTCTCTTCCTGATTTAAAATTGGATGGATCAAAAGTCAAAAAAATAATTAAATTAACAGGCATTGATAAGATTAAGGCTCAAATAAAAGGTTAAAATGAATCGCTACGCATTATTTTTAGGTTGCACAACCCCGACTCAAGTAATTCAGTACGAGCTCTCTTCTCGATGGATTTGCAAACAGCTCGGGATTGAGCTGGTTGACATTAAAGATTTTGTCTGCTGTGGAATCAATCAGACTAATTTAAATCTAGAGGCGGGATTATTGTTAGCAACAATGAATTTAGCACTTGCTGAAAAAAGAGGATTAGATATTCTAACACTATGTGCTGCCTGTACCGGACATTTAGCAGAGGCTGTGGAAAAATTAAAAGATCAGGACACAAGGGAAAGAATAAACAGTAAATTAGAAACAATTGATTTAAAGTATGAAGGGAAAACTAAAGTAAAACATATTTCTAGAGTTTTATATGAAGATATAGGTATTGACCGAATAAAAGAAAAAATAAAGATAGATTTATCTAACCTTCGGATTGCTCCTCATTACGGATGTCATTATCTAAAACCGGAATCTGCGTTTAATGGATTTGATGACCCTGACAATCCTAAGACTCTTCATAAACTAATTTCCGCGACAGGAGCCTTTCCTGTTCAATATGAAACGCTTAATTTATGCTGTGGAGGGAAAAGCTTCCCTGTTTCTAATAAAATAGCCATGTCTTTAGTGAGAAAAAAACTTGATAATTTAATATCCAAAAAAATAGATTTTTTGGTTGTTCAATGTCAGACTTGTTATCTTATGTACAGCAACCAACAAAATGTGATAAATAGAAAGTTAGGAAGAAATTATAATATTCCGGTTCTTCTGTATCCCCAACTTCTTGGCATTGCGATGGGAGGGGATTTAATCCATGACCTTGGTATTCATTTAAACGGAATCTCTATGGATTATTTTCTGAAGAAATTAGAAATAAATAAAAAAAGAAGCTAAGGACAAAAAGAACGTAAAATTCGGTTAAGGCCCCTCATGGGGTGGTTTATTATACTTCCCCAGGCTCGCAAGTGCTTTTCCCAGCTGCCCTGAGTTGACATTTACAACCAAATATTATTTAATTTAATCAGTGGTTCAGGCAGAAGCATAAGATATGTGTATTAATAAAAAGTTCTTTGCTTTTTTTTTATCTATAACACTTCTTTTTTGCCTAAACATACTTACTGCTTTCCCCATACAGATAGACACTCTAAAAAACAGACTGCAAAACGCATCCGGGGAACAAGAGAAAATTGAGATTCTAATCGAATTGGCAGGCTTATATTGGGAACTGCAGCCTGAGGAAAGAATTACATATGCAGAACAGGCTGTTAAACTAGCTGAAAAGTTTCACGACCTTAAATCCAAAGCCAAAGCTTATAATCATTTAGGAATTGCCTACAATAATCTGGGCAATAGTGAAAAATCCATGGATTATTTCATGAAGGCCCTGAAGATAATGGAACAAATAAATGACAAAAGCGGGATCGCTCTTTCTTATAGGAATATGGGACAGGCAAATTTCTATATGGATAATTTTGATAAAGCGCTGCAAGATTTTCAAAATTCTTTGGACATAAAAAAGGAAAGCGAAGACAAAAAGAGTATATCCCAGTTATTAATCCTTATCGGGAATGTAAAAGCAAAAACGGAACAATATGATGAAGCTTTAGATTATTATTTAAAGGCTCTGGAGATTAAAAAAGAAATCGATGATAGGCTCGGTATATCTCAAATATACAGTAATCTTGGGAACGTGTATTTAGTGCAGGGAAAAATGAAAATTTGCTTGGAATACCGGCTAAAAGCACTGAAAATCGGCCGAGAACTCGGAAATAATTGGGAGATTGCTCTTTCCACTTTTAATCTTGCCGAGTACTATTTAAAAGTCAAGCAGCCGGAGAAAGCCTACTCCTATATTCTCGAATCAAAAGAGTTAGCGGAAAACCTTGAGAATAAAGGACTAGTCAAGGACAATTTGGGAAATTATTCATTATATTACGAACAAACAGGCGACTATGAAAAAGCCCTCAAATATCAGCGAGATTACTCAGAATTAACAGAAATCATGTTTTCGGAAAAGCTAAGTGAAAATATAGCCGAAATGCAAGTAAAGTATGAAACTGAGAAAAAGGAAAAGGAAAGTCAGGCATATAAGCTTCAATTACAAAAAGTCCGGTCACATAGGCAGCAGCTCGTTTTTATATTAGCTGTTGTTTTATTAATTGTCCTTTTTATATATTCCCGCTATCGAACAAAGAAAAAATCTGCCTTATTATTACAACATTTAGTCAATGAACGAACTCAGGAATTACAACAAAAGATAACCGAACTTAGACTGGCAAAAAACAGAATTCAGAAAGACTTGAAAGAACGGGAAACTCTCCTCCAGGAGATTCACCATAGAGTAAAGAATAACATGCAGATCATTAAGAGCATGATCGATCTGCAGGGGCGTGAGGTCACTGATAAAATGACTCTTAATGCATTTGATACATGTGTCAATAGAATCCAGTCAATGGTTTTAGTGCATGAACTATTGTACGAGTCGAGTGATTTTGCAAATATTCCTTTTAAAGAATACGCCAAAAAAAGGGCTGAGGAACTGCTCCGCTCCGCCGGCATAGGAGAAAATATTTCTCTTGACCTAAAGATAGCGGATATATCTTTAGGTATTAAAACCGCCATCCCTTGCGGATTGATATTAAACGAACTCTTTACCAATAGTTTAAAACACGCCTTTCCCGAAGGGCAAAAAGGTCACATACTAATTTCCCTGCAATTGCTGAAAAATAAATCTTGTGAATTGATTTTCCGCGATAACGGGGTTGGCATCCCTGGTGACATTGATTTTGACAAAACAGAATCTCTTGGCCTGTATCTAATAAAAATCCTGGCCGAACAGATCGAGGGAACAGTTTCAATGTCAAGAAAAAACGGCACGATGTTTAAAATCATATTTAGAAACCTGAAATGAAAAATCCCCCAAAAATACTAATAGTGGAAGATGAATCGATTATTGCAGTGGGTATAAAGATGATCCTGCAGGAGCATGGTTATAAAGTAGTTTCCATCCTTTCTTCAGGAGAAGAGGCAGTTGATTTTTCCATCAAGAAGACTCCTGACATAATCCTGATGGACATAAAGCTCAAAGGACAGATAGACGGGATTGAGGCTTCGTTCAGAATACGAAGACAGAGTGATGTGCCAATAATTTTTTTAACCGGAAACTCAAAGCTTGTAACAGAGAATGATCTGTCCGCCTTAAAACCTTGCTGGATCTTCCCAAAGTTAAATCCGGATTGGAAATTATTTGAAACAATTGATAAGGCATTACACATTTAATATGTCATACTGCTAATATAGGAGCCAACCTGAATTATCCAAGCTAAAGGAGTGGAGATTAAAAAAAGAAATTCTTATCAAGATCAAGACGCCTTCCCTGCATCCACATTAATGGAGCTGGATATAATGACAGCGGAAGAAAAAATGCGAATCGCAGCCATCAACAAGGAGTTGTTCTCTGTATATTATAATGAGGCGGACCTAGACACCCGGCACAACGTCCTCTACAAATACGTTAAAGCCAAACAATTCATTGCCCAGCGTGCGGGACATTTCGGGATTGTCAATAATCGCATATTCATTACCCCAAAACAGATGTTTATTCCATACCTCGTCGGGGATACTCTCTTTGTACAAGAGGTTAAGGAAGGGAAAACCACAACCATACTCACTCTCCCCATTGCCCATGGTACGATTCTCACGGATAAGCTGTTAAATCGCCTTGCTGGAGTCAAGGGTGCTCCTATCGAGTTGGAGAGCGATCTGTTTGACTTCGATGCCTGCCGCGCCATACCGGTGCACTTTAGAAGAATCCAGGATATGGTTGATTATCTCGCTCACATCAATAAAAGCGCCAACCGTAATGAGGCCCTGTATGTATTGCGTATCCTAGTGGCGCGATTGAGCTTGTTCTCATTCAAAAAGTACCTCAAGACAAAGAACCTCCAGTCAGAAGTTCACAATCTATTCAAGGAACTAGTACGATTCACCAACATGCCTCTTTCTAAACGGCTTCTGTTTCTTGTCCGCATCCTCGTTCGCGACATCGCCGCAGTCGTTACAAAGCCCAAGCTTATCGACCAAATATGGAACGACACAATCGACCTTTCCGAAATACATATCCGAGGAAGTAAGATCGTCAATGAACTCCGGCGCAACACCCACCATGCCATGGGCAAGCACACCCTTAAGCTCGCAATGGCCTATATGAAGTATCTAGACACTGGAGAGACTGACGAATTGGCAGTAGCGGGATACCCAGTGCCCGCCCTGGCTGACGAAGAAGCCCGTAACGATGAGCACTCAAAAAAAGCCGTAAAACGTATTGCCGAGAATCTCCAACAGCTGTTGGGCATCTCAGAAACAACCGCTCGAATCCATGATTGGCAGCTCGACTATAAGTCAACCCTGGTACGTTGCGAATTCGGCAAAAGCCTCAACGACGAGTTAAAAGCTGCTGTTGAGGTAATGCAAGATGGGAACCGTTGGATGTACTATCACCACCTTCGTATCATCAAGGGACGTATCTTAGACTTTGTCCCCCGCCTGCCTATAGCCAAAGGAAGCGTGGAAAAACTGAAAGATTTCCTCAATCTCAAGCCAGACGAAGATTCATTCGACCGGGAGAGCACAGAGAAGGCACTTAGGAGCTGTGTCAACAAATTTATCCAGGATATAAGGCACACCTACGAGGATGATGTGTTCAACGAGCTGAAAAACTTACTTGCAGCCTATGACCGCAATGAGTTTTACCCAACATTTGAAAGAATTTGCCGGCAACGCATGAGCCTGCATGATGCTTTGGACGAAAGGGCATTCCCTGAGCAGCGCTTATTGCTCTTTAAACTCGACTGCCTCCTAGAAGAAATGGCCTACCTGGCGTTGAATCAAATCGCCAGCGAGTACAATGAAAAAGGAGTAGATTTTCTGCAGTGTTTGGAAATCATACACGCCTGTGTGCTGAACCTAACCCACGACGGTTTGCACTCACGGCAGCTAAGAGATCTAGCCTCTATGTTGAAGAACCCAAACATGACATACCACGAGATTAGGAATGTAGTCGAGCAAATCCACCGCAACTATCACCATATCATCCAACGGGTGACTTCACCGTTCGAGAAGTTACGCCAAAAGATCAAATTCAATGAAGACGAACTCAGGGATGCCCTGGCGAACATACAGCGGTGTATGCATGATCTAAACAGTATCGCGCACTTTACGGACATTGCCCGCACTTACATCGAGGAGGAAGGAGAAGACCTCACTAGCACCGCAGGTGTCTGTTCAGCTGCTCCCCCTGATCCATTCGATGTGATCCATCTCTCACATCGAGAAAAAATTAAGCAGAGAGTTGAGAGCGATAACTCCCCACTCAACCTCCGTAATTTATACGGCGGCAAGGGATCCGGCCTTATCTATATCAGCTATCTGAACCTTCCAACCAAGGATGGTTTCATCCTTCCCACATCATTTCCTCGAAGCAGTGCATATAAGAATAATCAAGATGAAAAAATATATGCTGAGGTCGTAAAACACCTCCAAATCCTCGAGAACGACATCTCCAAGCAGACCAGCCAAACCAAAAGGTTTGGAGACCCCGATCATCCCCTGTTGCTCGCCATCCGCGGCGGCTCGGTATTTTCCATGCCGGGAATGCTGTCAACAGTGCTGTTCGTAGGCATGAACGATGAGATTGTAAATAATCTGGCTAAAAAGAATCCCTGGTGTGCCTACGACTCTTATCGGCGGTTTCTCTCTTCATTCGGGCAGACTGTATGGGGCATAGACATGGAATCATACAATATCGTGGAGAAAATCAAAGAGCAATACAAAGTGAAATATAAATACGACCTATCGTGGGAAAAAATGAAGGAGATCGCTGATGTGACAAAGAACATCCTCCAAAAAGAGGGATATGGCGAGGCTTTGGAGGATATGCTTCAAGATCCTGTCAAACAGTTGTTCATGGCCTTGCGCGCCGTGTTTGACTCCTGGAACAGCAAGGCAGCTTGCCGCTATCGTGAGATCAAGGGCATTTGCGACTCATGGCAAACGGCAGCGATAGTACAGGAAATGGCGATGGGGAACCGGAAGAGCCATGATATTCGCACCGGCATGGACGAAACCCAGGCATCACTTACCGGAGTGATTCCGCGGAGCAAGATCACAGAGCTGGGTGTACGCACCCTTACAGGAGACTTTAAATTTTCAGCTGCAGGTGATGACCTCGTCGGCGGTTTGACAAAGTCAATATCTTTCAAGCCTATCGAGGAGCTCGAGTCGTTCATGCCTATGCTAGCCCGACGCCTACGTCACAGCGCCGCTAAGCTGCGGCGGTTTATGGGAACAGACCAGGAGATCGAGTTTACTGTCGAGCACGGAGTTCTCAGCATCCTGCAAGCCCGAGCAACAGAGATTGGAAAGAATCGGAAGGTGACGGCCTTTAAAGATCCCGGCAAAGAGGCAACCCAGGGTATCGGTATTCGCGGCGGTGCTTTTCGCGGCATCGTTACCTTCGACAAAGAGGAACTTGAGAAGCTTAAGCACGAGGACCTTTCAGAGCGAGACGACGTAGATGGCTTGATCTTGGTCCTAGAAAGTCCAGCTCCGGAGCATATCCCCTTGATACTCTCAGCTGACGCCTTGCTCGCATCCAAAGGCGGATCGACTTCTCACGCCGCTATTGCGGTCAACGGTATTGAAAAAAGAGACTACAACGCAGTCATGGGCGCAACAGGCTTGCAGGTAGATTCCCATAAGCGCGAAGCTGTGATTGTCGGGAAAGACAATCTAATTCGCCATAAGATCCACAATCACGATGTTATCTCCATCCACGGTACGACAGGAAGTGTATATATAGGAACCCGCTTAGTGAAATCAGACTTTACCGCCACGTAATACCAGATCAGCCGGTTCTGGCCTTTCAGGAGCTATGCATGCTTCCAGGAGCATTACAGCAATTATAAAAACTTCAAAGCATGACTTCATGCTCCCCTCCTTTTATAAAGTCTCTATTTACCGAATTAAACATAGGAAAGAAGCATACTGATTATTTTTCAATACAAAAAAGCGGAAGCGAAATTATCAATTAAAATCTTACTGTATGTCAGTGATTTTTATATTCCGCGTGTCTAGGCTGGTACCCACTGCTTTTTCCAGTTTTGCCAGGGCCAAGTTATAGTCAATCAGGGCTTTAAGCTCAGAGGAACGGGCTGTGGCCATTTCTTCCTGGTACTGAAGCACAAAATAATTAGTTGTCAGCCCGACATTTAGCTTCTTCTCCTCTGCTTCCAGCCGTTTTGCCGCTAATTCTCGCGCCACCCTGTAGGCCTCTACCCGCTTTGAATTTGTATTGATGTCTCTTACTGCATCCTTGACTTCCAATACAGCCAGTTTCTTCACATTCTCCTGGGCCACAAGACTCTGTTCCAGCTGCATCCTGGCTTTAACAAAATCAGCTCTGGTAGTGAAATTGCTCAAAGGAACACTTAAAGTAAGCCCAACAGTCCAGTTTTTATAAAGCTGGTTAAAAGCATCCTTGATAGAATCTCCAGCACTTCCCTTATCTTTGCCGACTATTACCCCAGAGAACGGATTATCATTCAGATAAATAACCCTGTCTCCAGAAATTCCCGGGCTCCAATAGGAAAAGTCCAAGCTTAATCCAGGAAGCATCTGGTTTTTTGCAACCTTAAACTTTAATTCATTGGTTTTTATAGTTGTTGCATTAATCTTTATATCAGGCCGGTTTTGTACAGCCTGTTGTAATGCTGCCTCAAAAGAAACTGCAACCTTTTCAAATCTCGGTTCATCTAGAGGAACAATTTTTTCAAGCTCTGCTCCACCTTCTATGGAAAGGTTAAGCAGGTTTTTTAGATTATCCTCCATTTTCCGGATAAGTGTCTCCGCCTGGAGAATATCAGCCTCACGGGAGGCAACTACTGCCTCAGCATTAAGGATCTCTATAGGGGCGATTTTGCCGACTTCTACTTCTTTTTTGTTCTTTTTTAGTAGGTCTCTGGCCAGCTGCAGGGATTGCTGTTTGACTTTAAAATCTTCTATAGCATAAACCAGATTCCAATATCCTTCTTGGACCAGATACACTGTATCCATGAGTACAGTCTTAAACTGATTTTGGGAGATATCCAGGTTGTTCCGGGCAATAAAAATCTCTCTGCGGCTGACTTCGAAACCGAAATCCTTTAAAAGCGGCTGGGAGAAATCAAATCTGAGTGTGCTTCCAAAGCGGGGATTAATAAGCTGGAATGCTTCATTAGTATCTGATTTATAGCTGTCCAAAGAAATCGAAAAATTTCCTCCGTAGGGAATCTTCTGGTTCACAGACAAAGAGTAGTTTCTATATTTGCTGATAACTGTTTCTGCACCCTGAATGAACCAGTAGGAAGGATTCTCATTTCTCCTATTTCCCAGGGTCAGATCAAACGTAGGTATAAACTGTTCTTTGGACTTCAACAGTGAGACATCAGCTATCTCAGGGTTGTAGACTTCGACAGCTATGTTCAGGTTATTCTGCATGGCTTTAATAATACAATCATCCAGAGATATGGTAAGGACTTCTTCCGCTCCAAAAGATAATTGGGCAAACAAGGCAAAAAGTAAAAACATAAGACTGATCTTCTTCATAATACTTCTCCTTCTATATTAAGTAATTTTATTCTCCAATACACAAACCTGAACTATTCATAAAAATTGCCGCTGTTGTATTCAATAAAAACAATAACATATTTTATCATCGGCAATTTTTATGAATAGTTCAGGTTAAGTAGTTTCAATTACTTATACGGATATTAAGGGCAATAAGTTCAAAAAACCTCTCGATTATTCAATTGACACCCAAATCTTCCTGCGTTATAAAGTTTCCAATGGCTATGATAAGGCGGAGTTATCCTTTTTTTCTATTTTATTTATTACTACTGGCAGCAGGATGCGCTCGCCAGATCCTGGTATCTCCTCCTCCATCCCCTGAACCTGCAGAAACCAAGCTTACCCAGACCGGCTATACCATCCAGGTAGGCGCTTTTATAAATTATAAAAATGCTGCGCGCCTGGCCAGGAGTCTTAACCAGTTTAACCTCAACGCTTATTATTTTGAGCATAGATCAGGCCTTTACAAGGTCAGATTCGGCAACTTTACTTTAAAAAGCGCTGCCCAAAAAAGAGCCCAGAGTATTCTTGATGCCGGCGTTATAAAAGAGTTCTATATTGTAAGCCCGGAAAGTTATGCTATAAAAAAAGAGCCTGAGTTAGGCCCCACCTATATCCGCAATGAGATCATCAGCCGGGCCGAATCCTATCTTGGTATCCCTTACCAGTGGGGAGGCAGTTCACCAAGAGAGGGGTTTGACTGCAGTGGCCTAACAATGGCAGTCTACCAGCTGATCGGGCTGAATCTGCCTCACTCTGCAGAGGAACAATTCCGGACTGGAACTCCGGTTAAAAAAGAGAGGCTTTATAGGGGGGACCTGATATTCTTCAGAACATCCAGCAGCCAAAGAATCTCTCACGTAGGAATATTTACAGGTAATGGTAGATTTATCCACGCCCCGGGGAGAAACAAAAAAATCCGCATCGATTCCCTCTCCAGCACTTATTTTAAAAAGCACTATGCAGGAGCCAGGACTTATTTACAGCAGAAATCAAGGTAACATACATCAAACCTATACTCGATTCCCTCTCTCCATAAGCGGCAATTAGCCAGATAAGTTGACTTCAGGGATAAATCTGAGATATCCTTTGCCTGGCAGAAAACAGCTCTCTGCAATCATTAAAAAATAGGAGGTTCCATGAAATCTGGCAATATTCCGGTCTTAAAAATCTGTGAGAATACAATACCTTCAGCCTATGAGAAAGCAATTAGAGCAGTTTGGGACAATGGGATTAGTATCAGGACCGAGTATGACCGTCCGGAAGACCCTCCCAGCCGCGATGCGACTGTTATCATCTGTGTTAACCAGCCTTTCAGCCAGCCGAGGTTCCACCGCTCTTTTGCAGACGGGCTGGGTGGGCTTGCTGAATATGTTATGGAAGTCGTACACGGGGCGCATGATTACTGGGTAAAACCCCTCGAAGAAATCGTAAAAGCATCTGACAGCAAAGACACTCACTGGACCTATACTTATCATGAAAGGTTTTTTGAATATAAGATCGAAGATAAAATCGTGAATCAGATCGATTATTTGATCAACAAGCTCTCCCAAACCGGCTACACACGCAGAGCCCAGGCTATTACCTGGAACCCAAAACTTGACCCCCCCACAGAGGACCCTCCCTGTTTACAAAGGGTCTGGGGACGGCTTTGTGAAGATGGGCAAGGCGGATATGTTTTTAACATGAATACCCACTGGAGGAGCCGGGATCTATTTAAAGCTTGGTTTGAAAATGTTATTGCCCTTACAACTCTAATGAGAAAGATAGCTGAAGCCATCTCAAAAAAAATAGGAAAACGGGTCAGCCTGGGGCGCTATGTAGATATCTGTGATTCCATGCATATTTACGGCTCTTATTTCCGTGAGATCGAGGGCGACCCGAAAAAGGGGATCAAGAGTTTCTTTGAAAGATTGGAGAGCCGTTCCTTTAAAGACCGTACCTGGGATTCAAAATTTGTCAAACCGTATTTCATAAACGACGGGATAGGCAAAGGATTAAAAACGATGCTGGAACGGGAAAATGAAATGCCGGAGAAAGTAAGAGCTGCAGTTCAGCAGGAATTAAAAGAAATGGAAAAAGAGGATTATATAGTATAAAGTAGCCTGATATTCAACAAAAAAAACCCTGATCATTCCCAGTTAGGTAATATTAATATTTCAGGAGATAAACATGAGCTCTAAAAGAAAACATCTATTGCCTATTTTATTGGTTCTAATTTTTGCTTTTAATCTTGCCGCAGCAAATGAGGAGAAGGTATTAAGCCTGGAGGACTATCCGCTCTGGAAACATATCTCTTCTCCACTCATCTCATCTGACGGCAATTGGGTCAGTTACAGCTTCCGGCCCAATGGGGGAGATTCCACTCTGTATTTTAAGAATTTAGCCTCTGACAAAACCTATGAAATCTTTTGCGGAACAAAAGCAAAATTTTCAGAAGATTCCCGCTGGGCAGCTTACTTAATTGGTTTATCCAAGGAAGAAGAGAAAAAGCTTAAAAAGGAAAAAAAGCCTGTTCCTATTAAGGGAGAGCTTCTGAACTTAGATTCAGGTGAAAAATACACGCTAGAAAATACTGCAGCGATAGATTTTTCCAAAAATTCAAAGTTTTTTCTGGCAAAAAAAGCTAAGTTCAATAAAAAAGCAAAACATAATGGAACGGATCTTGTGCTCCGCAATCTGGAAACGGGTCTTTCCCAAAACATGGGAAATGTCGGTGAATACAAGTTTAATAAGCAGGGAACACTGCTGGCCTACACTATAGATGCTGAAAACAAAGAAGGTAATGGAATCTTATTGTTGAAACTTTTGCAAGACCGACTTATTCCTTTAGATACAGGTAAGCTGGATTATGCTCAAATCGCTTGGGACAAAAAAGGCACTGCCCTGGCAGTCCTTAAAGGAAATCAGGAAAAAGACTTATGGGAAAAAGACAATGTCCTTTTAGCCTTTACCGGATTGGACGGGGAGTTATTCTTCCCCTTCAAGTACGACCCATCTAAAGATCCCGAGTTTCCAAAAGACATGGTAATATCCGCAAGAGTTTTGCCCCAGAGACGAAGAAGACAGGGAACAGAAGAGAACCGGGCTCTAATCTGGAGTGAAGACTTGTCCCGGATATTCTGCGGGATTAAAGAGCAGGAAAAGAAACCCGAAAAAAGTAAAGAGGCCTTGCCTAATGTTAACATCTGGCATTGGAAGGATGAAAAAATCCAGTCTCTTCAGAAAAACCGTTTTAAATATGACCTTAATTTTACCTACAGGTCAGTCTACCAGCTAAAGGAGAAAAAATTTATTCAACTTGCTGACAAAAATATGCGCACTATTACCCTTACCCATGATGGCAAATGGGGAGTGGGGAGAGACGACAAGCCTTATCTTTCGGATGTAGAAACCAGGCAAGCCGATTATTATGCAATCGATACTGCTACTGGAAAACGTCAACTTATCATCAAGGGAGTGCGGCAGACATTGGGAGTGTCACCCTACAGCCGGCATTTCCTCTACCTACAAAATAAGCATATTTGGGTTTATAATTTTAAAAAGGGAACAAAGACCAACCTCTCTTCTGAAGCGCCGGTGGTTTTTGTGGACGAAGAGGATGACCATCCTGATGAAAAGCCTAGCTTCGGCCTAGCAGGATGGACCAAAGACGGCAAGGCAGTCATAATCAACCACAAATATGACCTCTGGCTTTTGCCCTTAGACGGGAAAAATCCAACAAACATCACTCTGAGTACAGGCAGCCGGGAACAAATCCGGTTTCGTTATGTAAAACTGGATGCGGAAGAAAAGTTCATCAATACTTCCAAGCCGCTGCTGCTTTCAGCCTATGGGGAATGGACAAAAAAATCCGGCTTTTATTGCTTAAAAATCGGGGCAGAGCCACAAAGGCTTATCTATACGGATAAACGTTTCAGCTTCCCTCTTAAATCCAAAAAAGCCGACGCCCTCATGTACACCAAAGAGACTTTTATTGATTTCCCTGATTATTATGTAAGCGGCCTGGATTTTTCCAATGCAAAAAGAATAACCGCTGCCAATCCCCAGCAAAAAGAATATGCCTGGGGACACCGGATTTTAATCGACTATGCAAACAGTAAAGGACAAAAACGGCAAGCGACCCTGACCCTGCCGGCAGGTTATGAAGAGGGCAAGAAATACCCGATGCTGGTATATTTTTATGAAAAGATGTCACAGCGCCTCCACCAGTATTCCATGCCGACCTATGATGACAGGCCCCATATGTCAACGTATGCGAGTGACGGATACCTAGTTCTGATGCCAGATATTGTCTTTGAGATCGGAAAACCAGGCACATCTTCGCTTGACTGTATCAGCAGTGCTGTAAACAAGGTTATAGAACTTGGTTATGCCGACCCGGAACACATCGGCCTTCAGGGACACAGCTGGGGCGGATTCCAGGCAGCCTATATAGTGACTCAGACCGATCTATTTGCTTGTGTGGTAGCTGGCGCTGCGCCCTCATGCATAGAAGGCGAGTTTAATCAGGTATTCAAAAGTTCCGGCAATAACAACCACTCGTATTATTCCCA
>JAUWNW010000144.1 GCA_030612445.1 Candidatus Aminicenantota bacterium
CCTTCTGATGAGTTTTTTCGAGGGAATCCGACGTAGTCGGACGTTGAGCATGTTTGACCCACGGACGGGGGGAGTTGCGCAGACGCCGAGAAAAACGAAGAGGAATGGCGTTAAAAATCTGAAGCGAGCCCAAGCCACACCCGAATTTCATCCATATCGACATTTCTTATGAATAGTTCAGGTTAGTTTATTTAGCTTTTTTCTTAACATACTTGCATCCCCTACATATTTATCCAATTCAGACCAAAATTCAGGGCTGTGATTTTTAATCCTGGTATGAATAAGTTCGTGCAGCAGTACGTAATCCCTTAAATCAGCAGGAAGCAGAACCAGCTTGATATTCAGGTTGATATTATTATGCGCTGAACAGCTTCCCCACCTGGTTTTTTGACTCCTGATAAAAACTCTATTGTAAAAAAAACCATATTCCTCAGCCAACTCCTCCAGCCTGCCGACCAGTCTAGCCCTAGCCTCTCTATGGTTAGTTCCAGACAACTTAAGAGCAGCCTCTTTTTGCTGCTTTTCTATTCGTCTTATCCTTTTCTGATGCTTGGCGATCCAGTCTTTATTCCGGAGAGCGAATTTTTTAGCGGCCCGAAACGACACACCATATGGAACAGCGACCCGTACTTTTTTTAATGGCTTTAGCGAGATATTTAAATGTTTGGCTCTCCGGCTGCGTTCGAATAGAACCGGGCCTATCCCATTTATTTGATAGATTTCAGCTCTGATCATTCCTGATTATGGGATAAACCGGCTTTAAGAAAATCATAAATATCCACAGGTGCAAGGTTGTTTTTTTTGGCGACAATGCTCAACTGAAGGTTTATATCAGATATTTCTATTCCTTTTTTCTTAAGGATAATCAGCGCTTCCTCAACAGACAAGCCGACTTTTTCCGTAAATTGTTTAAAACTTAATTTTTCCGCTCTTGAAAGAATCGGTTCGCTTCTATCTGTCCCCCAGGCATCTTTAGCTTTTTCTCCCAAGTCCATAACTGTCTGGAAGGGGGGGAGACTTGAGATAACACAGGTAAAAACAAGCAATACAACCAGCAAAGATGTGATCATTTCTACCCTCATCTTTAATCCGGTTTTGATCTTATTTCTGATATAAGCGGTAATACTCCGCCAGTGGAACACAATATGCATACAGGCAAAAATGAGGAATACATATCCGAAAATCGTATGAATAGATTCCCATTGTTCCTTGGAAAAGCCAAAGAGTTTCCAGTTTACCCAGCTGGCTGTCCTGCCCGGGGGGGTGATGTAAAGGATTACTCCGGAGATTGTTTCTGCAATCAAAGACCAGAACATTATCAGAACTCTAAAAGCTCTGAATTGGAATTTTTTAACTACCATCTTTTCCTCTGGAACATTATTTTAACTATTTATCAAACAATATTCATTACAATACATATTTATTCAACTTCAGCCCATTTGGCACAGGGACTTTCTCTTTGTAAATATCCCAATAATAGGTCCTGGCCTCTCCTAATTTTTTATACAGTTTGTGGGTCTCATCTGCATGTTGTTCAGTTATAGTATTCCCAGCTTCATCAACCAGCAGCAGCATCTGGGCCCGGTTCAGGATGCCGGCCGTACCTATACTGCAAATGGCCACAACTTCATTTTTTTTCGATAAATCAATCAACTCACCATAAGTTATATCCCGCTCTTCCACCTTTATGCCCATATGTTCGAGAATAGCGCAAATCCCCTGTATAGTAACTGAAGGCAAAATAAGGTTGCTTTCCGGAATTTTTACTATTGTACCGTCGCGTAAAGCAAAAAGGCAGCAGGAGGAATCCCACTCAGTTATTTTTCTGGATTCGAGAGGTTCGTAAGGACGGTCATCAAGAAAGAGGGCGGAACTGGCTTCCGGAAGAATCTGCTTGGCCATATCCACCGCCTTAAGACTCATCAGATAATTGACCCCTAATTTCAAACAACCGGTACCATTGACTGCTACAGCCCGCACAATCCCTGGCACTACTACCCCGGAGAAAGGTTCGCCCAGGTAACGGTCATAAAGGCAGGCAACTGCCCGGATGGAAGGGTTTTCCGGGAAGGTCACCCCTATTGACTGCGCTTCATCAAAAGTAAAGGGGCGCAGGTACCCCTGGGATTTTAACTCCGCTGTTTCAATAAGGAATTCTCTCATTGAAGGCTCCCGTAAATATCGTATAAGGGAATCTTCAATTTTCTTAACAGAAGGAACCATTTTCTGCTGATTCGAGCTTAAATTAAAGGAAATACTACGCTGCAGGCGTTCAAGATTTCTATTAAGGTTAAGAAAATTTACTTCCATATTATTTTTGTTGCCCTTTTTACAGAAAAATCGAATTCCTTCAAATGCCAGGAACAAGCCATAATGAATAGAACGAGACACTGCAAATACTTTGGCATCATTATCCATCATTTCAAATGACTCATCTTCTAATAAGAAACGCATCTGTTTAGCGGCCCATTTTATTCCTTCAAATCCGGCCATATCTTAACCTCCAGTTTTATATTTTTTTTTCTGCCAGCCTGAATTCACATTGTATTGTATGCCTCTTTCTTAAGCAATAAGAAATACAAGCAGGAGATTCCTTTAAAAAATTTTAGCACCTTTTCTCAAATATTCCGCATTAATATTATAAAGTGCATCCAGCAAGGCAGGTTGAAAACTCCCAGGGCCTTCTGCTTTTACAGCCGCTTTTTCCCCTGCCAGACCGAAATATGCCAGGGCAGAGGCAGCTGCCTTTACCGCATCAGACTCTACAGCAAGAAACGCTCCCATAATTGCAGTTGCAGCGCATCCGGTTCCAGTGACACAACCCATAAGTTCGTGGCCATTGGAGACCCGCAATACCTGGTCCCCGTTTGTAATCAGGTCAACAGCTCCGGTAATCGCTAACACAGTTTTTAAATCGCTGGCAAGGCTTGAAGCTGCTTCAGCCGCTTCTTCAATCCTATGGATAGAATCAACTCCTTTAGTATGCGAGCCTTTCTGAGCTAATGACAATATTTCAGATGCGTTCCCCCGCACTACAGTGACCTGTACTTCATCTAGGATACGCCTGGCTGAATCTGTGCGCAGCTTAGTGGCTCCTGAACCGACTGGATCTAGGATAACCGGCACCTTTAGAGCGTTTGCCTTTTTCCCTGCAATAACCATAGAATCTACCCAATAAGGAGTGAGGGTGCCGATATTCAGAACCAGTGCTCCGGCAAATGAGGTCATCTCCTCCACCTCCTCGTGGGCATGGGCCATAACCGGTGAAACACCTATAGCCAGCAGAATATTCGCTGTCCAGTTCATGACGACATAATTGGTTATGTTATGGATCAACGGTTTTTTTTCCCTTAGCAACGCTAAATTATCGCCTGCTTTTTTAGCAAATTCTCGCTTACTCACTTTCTCCTCCCTATAATGGGGTCAAGTCTTCATATTCCACATTATTGACAATTTATTATATCAACTTCAGAAATGTGGAATATGAAGACTTGACCCCTATGACTTATTCCAGCCGCGAATCTCATAATATTTCTGGATAATCGACTTAAAATATTTTTTGTCAAGTATTTTGCCACGCATAAAACCGGAAAGCGATTTCTCTTTAAAAAAACGCTCCGGCAGAATATCGTCACTCGGTTTTCGGCCGTTTCGCAGATTATAACGACGGGCAAGGTGGGTTATTCTGGTTCCTAAATCCAGCAGGGAATCAGATGTGTATGCGAACCCTGTTAAAGCATTCAAGATGGGAGCCAGTCTGTCCAAACCAAAGGGCACAAAGTCACATATAATAAGACAGTTTCGGGCATTAATTGTATCCAATCCATCAGCGACCGCCTGAGGAATATCCTCTATCTTAAAATCGGGACCCGCCTCTGCTTCTGTCAGCCATAACCGGGTATGGCTGGCAAAATCCGCCACAGCCAGGGCAACTCCCATTGTGAGAGAGCCTTTAGGGTTGACCCCGGATATCTCCATCCCAAAAATATTAATGGCAAATTCCTCACTACTCTTCCCGATCTTCTGTGAGGCCACCCTGGTCCCGTCACAAAAAATATTTCCGATCCCCTCGCGATAAGCCATTTTTTTCAGCAGCGCTCTTTGTGCTTCCGCATTTCCCCACTCTAATTTTAATCCTTCCCAGTTTTCCACAAGTCCCTTTTCATAACATTCCATGGCAAAGGAACAAGTAACTCCAGCACTGATGGTGTCCATCCCCAGGTCATCACAGATCTCATTAGCAAAGGTCAAGTCTTTTGCATCCGATATCTCACATCCTGAGCCTAAAAATGCTGCCGTTTCATATTCCGGACCTTCTACTTCATGTCCGTCCCACCTGGCGATCTTGGAACATTGAATGGCACAGCTGAAGCAGCCGGTATCCTCCCAATTTAGCTCCTCCCGGCAGGTTTCAGAAGATATTCCCTCAAAATCCTTGAACTGGACTTTCTGAAAATTTCGGGTAGGAAGGAACTCATACTCCTGTCCGCTGCGTACACATTTTATAGTCCCTTTCTGCCGGCGGAATTTAACCCCCTCATCGGCCAGAATGTCTCTGGTCAATTTGCGATTAAGCTCCAGAAACTTTTCTTTATTAATATAATCTATGGGACTATTCCCATCCAGAACGATCGCTTTTAACTTTTTAGAGCCCATTACAGCTCCAGTCCCTCCTCTGCCATACTGACGGTATTTATCCACACAGATACAGGCTATCTTGGAAAGATTCTCACCAGCCGGACCAATGCAGGCAACATGGGGATTTTTTCCGGGATGTTGTTTTACCAGCTCATCATTAGTAAAAAACGTACCCTTGCCCCAGAACTCAGCTGCGTCTTTGATCTCTGCTGTCCTGTTAGTAATATAAATATAGACAGGTTTTTCAGCCTTGCCGGTAACTATCAAATAATCATATCCGGCTGCTTTGAGTCGGGGGCCGAAATTTCCTCCGCAGTGGCAATCATGAATTGAGCCGGTTAGGGGGGAACGGGTCACAAGACAGGTGCGGGCACTGGTCTGGAGGGGAGTACCGGTAAAAGGACCGTTTACAAAGATCAGGGGATTATCCGGCCCTAAAGGATCCGGGCTCGGTGCTATCTTCTCCAACAGAGCAAATCCCAGCCCTTTACCTCCGATATATTCCTCGAGTAAAGACCTGTCTGTATCCCCGGTCTCAATTTTCCCGGATGTAAGGTCAACCTGGATCCATTTTCCCGAATACGACATTCATCTCTCCTTTAAATCCCAAGCAATAAGCTCCGGGTGATATACCCATTTTTTAAAACGAGATCTCAAATAAAGGGCGAATAAAAGATTATATTATTGATATCACCTCGTCAAGTTTGAAAAAAATTAGCTGAGCTGATATTTGATTTTGTTGACATGCCCTTATGCCTGTGATACTTTTTTCAGGCGTAGGAGATTATACAATGAATAAGAAATTCCTTATGCTGATTGGGACAATATGCTTTTTCATCTTAGTGGCGGGAATATCAATAACGTCAAGAACAGTTTCGGAACAACTGGGCCCGGAATCCAATCTCATCCCGGAATTCAGCGGAAAAAATGCCTATGACTATTTAGTCAAACAGTGCGACTTTGGTCCCAGAAACCCCGGTTCTGCCGGACACAGGTTATGCCGGGACTATCTGATTAAAACCCTTCAGCAATTTGCTGATAAAGTCAGCACTCAACCCTTTATTCTTTCTTACGGCTCACCGCCCAAACAGGCCAAATGCACAAATATTATAGCCAAATTTCAGCCGGAAAAATCCAGCCGTATCCTCCTCTGTGCCCACTGGGATACCCGGCCTTGGGCGGACAAAGATCCGGACCCTAAAAACCGGGACAAACCTATCCTCGGTGCCAATGACGGAGCTTCAGGAGTTGCGGTTCTCCTGGAAATCGCCAAAATAATCCACCACAACAAACCAAAAATGGGGATAGATATCGTTTTATTCGACGGTGAAGATGCCGGCGTTGGGGGCAGCTCTAAAGAGTGGATACAGGGCTCTTCATTTTTCGCAAAAAACCTTGAACCAAAGGACCGGCCGCTCTTCGGAATTCTCATTGACATGATAGGGGACGCCGATTTAGACGTCTATAAAGAGGCAAATTCATGGCGTTACGCCCGTCCTGTTATGGAAAAGATCTGGAAGAAAGCCGCAGAATTAGATATAAGCTCCTTTAAACCTGAAGTTAAATACTCGGTGATCGATGACCACATCCCTCTTCTTGAAGCCGGAATTCCCTGTGTCGATCTTATTGATTTTGATTATGAATACTGGCATACAATAGAGGATACTCAGGATAAATGCAGCTCTAAAAGCCTGGAAATTATTGGGAGGCTTTTAGTCAATTTAATATATTCTTACGAATAAAGCTGGATTACGGAGTCAGGTCTTTAAAACTTTTAAAACTAGAGGAATGTTTAAGTTTTAAAAGTTTTAAAGACCTGATCCCATCTAGCGGGAACCGTAGTTATCCTTGCTGTTTTCCTCATTGCGGTCAGTTGCAGGCTGAGGAGCGGGTGAAAGTGCGGAAATTTCTTCCCGAAGCTCGGAGGTCATGTCTATATCAAGTGACCCAAGAGAGCTTTTAAGCTGTTCCAGGTTGCGAGCCCCAATTATGGGAGCAGTTACAGCCGGGTGAGTGGCTGCCCAGGCAACTGCCAGGCTTGCAGGGCTATAATTATGCTTAGCCGCAAAATCCGTAAAGTGCCGGGCGGCAGTATACATCCAGTCAAAGCTGTAACGAGTTTTATACATCTTGTTATCAACCAGCCTCCCAGATTCCGGCTGCTTATCAGGGCCGTACTTCCCGGTTAAAAGACCTCCTCCAAGAGGGCTGTAGGGGATCACTCCCAGTTTTTCAGACTGCGCCATCGGCAGGAGCTCGACTTCGGCCTGACGTTTAACCAGATTGTACATAGGCTGGATACAGGCAAACCGGACCAGCCCCTCACCAGCAGAAACACCCAGGGCTTTAGCTACTTGCCAGGCCGCAAAATTACTGGCCCCTGTATACAGTATTTTCCCCTGTCCTACTAACTCATCCAACACCCGCATAGTTTCCTCGATAGGGGTAAAATCATCAAACCGGTGAATAAAATAGATGTCGATCCTGTCCGTCTGCAGCCTTTTCAGGCTGGCTTCAACTGCATTCCTGATATGATACCGGGAGGCTCCCCTGGC
>JAUWNW010000115.1 GCA_030612445.1 Candidatus Aminicenantota bacterium
CAGGGGATGTTTTTCCTGATTTTGCTTTTCATGCATTAGCCCTGAAGGAGCATTTTACTCCCTTCTCCCGATATCTTAGTGATTATCTAATAGTTATCGATGACTTTGAAAAAACAGAGGGGGAATGGGAGAAGACTTTAAAAGAGTTAAAACAGCAGTATAATGAATTACAAGCTGCTGATAGATTTGTATTGCCCCCCGAAGAGATTTTTCCTCTCCAGCTATGGGACAAGGTAAAACATGATGCTCTGAGACTTAGTGAGCTGGCTTCATCTTCGACGGCTGAAAAGTTGCATTTTACTTTTCAATCTGTACCCCGGTTTGGAAATAAAATGCCGTTTTTTTTCAAATACCTGAAAAAGCTGCAAAAAGAAAGAGACAGATGTTTGATCTTTTTTTCCCATAAGGGAGTGCGGAAAAAATTAGCGGTGCTTCTTGATCAGCAGCAGATATCAAATAAGATGTTGGAAGGCCCTATGTCTTCATTTAAGGGACCAGCAGCTGGGCTTCTTATGGGTGATATTGAACAGGGATTCAGTTACCCTGATTTGAAGATAATATGTTTCGCTGAAAGTGATATTATTACAGAAGCCAGAGTGCTTGTAAGCCGGTCACGGGTCAGGCCCTTTCTTTCCCATTTCAGAGATTTGAAAGCTGGTGACCATATTGTGCACGCTGATTGTGGCATCGGGATCTTTTCTGGCCTGGTAAAGCTGGAAATAGATGAAAAAAAACAGGAATTCATCAAGCTTATCTACAAGGACGACGACAAGCTTTTTGTGCCGGTAGCGGATCTCAATTTGGTCCAGAAATATTCAAGGTTGGGAACGTCCCTGCCAATTCTCAGTAAGCTGGGAACGATTAACTGGGAAAAAACAAAAGCTCGGACGAAAAAAGCCATAGAATCAATGGCCAAGGAATTGCTTGCCTTATATGCCCTGAGAAAGGCGAAAAAAGGTTTTAGATTCAGCCAGTATGGAGAGTGGCAGTCTGATTTTGAAAAGACTTTTGAATATAAAGAAACGGAAGATCAGGTAAAGGCTATTAAAGACATCATGTTGGACATGGAGTCAGAAACTCCCATGGACCGCCTTCTCTGTGGAGATGTCGGCTACGGTAAAACCGAGGTTGCCGTAAGAGCAGCGTTTAAAGCGGTTATGGACGACAAACAGGTTGCTGTGCTCTGCCCGACAACGGTTTTGGCCAGCCAGCACTTAAAAACCTTTCGTGAACGTATGGTTCTTTTCCCGGTCAAGATTCAAGGCCTGAGCAGGCTTCAGTCCCTGAATCAGCAAAAAAAAGTCCTTGAAGAAGTAAAAAAAGGACGAGCAGATATTATTATTGGTACTCACCGTCTTCTTTCCCGGGATGTCCAATTTAGCCAGTTGGGACTTTTGATCGTAGATGAGGAGCAGAGGTTCGGAGTAAAACATAAAGAGAAAATGAAACAGATTAAAATAAATATTGATGTTATGACTATGACTGCCACTCCGATTCCCAGGACTCTTAACCTCTCTCTTTCAGGATTAAGAGATATAAGCCTGATTGAGACTCCGCCAAAAGACCGGTTAGCGATTCATACTGTTGTTACGCCTTTTAACCGGAAGTTGATCTCTTCTGCAATTCAAAAAGAGCTGTCCCGTTTCGGACAGGTATATTTTATCCATAACAGGGTGGAGGATATCGAAACAATAGCACATATGCTCAAAAAATGGGTGCCTGAGGCAAAGATTGTGATAACACACGGCCAGATGTCGCCCCGGGTGCTTGAAAAGCGGATGATTGATTTTATCAATGGGAAGTATAATGTACTAGTCTCTACTACTATTATTGAAAATGGGATCGATATCCCGCTTGTCAATACACTGATAGTCAACCGGGCGGACAAATTCGGGCTGTCTCAGCTTTATCAGCTGCGGGGTCGGGTAGGACGGTCATCCCGGCAGGCTGTCGCCTATTTTCTGGTCCCCTCGCTTACTGAACTTACTCCCAAAGCACGTGATAGATTAAAAGCTCTCCGTGAGTTCAGCGACTTGGGTTCGGGATTTCGCCTTGCTGCAAAAGACCTGGAAATCAGGGGAGCTGGAAACTTTCTTGGCTCTCAGCAGCATGGATATATGGAAGCTGTAGGCTTTGATTATTATCTGCATCTCCTTGACGGAGCCATTAAAAAGCTTAAAGGCGAAGAAAGTGAAGAAGTAAAAAGTGAGCTCAATTTAAAGGTCAGTATCCAGATACCTGCTGATTATATTCCCCAGATCAATCTGAGATTAGATCTCTACAAACGAGTCTCATCTATTGAAGGTCTGGATGAGCTCGTGCGGATAAAAGAGGAAGCCCAGGACCGGAATGGAACGCTGCCTGCCAGTGTAAAAAATCTTTTCCTATACGGTGCCGTTAAGTTTTTAGCCCGGAGAGTAAGGATAAAGAGAATTGACCGTATTGGCAAGAAAATTGTCTTTCTATTTTTGCCTGATTCAACTGCTTACCTGGAGGGATTGCCCCGTTTATTAGAGCGATATTCCGGTTCTATTACGCCACAGGGAGTGATGGGCCTCTATTTATCATCACAGGAAGAGGCTGACGTTCTTAATGAAACTATATTAATCTTGAAGGAGTTGTCTTTAATGTAATATAATAAGAGGGATAAAAATTAAATGATATTTCGAAAAAGAGAAAAATACAGGTTTGTTTTTTTGGTGCTGTCTATTTATCTGGCTATCCAGTGTGGAAATACAGAGAAAGAAATTGAACCGATAGCCTATGATTTGAATAAGCCCGATAAACAGAACTCTATTATTTTAAAAACAGAGGACTCTTTTTATCTTAATTCTGATTTTGAACAATATGTTTCACTTACTGCCGATGATAATTTACGGATGTCATCAATAATCCTGAGCCGTCTATTTGACAGTTTTATTGAGGAGAAAATTTTACTGCAAGACATAAAAAACC
This sequence comes from Candidatus Aminicenantota bacterium, assembly GCA_030612445.1. Classification (GTDB taxonomy): domain Bacteria; phylum Acidobacteriota; class Aminicenantia; order Aminicenantales; family Aminicenantaceae; genus JAUVXM01. Next base: position 2,956 of record JAUWNW010000115.1, read on the forward strand.
AGGATATTTCTTTAAGTGACAATGAGATAAAGCAGTACATTACCAGTCTATCCCGACAGTTGGCAAATGAGGAAGAAAAGACAAAAGATGGGATCGGTTCTAAAATTCTTTTTGAGAAGCTCTTGATAAATAAATTTACTTTTGAATTAACAAAAGATATCAATGTCATTCCGGAAGAGATTGATAATTATTATGAAAAAAACAAACGTGAATTTCTAAAGCCGGAAATGATCAAAGTCAGTCAGATCTTACTGAATGCAGAAGATGAGGCTATTTCAGTTTTAAAAAAGGTCAAGGATGCTCCCAAGGAATTATTCGGAGAAACTGCCCGTTTGTTTTCCGTGGGTGTGGAAGCAAAAAATAACGGAGAAATGGGGATTTTTGAGTTAGGGCAGCTACCGCATAAAATGGAGAAAATTATCTTTGCTTTGAAGGTAGGGGAAGTCAGCCAGGTGATGGAGTCTTCTTACGGATTTCACATTTTCAGGCTTGATGATAAATATCCGGCAGAACTTCTTTCTAAGGAAGATATAGCATCTGAAATCAAATTGAAGATTTTCGATATTAAAGTCAGGTCTTTTATGGGGGAGTACATAAAAGACCTTAAATCCAAAATGGAATGGAGTTTTTATCCCAAAGAGCTTCCTTTTCCTTATCAGAGGAATGATAATGAATAAATTAAGACTTATGAGTTTTTGTGTCCTGATATTTTCAAGCATGATATTTATAAAAGCGCAGGGCACAATAGAAGCGATTGTAGCTATTGTTAATGATGACATTATTACTCTTTCCGATTACAAGAGCGAACAGGAGTTACTATACAACTCTTTGCAGTCCCAAATGCAGGGGGAAGAATTTGAGAAGCAGTATAGATCAATGCGTAAGGAACTGCTGGACAAGATGATCACAGAATTAATACTTTCACAGGAAGCTGAAAAAAAAGGGTTAAATGTCAATGAACGATTGAAGATGATGATCGAGAATATAAAAAATGAAAACAATATCGAATCAGACCAGGCGTTGATAAAGGCTTTAGCGCAGCAGGGAGTGGATTTTAACGTTTGGAAAGAGGAAAACAGAAAAATGCTGCTGCGGCAGGGGGTAATATATTCTGAAGTAGGGAGCAGTATAGCGATAGATGATTCAGAAATCGTCAATTATTATAAACAGCATCCTGAGAAGTATACTGAACCGGTAGAATATACACTGCAGGCGGTTTATATTTCGTCAGAAGGCAAGATCGAAGAGGAGATCCAAGGTAAAAAAGATGAGATCCGAGGAAAGTTAGATGCTGGGGAGGATTTCAGTACTGTAGCCAGTGCATACTCTGAAGGGCCTGAAAAGGATGCAAACGGTGATTTGGGTAGTTTTAAAAGAGGAGAACTGGCAAAGAACCTGGAACAGGCGGTTGAGGGATTGAAGGAAGAACAACTTACCCCCTGGATAGAAACCCCAAATGGATGGTATATCCTTAAACTGAAAGACAGGAAGGAAAGCCATCTTAAAGCATTTGAGGAATGCCGGGGGGGAATCGAGGAGAAATTATTTGGAGAGAGAAATCAACAAAAACTCCAGGAATATCTGCAGAAATTAAAGAAAGACAGCTATATTAAGATACTTATACCAGATCCGATTGACTTTAACTAAACTGACTTGAAGAAAACACATTTAATTCTTATATTTCTAATTTTTTTATTCTGTATTTCATGTAATAAATATGAGCCTGCTTTTATATTGAGCGAGGAATTAGAATTTGCTTATCAAAAAGGAGATATTTTTGCTCTTGATTACATGGCTGAAGAAGCAGATGATTTTTTAGCCAGGGGGTGGACAAAGGTACATAATAGAGCTTTCAGGTTTGGGGCTTACCCGTTTTCAAAGTTAAAATTTATTATTTCCAAGCGAAGGCCTTTATATTTATTTATTTCCTGTTCCCAGGATAAACAAATCAAATATCCTGCAGAAAAGCTGCATATAAAAATAAACAAAAAAGATCTCACTTATATAGATTTAAAGAAGCAGGAAATTAATAATATCAGAGTTCCTATTTCTTATGAATTTGTTGAGAATGGAGAGAATACTGTTGAAATTTATTATACTAATGATAAAAAGCCTGAAGTAAAGTCTTCTTCTTCCCAAAAAAAGAAAAGAGAATTTTCTCTAAGATTTAATAAACTACTGATCTCCTCGCATAACGATTTAAGCTTTGCAAAACAATTTATAAATAATAAAGCGAGCCTCCTTAAAAACGAAAAAGATAGCTTTGTTCAGAAAGTTCCGAGTGTGATTGATTTTTACTTTGACCTGCCGGACAAGTGTATATTTGAGGCCCAATATAAATATCATCCCTCCAGTCATTTTGACACACAAAATAACAATTTAAAGTTAAAAGTTTCTGTGCAAAAACCAGATAAAAGAGAGCAAATTGTTTATCAAGCTTTGTTAGACAAAGATGCAGTCAATAAAAAGTTCAAAATTGATCTGGCTGAGGAAAAAGGAGTGACAAGAATTCGCTTATGGGCGGGAAATATTGAAAACAATAATAATCTGGCCGGTTATCTGTCCTGGTCAAAGGCTTCCTTGCTAAAAAAGGGAAAAGAAAAAAAGAAAAGGGAAAATAGTAAAAGAGATTTAAAAAAACTAAGGCAATTTATCTCTGATAAAAACACAATCGTGATAATATTAGATGCAGCCCGAGCGGATCATTTTTCTCTATATGGATATTTTCGTCAAACTACTCCAAATATAGACAAATTTGCCCGGGAAGCAACTGTATTTTTTAATGCTTTTAGCGAGTCCTTATCTACTCGTTGCAGCATTGGGACTCTTTTTACTGGTTTTCCCCTTTCCGTAACTTCTTTAATTCAGCTAAAAAGCAGACTTCCTGAAAGGCTTGTCAGTATTGCCGAGTTATTTAAAATAAATAAGTTTAAGACTACGGGTTTTACTGGGGTGGGAAATATAGGTTCAGCCTTTAGCTTTGATAAAGGATTTGATGAATATTTTGAGCTTTATAAGGAAAAAGAATTTTACAGGAAATCTCAAGAATATCTGCCCTATCTTTTTCCCTGGCTTGAGTCTAACAAAAGGAAAAAATTCTTTTTGTATATCCATTTCAAAGAACCTCACGCAATTTATATCCCCTTGCCTCCTTTTCAGGGTATGTTTTCTCAAGATTTTGATAAAAAAGTAGACTTGACAAAAATTAAGTTTATCGGCCCGGAACTGACGGATGAAGAAATTGAATATGTCAGGGCTTGTTATGATGAAAACTTAGCCAGTGCGGATTCTGCTTTCGGAGATTTAATCAAGAAAATAAAGAAATTAGGGCTGCTTGAGGAATCTATCATCATTGTAACTGCTGATCATGGTGAATTACTTGGGGAACATGGAGGTCTTTTCAGCCATGGCAGCTATTTTGGGGAAGGGGGGATCCATATACCATTGATTATTAGATTTCCTGAAGATACCCCTGTTAATATCATTGAGAAAAGCGAGGCTTTAGTGAAAACCTCTGATATCTTCGCAACCCTGGCAGATATTTATCAATTCAAAATTCCCCAGGAATTAATTTCAGGTAACAGTCTGCTGCCTTTAGTGTTAGGTGCTGATAAGGTAGTCAATTCCCATGTCATTATAGAGAAACGGGAAGGGTCTAGTTATTGTTATAGATCAAAGAAATATAAATTAAATTATTGGAAGAAAATTCAAGCGGAATTTTATGATTTGGAAAAAGATCCTAAGGAAAAAAACAATTTGTTTGACAGAGATAACATTATAGCAAATTTTATGTTGGCAGATTTAAAAAGGTGGATAGCCAGGCAGAAAAAGATCAGGGACTTGATATTTGAAGGTGAAATTTTGGAGGAGGAATCTAACAATAGACAAATTGATAAAAAGACTTTGGAAAATTTAAAAGCTTTGGGTTATATTAAATAGTAGGTAGGAAAATGAAAAAAAGAATATTTATTGGCATTTTTATTATTTTTATTGCAGTAATTGCGGTATATTTTTTTTATAAGCACGAGAAGAAAACCCCCATTAACCCAGTTATTGTTATTGGGTTGGATGGTGCGGACTGGCATATTCTTAATCCTCTCTTTAGAAAAGGTGAACTTCCCAACTTAAATCGTTTGACTAAGGAAGGCAGTTCCGGGGTTCTTCACACTATTCGGCCTACTAAATCTCCTGTTATTTGGACATCCATTGCTACAGGAAAGACAATGTTAAAACATGGTGTGCTGGATTGGACTTATGTAAAAGAAAATAATATTGAGATTCCCTACAATGTTAATGACCGCAAAGTTAAAGCTGTGTGGAAAATACTCAGTGAGCGAAATTTTTCTGTAGGGAGCATAAATTGGTTTTGTACTTTTCCTGCAGAAAAGGTAAATGGATATATTATTTCTGATCGCTTTCGCATAGGGGTTGATAAATTTTCGGAGGGAGATGAGGTTACTTTTCCTACTGAGCTTAATGACAAGTTATATCCTAAAATAGTAAAAATTCAAGATAAGCAGTATGGGAAATTGAAACGGGAAGAGAAAATAGTTGATTTTTTAAACAAAAGCAAAAGGGACAAGATCGATTTACCTCAAAACAGGGATATTCAGTTAAAACGGTTTAGAAGATATTTTATTCAGGATAAATCCATTGAAAATGTATCATTGTTTCTGCTTAATAAGGTACCGGTTGATTTTTTTACAGTTTATTTTCGCCTTATAGATACAACATCGCATTTTGCTTCAATTTTTCTTAAAGAGGGATTGCGTGATAAGTGGGTTGCAGAAAACAAAAAACTGAGAGGGCCAAGTCCTGAAACAGAAAAAATGCTTTATGAAGATATGGCAAACATAATGAAGCCGATATACCGGTATATGGATAATATTGTCGGCCGTATTATAGAAAAAGCAAAGGAAGATACAATATTTGTTGTAATTTCGGACCATGGCTTTAATTTTAGTATTCAAGGCTACAATCATTATGGTACACCTGAAATTCCGCATGGTATCATTATTTTAAATGGACCGGGCATTAAATCTGGTTATAAAATAAGCAATTCTCATGTTTATGATATAACCCCGACATTACTTCATATTTTTGGGCTTCCGGTTGCCCGGGATATGGATGGTAAAGTAATTTTAAGTGCCCTTGAAAAAAAGCGTAAGGTTAGATATATACAGACTTACGAGACAAAAACCTCAAAGCAAAAGCCTAAAAAAGAGAGAGAATCAGATAAAAAAGTTATTGAAGATTTAAAAAGTTTAGGCTATATCAAGTAATACAAACCGCAGCAGAGATGACGGTTGTCCACATTCCATCTTTTCCTAATGCAGCCTGGGTGATGTTTTTAGTTTTAACAGTTATATTTTTGGAAATCTTATAAGCACTTTTTTCCTCCTCCCAGATCTCTCTTAGGTCGAAATTCTTTTGTAGAGTCGTGGCAAGCATATAGGCGGCTAAGTCTTCAGCATAATGTCCGACTTCCTTTTCTTCTCTTCCGAAATCATGATGTTCTGAGAGATAGCCGTATTGGTTAGCCCTATCAGGAATTGCAACTCCAATAGAGGCGGATATTAACCTGTGGGCCTCGTTGGTGGCGTTTTCACTCATGACCAGAAACAATACCTGGCCAGGTGATAATAGTTTTATGCCTTTTTCTTTGGAGATAATCATGCATTTTGGCGGCAGGATGCTGGAGATTTTAACCAGATTGAAAGGCGCTATACCTGCTTCGCGAAGAGCTAGTTCGAAACTTGCGAGCTTTTCTTTATGCCGCCCTGTGCCTTTTGTCAAAAAAATCTGGGAAGGGATTATCGCACTCATCTAACCTGACCTATTCATAAAAAATGTCGATATGTATGACACATTTTTTTTACCAGTATTTTACATTGATTGATACGTAAATTCTATTTACTATTTTGTTCACAATATAATCTCTATTTGTAATCGACATTTTTTACTCTACGAGCGAGCCGATCTCACCGCATCTGCTTCGTTACAGTGTACTCGCGGTGAAGGACCACAGCTTCGCACCCTGTGCCTCGCATCTGCGGCAACCTCGACTCGTGAATAATCCAGGCTATTTTCACTTTTTATCTTTTTTGTCCTTTTCAGGCGGTTTTATGCCCACAGGTTCTGGTTCCTTAAAGTTTATTTTTTTAGAGATCGTATATTCTCCGATCAGGATGTATTGAGATCCCTTTGATTTAATAAAGATTTTGGCTTCAGCGGTGCTCCAGGCCGGGTTGTTTTTAAAGTGAGCCAGATTTTTTCCTTCACACCCTATAAAGCTCTGCATGCTTATTGTTTCGCTGGTTTCTCCGGGTTGTACCGCTTTCCCGCCTATTCCCGCTACAAAGTTATCTCCTAGGTTTTTGGTTTCATTAATAAACTTAAAAATGGCATTACAGTAGACGTAGGTAAGTGGTTTTTCCCCGACATTTTTTATCTTGAAGTAGATAGCCGGGACTAGTATCAGTTTTGGAGGCCATGGCTGGTAATATTTTTTTTCCCATCCCGTCTTAACATCTATCAGTTCGATAGAGGCTTTAAGTTCTTCTGCCG
>JAUWNW010000151.1 GCA_030612445.1 Candidatus Aminicenantota bacterium
TAGAGCGAATTGTAAGACGATATGAAGAAAGCAAGGAAGTAAGAAAAATGAAAGTAATTATAATAGCTGCAGGTCCGAGTACCAGATTAAGGCCTCTAACAGAATATAAACCAAAGTGTTTATTAGAAATTGAAGGGAAAAGTATCCTTGAACGAACTATGGATGTTTTTCGTCATCATGGTATTAATGATTTTGCTATTGTTCGAGGATATCAAAAAGATAAAATTGACTTACCAAATATATCCTACTATGATAATGATGATTATTACAACAATAATATACTAGAATCCTTATTTTACGCTGAGGAGGCAATGAAAGATGGTTTTATTTTCACATATTCAGATATTCTCTATAGCAAAGATGTTGTTAAAAAACTCTTTGAGGATATCGGCCCTCGTTTTACAGAAAGGCCCGGCGGATATACCCGGATAATAAAAACTGGCCAGCGTGCAGGTGATGGAGCACAACTATCAATCATCGAACTTGTCGGGAGTGAGTTTAAGAAAAAATCCAAGAAGAAAGAGAAATTGTCCAAAAAGGCAAAAGCATCTGCTGCCCGCAAAAAATAAAAAACCCCAGGTTTTATTTATCAGCTGTAACTAAGAGTTTTTGGCCAGGATAGATTTTTGATCTTGAGGAAAGCCCGTTCAGCTTAAGCAATACATTAAGATTCATTCCATATTTGTTTGCTATCAAATAGGGAGAATCACCTGATTTTACAATATAAAAAGTAGAGCCTTCAGGTGTTCCGTTCTGGATTATCAATTTCTGACCTATCGCAAGGTTATTACTTTTAAGGCTGTTTGAGGATTTTATTTTCTGAATGGTAGTCATAAAAGAATTAGCGATGAGATAAAGAGAATCTCCTCTCTTGACCTTATATACCAATTGATTTCCTTCTTTTGTCAGATCTAGGGAACGGGAAGAGGAGTAGCTCCTTCCTCCTTGGGATGGAACCTTAAGTCTTTGACCGGGCCGGATGAGATAATTCCTGCTAAGGCTGTTAAGCCTGGCAATAGAAGATATTGAGGTCCTGTATCGGCTTGCTATTTGTGATACTGTCTCGCCCCGTCTTACATAATGAATCGCATAAGTAGCTTCTGGAGGAATCCAGCGGGAAAGGGAGTTTACAGCAGCAACAGCTTCCTCTTGATAGCCACATGGTACTTTAAGGTTGTAGTTATGATCAGGTGTGGATTTATGCCTGAGTTCAGGATTTAAATCAGCAATTTCATCATCAGGGAACCCTAATTTACTTGAAAAGCTTGCAAGTTTGATAGGTCGGTTGAGTTCAATAGAATCATATTTAATAGGGGGATCAAGGGCAGGGAGGTCCATTGCATATTTAGCTGGGTCATTTACGATGAGAACTGTTGCTATGAATCTGGGGACGAAACGTGAGGTTTCCCGGGGAAGCATGGGATAGAGATCCCAGAAATTATCCAAGTAGTTAATACGTTGTGCCTTTATAATACGTCTGACTCGGAATTCCCCGCAATTATAAGCAGCAAGTGCAGTTGTCCAGTCTCCAAACCAGGAATGGAGCTCTTTAAGGTATCTCACAGCGGCCTGGGTAGATTTCTCCGGGTCCATTCGTTCGTCGATCCAGCGATCCCGCTTTAGACCGTAACGATACCCTGTGGATGCAATAAACTGCCAAAGGCCCAAGGCTCTTGCTCGAGAATAGGCCCTGATTTTAAACCAACTTTCTATCATAGGCATCCAGGATAGCTCTTCAGGCAGCCCTTCTTTGCGCAGTTTTTCCAGGATTATTTGCCTGTACCGGCCGGAACGTTTGTATCCTTCCTGGAAAGATTTTTTTTCTGTTGTTTGAAAGCTTTTAATTTCTCTAAGAATATGTTTATTTTCAACTAGGGGGATCGTCTGATGATTTTCCCCGATGGCAGTAGCCCGTGAGGCATAAACTTCCTGTATCCTTTGGGCAATTAACAGTCTGAGGTCATTTTTCTCCTGGATAAGGGGGGAATCTGGAGGAATTACTATTTGTAGAATGAGATTATATGCTTTATCCAAAGCTGTTATTGCAGTATCAAGCTCACCTTGATCCCAGGCAATGCGGGCCGCTAGATAGGTGTTCATGGCTTCTTCCATTACTTCTTCCGGGTCTGATACTTCCTCCTTTTTTTCTTCTATTGGATTAAGTGGTTCGGCAACAGCTGTTTCCTGAATGATTTTATTTTCTAGGGGAGGAAGCTCTTCCTCAGCCGGCTCAGTATATGTATTTATGGGTTCCGCAACCGGTTTTATCCGGGCAGCGCAATTTGCCAGAAACAATAAAGTAATTATTAGAGTTGGGATTAAGATATGTTTTTTTGACATTTGTTGTTTTCCAGGAAACAGTATTTATAGCATTTGCCAGGGTTGTCGTCAATCCAAAGTTATTAACTTTTTTGCAATTTTCAAACCGTCTTTTTTTGTAACAAACTCAGTGTCAAGCTGAAGCTGATATAGTTGTTTAAGCAATTTTCCCATTTCAGGTCCGGGTTGAATCCCGAGTTTCATTAGATCTCGGCCCATGATTTTTGGCGCGATAGTTTTTTTAGAGACATTTAAGGCTTTGAACTTATTAATAATCCATTGGCTCATTTCATCCAAATCGTATACCGGAGTTTCGTTTCTGCCAGCCCGGTCAGCTGCGTCGAGATAGATAAGTAGGGTAATTTCTCCTGATACATCTACAGCAAGCCGGTTAAAGGCCTTTTTTGTGACAATCTTGCGGTTTTGCCAGAGTTCTGAAACCCGGTGGTGGCACTGGATAAGTGATAAAACAGTTTTTCTTATATCATATCCTTCCCAAGAAAAGATCTTTAACCGGTCGACCACCTTCTTCGTTATTTTTTCACCTGTAATATCATGGCGGTTATTGGTGATCACCATCCTGCCTTTTTTATATTCCCAATTAGCGGTTGCTGGTTTGCCTATGTCATGAAAAAGGGCAGCTAAGAGAAGTACAAGTCTTTCTTGCCGGGATAGATCTGATTTATTTGTCAGTCGCTTTGCCTGGTCAACTGTGATTTTTGTATGCTGCCAAACGCTGTTGTGACCGTATTTATCCTTTTCCGGATGAAACTTCGAATCCTGGATAGAAAGAGTAAGGGCATAAAGTTCAGGAAAAAGCTGGCGCAGGGCATCAAGTGTAAATAATTCTTCCAGCCCGAATGAAGGTTGGGTAGAGTCCAAAAGGATCTTAAACAGTTCTTCATTGACTCGTTCCACACTTAGGCCTGTAAGGTCGACCTTTTTTGCAGCTAAATATATCTTCCGTTCAAGAGTAAAGCCCAGCACTGAGGCAAAACGGGCAGCCCGGATGATACGCAGCGGATCATCAGGAAAAGCCTTTGGGTTCGTAAGTCGGATTTTTTTTAGGTTGACATCTTCTTTTCCGTTAAATGGGTCAAGCATAGCTCCGTCTTTAAGGTGTACGGCCATGCTGTTGCACCGGAAATCTCTTCTTCTAAGGTCGGCTTCAACCGGCATGTCAGGATCTGCCAGAATAATAAAATCTTTGTGGGTCTTTGGTTTTTCTTTTATGGGCTTATCTTGCCTGGGGAGAGCTATATCATAGGTATGATCGGCTTTAGTAAATTTTATAACTCCAAAACTCTTTCCGACCAGATCGACTCTGCCATGAGGCTTTAATTTGTTAATTATTTCCTGGACTGTATTATGAGTTATAAGAAGATCAAATTCTGAGGTTATCCTATCCATTATTTTATCACGGACACAGCCACCAACTGCATATATGTCTTTACCAAAGAGACGGATAAATAATTCTTTTTGCGGGAAATCAATAACAAGTTTATCCATTTTGTATTCAATATTTTACACTGATTCCTGCAGGAATACAATTAACATGAACTATTCATAAAAGATGAAATTCAGGTGTGGCTTGTGCTCGCTCTGGAAATCCTGGAAATTCATTATGTATTAGTGTATCCTTGGTATTTAATTTAGATTGAGAGTAAAAATATGATCAAAAGAATATGTCTATTCCTTATGGCTTTGTTTATTGTTTCTAATTCTGTTCTCTTCTCAAAGCTTAATGATGATATAAATATTTCCCTGAAAGAAAAGCAGGTCCAGGAGTTAAGCCAGGATGGACTTACTTTAGCTTTTTATCTAGATATAACCAATTCATCTTCTAAAACATATTACCTCTCTGGATACAGTTACCGATTTATTGTAGATCAAAAAGAGTATATCCGCCTCAAGACTCCCCTTGAGCAAGGACTTAAGATCGAAGCTTTAAGCAACACACTCATTGCTTTGCCTGTGAAGATCACTTATGATCTTCTCTTCAATGCTATAAGTGGATTGAGACAGAAAAAAATAGGGCAGTGTTATATTATGGGAGAAATGGCTTTTTCCGATGGCAGAAGAGATAAAGGCCAGCTGTCATTTGCTTTTACTGGCGAGTTTCCGATTTACAAAGCTCCGGAAATAGAATTGAAGGCTTTAAGATCCAAGAATTTGACCATTGGCGGCGCTGATCTGGATTTTATTGCAAAAATAAGAAACCCAAACGGATTTGAAATTTGGGCTGATGATGTAAGCTATGAAATTATGTTCGGGGGACATCTTGTTAAAACAGGAAGGATTACAGAAGATATGGAGATCGGAGCGGCTGGTGAGAAAGAAATTATGATCTCTCTGTTGTTGAATTTTTTTGATGTAGGCAGGGATGTATACGCAATTCTCCAACAGGGATCTTTAAACTGCAATTTTGCGGGAAAAATGGAACTCAGGACAGTATGGGGACGATTAACCTTTCCTTTTGAATTGCAGGAAAAAGTTCCGATTATTAAAACAAACTGATCATGCTGAATGATTCCGCTTCTAACCTGAACTATTCATAAAAAATGATAAGCGTAATAATTCCCACCTTTAATCGGGCTGGGTATCTGCGGGAGGCGATACAATCAGTGCTGAAGCAGGATTATTTCTCTGATAATCCTTACCCAGGTACTTACGAACTTCTTATAGTGAATGATGGTTCAAGTGATAATACTAAAAATGTGGTTGGTTCTTTTGGAAAGAAGGTTAAATATTCCTTTCAAAAGAACCAGGGAGTAAGCTCGGCCCGGAACCATGGCCTGGAATTAACAAAAGGTGAATTTGTTGCTTTTCTTGACTCAGATGACCTCTGGAAGAAAGAGAAGCTTTCTGCTCAAATGGCTTTTATGTTTGACCACCCCGAGGCTATGATCTGCTGTACGGAAGAAATCTGGATTCGTAAAGGAATTTTTGTAAATGCCAGAAAGAAACACCGCAAATATTCCGGATGGATATTTGATAAAGTCCTCCCCCTCTGCCTCTTAAGCCTTTCTTCAGCTTTATTCCGCCGGGAACTTTTTGAAAAGGTTGGCATTTTTGATGAAAAACTGCCAGTCTGTGAAGATTATGACCTGGGAATCAGAATAGCACAGAGATATAAGATGCATTTTTTATCTGAACCGCTTATTATCAAGCGAGGGGGCCACATAGATCAGCTATCTAAAAAATATTGGGGTATGGATAGGTTTAGAGTATCAGCTTTGGAAAAGGCTCTCTGCCTGGACCTAACCTCGCAGCAGATACAGCAAGTCAAGCAGGAGATGGCTAAAAAATGCAAGATATTGGTCAAAGGTTTTGAAAAACGTAACAAAAACATTGAGGCTGAGAAGTATTATAGTATAATGAATAAGCATGGTTTATAGGAGGAGAAATGACTATTTTAAATATTATAAAGACTCGCCGCAGCACTCGCAAATATAAACAGATTCCTATTCCTGAAGATGCGTTCTTTCGGGTGATGGAAGCTGCTCGCCGGGCTCCTTCAGGCAAAAATTTTCAACCTTGGAAATTTATTATAGTCAAAGACCAAGCTTTAAAAGAAAAATTGGCTGAGGCTGCCAGGGGGCAGAAATTTATTGCCCAGGCGGCTGTTGTTATTGTTGCCTGCGCTTACCCTGAACAAAGTTATCAAAACCAGGGGAATTATATGCAGTCCTGGTCAATTGATGTGACCTGTGCCCTAGACCACCTTATGCTTCAAGCTCAGGAAGAGGGCCTGGGAACCTGCTGGATAGGAGCTTTTGAAGAAGACAAAGTCAAGCCGATTCTGAATATTCCGGATAAGGTAAAGGTGCTGGCTCTGACTCCCTTGGGTTATCCGGATGAGGAGCCAAGTGACCGGGGGAGGAAAGCTCTAGCAGAGATCATTTCATATGATTCATTCTGAAGACAGTAAATGGAAAATAGTAAATGGAGAATTGCAGTAGGCTGGTTTTTTTTAGAACCAGTAATTTAGTCCGATGGAAATCTGATATCCGCTTAGATCGAATGCTTCGTAATCTGGGAATCCTTGGTCTGCTGAAAAACTCCCCTTAGCGATATTGTATTTAAATTCTGCTTCAATACTGATGCGATTGGCTAGAGGAACCATAAATCCGCCGAAAGCATGGAATCCAAAAGAAATTTTACTTTCTTCTCTGGCATCAACAGAATATATCGGATATTTCCAAACTTCGTTATCACTATCCCACACTCCCTCATTGAAAAAGATCACATCTCCCTGCATTGTAACTGTCCAAATATACATTCCTGCTCCACCTCCTACATAGGGAATGATCTTGCCGGTCCTTCCCATGGGGGTCAGCTTTAAAGATACCTGTACCGGAGAACTGGATACAGAAAATACATGGCTGGGATAGAAGTCTCCTTCATATATATCAGGGTAGGCCCAGTCTCCGTCATAATCACTGTATCCTACATAGTCAAGATAGGTGCCGACTTTTTTCTTACTATATTGGTCTACACTAAACTGAAAACTGATTTCATTAGTAAGGAAATATTCATAGGCAAAACTGA
>JAUWNW010000193.1 GCA_030612445.1 Candidatus Aminicenantota bacterium
GTAAAAAATGTCGATTATAAATAAAAATTAAATTATGAACGAAATGGCAAATAGGATTTTCTTAGATATCACTGTAAAATATTGATTAAAAAACATGTATTATACATATCGACATTTTTTATAAATAATTCAGGTAAGGAGGAAAGATGAGAAAATGCCCCCTTATTATTTTCGCAGCCCCAATTTTTCTTACAGCAGGAACGGCAGGTGGATCATGAAATATAAAACCTCACTACTTTTTATCCTATTTCTAGCCACGGGCCTTATTGCCCAAGTAACTCCTCCTAAGAAAATCCTCGGCTTTGAAGTAGGTGCGGATTACCACTTAGCTACTTATGACCAGGCAGTGGAATATTTCAATTTATTAGCAAAAGAATCTCCCAAATTCAAGGTCATGGAAATGGGCAAGACCTCGATGGGGCGTCCTATGATCTATGGGATCATAACCTCAGAAAAAAATATGAAAAACCTTGAGCATTACAAGACAATTTCCAGAAAACTGGCTCAGGTCGAAGGATTAACAGATGAAAAAGCTGAGAAACTCGCCTCCGAAGGTAAAGCAGTCGTATGGATCGATGTCGGCATTCATGCCACAGAATGCGCCCCTACCCAGCATGCCCTCCAGCTCGCCTATTAACTTGTAACCAAAGATGACTCTGATACCAGGCTGATTCTTGACAATACGATCGCGCTGCTGATATTCGCAAATCCGGACGGAATGCAGATAGTAGCCGACTGGTACCATCCGAATGTAGAAACACCTTATGAAATAAGTTCTCTGCCGTGGCTGTATAACAAATACGTTGGACACGATGATAACCGTGATTCCTATATGAACAATCTCATGGAAACCCGGAACATTACCCATCTTTTAAACCGCACCTGGTACCCGGTTATTCTCTACGACCACCATCAGACAGCCCCTTTCCCGGCCCGCATATGGATCCCCCCGGCAGCAGAACCTACCAATCCCAATCTTCATCCGCTCTTTATCCGCGGGAAAAACCTTATAGGCTCCGCCATGGGTTATGCTTTTGACAGAGAGGGAAAAGACGGCGCCATCTCCCGTTTCGCCTTTGATTTTATCTATCCCGGTTATGAAGACTCATTCGGGGACTTTTCCCATATCATCTCCATCATGACAGAGACCGCACTCTACCGCTATGCCACTCCCCGTTTTTATACCCTCAATGATTTTCCTGAAGCCTACCGTGACTTTACTCCTTCTGTCTTCTACCCCAGCCCCTGGAAAGGCGGCTGGTGGCGGCTTAAAGATGCAGTCGATTACTGCTTGACAGCATCCAAAGCTGTATTACACACTGCTGCAGTTTACAGAGAAAGGTTTCTTTACGGAAAATACCAGATGGGCAAAGACGTTACTACCCGTTTTTCCAATGAACCGCCTTATGCCTGGATAATTCCACAGAAACAATGGGACCCTCCGACTGCAGCCCTTCTTGTCAACAGGATGCTGTTACAAGGCATTAAAATCTTCCGTGCCGATGATCCCTTTAAAGCAGATGGCGTCTCCTATCCGGCAGGGACCTGGGTAATTCCCATGAACCAGCCTTTTGCTCTTTTTATAAAAGCAGTCTTTGAAGAACAGGAATATCCTGACCTTACCAAATATCCCACTCAATGGCAGGGAGTGGTAAGTCCGCAGAATTTCCCCGATGCCTACCTGCCTCCTTATGATATGGCAGGTTGGTCTCTCCCTCATCAGATGGGGGTAAAAACTATCAAAGCAAACAATCCCCTTAAAGCAACTTTGACCAGAATAGAAAAGGCTGAACTGCAAGTAGACACTGGCTTGCCAAAGGCCGGCTACGCCTATCTAATATCACCCCAGATAAATAACGGTTTTACAGCTGTTAACCGGATCCTGAAGAAGGGAGGCAAAGTACAACTGGCCCAAGCAGCTTTTAAGGTTAAAGGGAAATCATATCCTGCCGGCACAAAAATAATCCTTTCCCGGAGTGTTTCTTCATCTTTTATGCAGAAACTTTCAAAAGACCTCTCAATAGAGATCAAAGGTACTGGAAGCCGGATCCCTGTAAAAATCCACACCTTAAAAGCTCCTCGCACTGCTCTGTATAGATCATGGCGCGCCAGTATGGATGAAGGGTGGACGCGTTGGCTTTTTGAACAATTCGAGTTCCCTTTTGCCAATATCTATAATGCAGAAATAAAAGCCGGATCTTTACGAACTAAATATGATGTTCTGGTCATCCCCTCAATGTCGACCAATGCCATCATCGATGGACATACAAAGGGGACCATGCCACCCAAGTATGTGGGAGGAATAGAGGAGGCCGGGGTCAGAAATATAAAAATATTTATCGAAGAAGGGGGAACTCTTATTACTTTGAATTCGGGATGCAACTTCGCCTTAGATAAGTTGGGGCTTCCGGTTGGCGATGCCTTAAAAGACGTAAGGCCGCAACGTAGACGCTATGGACAATCTCAAGGCAAAGCTTCGCCTGTTAAATTCGCCTGCCCTGGTTCAATTCTGCGGATGAAATTCGACTCTGCTCATCCTGTAGCTTATGGAATGCCGGAAAATGGGTTTGCTCTCTTCTACCACAGCCCGGCCTTTAAGGTGTATCCTTCTGCAGAAAAAACAGCGAAAATAATCTCCAATTACCCTGATAAAAGCCTGCTTACAAGCGGATTTTTAGTGGGAGAAAAATACCTGAAGAATAAAGCAGCCGCAGTTGAAGTGCAAATGGGAAAAGGAAAAGTGATCCTTTTGGGTTTTGGCGTAAAGAGCAGAGCTCAGCCCTACGGCACTTTTAAGCTACTTTTTAACTCGTTATATTATGGAGCTTTGAAATAGCCTGAACTATTCATAAAAAATGTCGATGAGGATGAAATTCAGGTGTGGCTTGTGCTCGCTTCAGATTTTTAACGCCATACTTCGAACTCTTTTTTAGGCTTCTGCGTAACTCCCCCCGTCCGTGGGTCAGACATACTCGAAGCCCGGCTTTGCCGGGTTCCCTCTAAAAGAGCTCTCAGAAGGCTAAATCTTCTATGTCGCTTCAGCCACATCAGAATTTCATAAGATTTAAGACTTTTAATCAAAATTTCAAATTTTACAGTTTTTTCTATTTACCATTTGCCATTCACTATTTTCTGTTTTTTCTGAAGTTACTGTTTTCCCTGCTTTTTCTTATCTACAGCAAACTCGACTCGTGAATAATCCAGGATAGAAAGCAGGAAAAAAGCTGTGAATTGTGAAACGTAAAATGTAAATATTTTTCCTCAGCATGAAGAATCAGCTACACATTGGCATGGACTCAGGTAAATCCCGCAGAAAGCCATCCGGAACAACGCGGGCATGGTTCCTCGCGAGAATCTCGAGGAGAGCGTTGTGAGGACAGGAAGAGATTTCCCCGCTGGGGGAAATCCCTGTCTTTCGAAGGGACTTACCAGTGTCCATGCCAATGTGAATAATTCAAGTGGACCTGGATTATTCACAAATCGAGCTTCAATTGCTATTTCAGCTTGATCTTATCTCCTGCAAAGAGCCTCGAGATATTGTTTTCATTTAGAAGTTGGTTCAAGGCAGGAAAATCTGTTTCAATAACTGCGTTAACCTGTCCAACGAGTGATTCAAAGGCTTCTATCTGTTTATCGACATCATTGACTTGAGACTCTGACGGGGCTCCCGTATATCCTCCGATAGCACCAAAGAGCATCATAAGCCGGCCGCGGACTGCACTTTGCATTCCCCTCCAGCCTGCATTTGGGTCTCCCAAAAGCTCTAAACGGATATCCTTGAGCTTCTTTGATATTGACTCGATCTTTTTATCCACAGCTTCAGGTACGTCCTTTACTTTTTTAAGATTTTTCTTTATAGAATTTAGGTTCATCTCCCATTTAGTTGGCAAAAGCCTGAATGATTTTCAGTGAGAAATAGCGGGAATCATGATAACCATAGGCTTTACGTTTAATGACTTTGATTTTATTGTTCACTCCTTCCAGTT
>JAUWNW010000205.1 GCA_030612445.1 Candidatus Aminicenantota bacterium
AAAAACCGCCAGATCATCTGCAGTAGAAAACAGCCCAGCATTGCCTGAGACCCCTCCCTGTAATCTTGCCAGGGGGTCATGTACAACTCCTTTTAGAACAATACCGTCTATTACTTCCGTAGGAACGCATCGGTCAATATATTCTTTCGGAGGATTGAAAAAAGTATCTTTCATCCCTAAAGGCTGAAAAATATTCTCCTCAGCAAATTCTGAAACTGACTGCCCAGTAATCTCCTTGATTATATGGGCAAGAGTTATAAAGCCTAAGCAGCTGTAATGAAACTCATTTCCGGGAGGATTTGTTTTTTTTAACCGGGCGATGTGGTTGACAAGGTCTTCAGTTTTACAGGAATCACCAAATTTCTCCTCGATCTCGCTATCCTCCGTATAAGGGGGAAGGCCTGATGTATGGGTTAAAAGGTGCAGCACACAGGCATCATCTCCAGGCTCACCGTTTTCATCTAAATAAGTTTCGAACTCAGAAACATATTCTTTTACTTTATCCCGGAGCCTAAGCTTTCCTTGCTCAAGCATAAGCATAATGGAAGTAGTGGTTGCCACCGGTTTAGTAATGGAAGCCAGATCAAAAATCATGTCTTTTTTCATGGGATGGTGTTCCGGGAACAACTGCGACTCACCATAAGCTCTCTGAAAAACAATCCTTCCCCTTCTCCCAACCAGGATCACTGCTCCGGGAAAATCATGCTTTTCTATCGCTGCTTCAATTATTCCATCCAGCCTTTGCAGCCGCATTGATGACATGCCCTCTGTTTCCGGTTCAAAACGGAGATTTTTTTTTACACTGCACTGCGGATAAAGCAAAATTAATAAAAATAATACTATCAGTACGCTTTTTTTCGGCATACCAAAAACCTCCCCAGTTTAGAACTTATCACCATCCGTAGCAGTCTGAAGCGGCCGAAGAACCATCCTCTTGAAATAGCACGCTGGATATAAGCTTTGACCATATTATCAGGAATCTCAATTTGTTCCTTCTCAGGTTTCCGCACAAGATAAAGAGAATCTGTAGGACATGTAGTGACACATAAACCACAGCCGATGCATTGGGTGGCATCCAGAACTGCTTTATCCCCATCCAGGGTTAATGCATCCATCTGGCAGCGCTCTACACAGATCCCGCAGCCTGAACATAGTTCTTCCTTAAACTCAGCTATAAACGGAGATGAGACCATATCTGCAGGCCTTGGATGACGTTTAATGGTTTTAAGCACCTGGCAGCAGCAGCCACAGCAGCAGCAAATATTTGCGATCTTTTTTGAGAAACTGGGCTGTAGGACCAGACCCTCCTTATCAGCTTTCTTGATCAGCTCAAGCGCTTCCTGCTTGCTTATCTCCCTGCCCATGCCATTGCGCTTATAATAATCGACTCCCCCTCCAAAAACCAGACAATTACCCTCTGGTTTATCACATCCTTCTCCCACAATTCGCCTCTCACGGCGGCAGATACAGGGAGCTTCCAGGAACTTGCTTTGTGATTCAACCAATTTCCGCACATCTTCATAGGGAAGGGCTTTAAGCTCTACATCAATACTGCGTCCGACAGGAACAGTCCGCAGCTGAGGGGATTTTTTCCAGCTTTCAAGGTCAAAAAGATCAGGCATATATTCATTGAAATCCTTGATGAGTTCTGGATCCAGGCTGTTGACATGAAACTCCCAAATCCCGATGACAAACTGCAGGGCCATGTATCTTGGAGGAGACTTCCGTCGAACAGTCCTGTAGATAAGCCCCTTTAAAGCCATTTCCTCCAGCCTGTGGGCTGCTTCATCTTCGTTGATTTTCGCCCGTAAGGCTATGACCCGTGGCTCTTCCGCTATCAGGTTAAGCTTTAAAGCCAGCTCTGCTTCTTCTTGGGTAAAAAGCCGCTTTAAAATACGCAGCTCCACCCCGCTTTTTGTGGCAGGATACCCCCCCGGCAATCGATTCAGATGCTTAGCAAGTCTCCGAAAAATATCCCCACGATCTCCAGCCCCACGCCCTGGCTTTGCTATGTTAGATATATTAAACAAGATGCGCTAATATATACCCCAATTATCAGCTTAAATCAATAATTAATGTCCCCTCACTTTTATTCGATAAATTTATACCCGACGCCTCGCACACCAATAATATGGATTGGATTTGAAAGGTCATCCTCGATTTTTTTTCTTAAATCCGCAATGTGCTTATCTACGGTACGGGGTTGTACGTAGACATTTCTGCCCCAGACTTCATCTAAAATGGAATCCCGGCTCATCACCTGGCTTCTGTGCTTGATGAGAAAATGGAGTAGATCAAACTCCAGTGCAGTTAGATAGAAGAGCTTTCCCTTCTTTCTGGCCTCATACCTGGCGAAATCCACTTCTATATCCCCGAAGCTGTATATGTCGGTATCCTGGCGGCTCTGTCCAGCTCTCCTTAAAAGGGCCTTTACTCTGGCCAGAAGTTCCCTGGGACTAAAAGGCTTGGTCATATAGTCATCAGCCCCTAATTCCAATCCCAGCACCTTGTCGATTTCTTGGCTTTTAGCGGTCAGCATTAGGATGGGGGTGTTGATCCCATCTTTTCGCAACTGCTTGCATACCTCTAATCCATCTATTTTGGGCAGCATGATATCCAGGATGAGGAGGTTAAATTTTTGCTCTTTTGCCATCAAAAGCCCCTGCTCTCCATCTACAGCACAGGCCACTTCATACCCTTCCAGCCGGAGGTTATCCTCCAATGCCATCAGGATGCTTTCCTCGTCCTCAATGATAAGGATCTTTTTCATTTTCTCCCTCTATCTGTTTCTTCCAGGGGAAGCTTTAGGAAAAATGTGCTGCCCTGCCCCGGCTCGCTCTCTATATGTACGCTTCCATGATGGGCATCCACAATATGCTTTACCAGAGTCAATCCCAATCCGCTTCCCTTCACTGTGCGGGTCAGCTCATCTCCCC
>JAUWNW010000047.1 GCA_030612445.1 Candidatus Aminicenantota bacterium
TCTTCTCAATAACGCCGTTAAAAATGTTTTACGAGCCAAGTTTAAGCTCGGCTTATTTGATGAGGGGACAGATGTTGTTAAATGGCAGGATTATGAGTTGTCCGGAGATAAGGGCAAAACTGATTACAAAGAAGTGACTTATTCTGATTCAATTCGCGGTCGTGATCTTGGTGGTGATTATTTCAATCAACTCGATCGTCTCACAAATCCCCGAGAAAATGTTAAGGAGGTCTTAAACGACCCTGCCCACAATAAAATGGCTCTTGAAGTAGCACGCAAAGCCATTATCCTTTTAAAAAATGAAAACAATACGCTTCCCCTTAATAAGGCAAAATTGAAGAGGATCGCAGTTATCGGGCCTAATGCCGATGAAGAGCTGCTGGGTGGTTATTCAACCCCTAAAGTCCGCTATTTTGTTTCTGTTCTTGCTGGCATCAGAAACCAAGTGAATGATAAAACGGAAGTACTCTATGCAGAAGGTGTAAGTATTGAAGATTTTGAACGAGAAAACATTGATGAAGCTGTTACAATTGCCCAGAAATCAGATGTAGCAGTTGTCGTTATCGGAGGGAATGAAATCACGTGTAAAGAGAACGAAGACCGGGATGATCTGAGTCTTGTAGGACGACAGCAGGCATTGGTTGAAGCAGTCTATGCCACCGGCACACCCATTGTTGTTATGCTGCTGCATGGGCGGCCCCTGGCTATTGCATGGATCAAAGACCATATTCCTGCGATTCTTGACGGCTGGTATTTGGGACAGGAAACCGGAAATGCGACTGCGGATGTCTTGTTCGGTGAAGTCAATCCGGGAGGCAAACTGCCTCTGACCGTCCCCAAAAATGTCGGTCAGGTACCAAATTATTATAATATGATACGGGCAGGCCGTCCGGGCAGGTATTTTAAGTCAAAAGCCGAGCCGCTGTGGCCGTTTGGGCATGGGTTAAGCTATACAACATTTGTATATTCTAATTTTAAGGTCAAACCAACTTCTTCCTATTCTGCAACAGTTTCCGTAGATATAACAAATACGGGAAGCAGAGAGGGTGACGAAGTAGTGCAATTGTACGTTCAGGATGAATACTGCTCTGTTGTCCGCCCCCTAAAGGAGCTTAAGCGATTTAAACGAATAACCTTTAAGCCCGGTGAGAAAAAAACAGTAACCTTCACGCTTGGAAAAGATACTTTCTCATTTTATGATGCAAAAGCCAAGGAATGGATAGTGGAGCCAGGAAATTTCAATATTATGGTAGGAAGCTCTTCAGCGGATATCAGAGTAATAAAAAAAGTCAGCCTTAAATAGTTCAGGTTATATGAGATCCTCTATTTCTTGCGGATTTTTTATTGAGTGGAAGCCTGCTTGAAATAACAAACGCCAAAGATCTATATTCATGTATCAAAAAAGGCTATTGGCAAGATAAGGAACCCGATAGATAATTTTTTTGACAAAAAAGTTTGTAAATGATAAAAAAACTATAAAACAAGGGTTGTTAGCCTTTCAATTTGGAGGTATAACAACCGTAAATATATACATACGCTGCAATATATTTTAAAAAAGTCATGAAATATAATAAAGCATTAGAATTAATTTCTTTAGAAAACAAGATTGCTGTGGTAACCGGCGGCGCATCAGGAATCGGCCGCGGGGTGGCTGTGCGCCTGGCCGAAATGGGCGCAAAGGTTGCTGTGCTGGACATTCAGGAAGCGGGGGCGCAGGAAACCATAAAATTAATTACACAGCAAGAGGGAGAAGCAAAGTTTTTTCATTGCGATGTCACTTCCGATGCTTACTGTAAACAAGCCACTGACCAGATCAAGGAGTCTTTCGGAAAAGTTGATACGCTTGTTAATTGTGCCGGCGTAGTAGTGCGCAAGGATGTGGTTAATCTTGCGGAAAAGGAATGGGACCTGGTGCTGGACGTGACCTTAAAGGGCACCTACTTGATTTCGCACTATGTGTTACCGCTTATGATGGAACAAGGCGGCAGTGTGATCAATATCGGTTCCGGCTGGTCGCTTAAAGGCGGACCTAATGCAGCGGCCTATTGTGCCGCCAAAGGCGGAGTGGTCAACTTAACCCGATCCATGGCCATCGACTTCGGCAAACACAACATCCGCGTTAATTCGGTTTGTCCCGGGGATATTGACACGCCCCTGCTGCGCAGCGAAGCCCGGCAATTGGGCGAGGACATAGACAAATTTATGGTGGAAGCGGCAGATCGTCCCATACAGCGTGTGGGCACGCCGGAAGATGTGGCCAACGCGGTGCTTTATTTTGCCGGTGATATGTCAAAATGGGTGACCGGGGCAACATTGGTAGTAGATGGTGGCGGATTGGCTTAAAATAAATTGAAATTTTATTAATAGATAAATAATTTTTAAAGGAGAATACTTTATGAAAAAAGCTCATCCTTACATTCCCAATTCCGTGCCTGAAGTACAAAAGGCTATGTTAAAGGAAATAGGCGCCAGGGATATTGAAGAACTGTACCAGACTATTCCCGAAAACCTGCGTTTTAGAGGGAAATTAAATCTGCCAAAAGCCTTAACCGCAGAAGCAGATCTAAAACGCCATGTGTTTGGCATCTTGAATAAAAACAAAGACAGCGAAGAATCTATCAGCTTTTTAGGAGGCGGAAGCGCTCGGCATTATGTCCCTGCCATCTGCGATGAAATCAACCAGCGTTCGGAATTTTTAACCGCCTACGCTGGCGAGCCCTTCGAAGACCACGGGCGCTTTCAGTCCTTGTTTGAGTATCAAAGTCTGATGGCCGAATTGCTGGACGTGGATGTGGTGAATGTCCCGACCTTTGACTGGAGCCAGGCGGCCAGCACATCCATCCGCATGGCCGAACGAATCACCAAACGAGGCAAGGCGCTGGCAGCGGATACCATCGGCCCGGATCGCTTGGCCATGATTAAGAATTATTGCCAGCCGGTAATGGAAATCGAGCTGGTGAAGCATGACCAGCAAAGCGGCCTTTTGGACATGGAAGACCTTAAAGGAAAATTAACGAATGAAACAGCTTGTTTGTATTTCGAGAATCCGTCGTATCACGGAGTTATCGAAACGCAGGGCCAAGCCATCAGTGATGTACTACATGAAAAAGGTGCTTTGAGCGTGGTGGGCGCGGATCCTATTTCAATGGGTGTTCTCAAGCCGCCGGCGCGATACGGGGCGGATATTACATGCGGCGATATTCAGCCCCTGGGCATCCATTTACATTTCGGCGGCGGTCTGGGTGGTTTTATTGCCACGCGCGATGAAGAACGCTTTGTGCGCGAATATCCTTCCCGTCTTTTTGGCATCACGCGCACTACGGTTGAAGGCGAATATGGTTTTGGCGATGTGCTTTACGAGCGCACTTCTTTTGCCGACCGGGAACACGGCAAAGAGTTTGTGGGAACGGCCACCGCTTTGTGGGGCATTACAGCCGGCGTGTATTTGGCGCTCATGGGACCCAAAGGCATGCAGGAAGTTGGTGAACACATCGTTCAAAAAGCGCGGTACGCCGCTTTAAAGCTCAACCAAATACACGGAGTAAAATCGCCCGCGTTTAACAGCGGGCACTTTAAAGAATTTGTCGTCGATTTTAACGGAACCGGCAAGAACGTTCAGCAAATCAACCGGCGCTTGCTGGAAAAAGGCATCTTTGGCGGGCATGATCTTTCCCGGAATTTTCCGGAACTGGGACAGAGCGCTCTGTACTGCGTAACGGAAATGATTACCAAAGATAATATCGAAAAATTAACCGACGCTTTATCAGATTATTTACGTTAGAACAGGGAGGTATACAATAATGAAGAATAACATAAAATTACGAAAATTCCATCAGGCAAAATGGGACGAAGAAGTTATTTTCGAATTGCATCATCCGGGAGAACGCGGCGTTGTGCCGCCGGAGGTTGAAACAAATGTTTCTCAGGAGACGGGCGATGCTAAAGCCATAATCGCCGAAACCATGCAGCGGGAAACGCCGCCGGCCTTGCCAGAAGTGGGTCAGATGCGCGTTTTAAAGCACTATTTGCGGCTTTCTCAGCACACCCTGGGCGCCGACATTAACATCGATATCGGTCAGGGCACCTGCACCATGAAATACAATCCAAAAATAAACGAAGCGTTTGTCAAATCGCCTAAATCTAGCGAGCTGCACCCTTTGCAGGACGAATCCACAGTGCAGGGCGCTTTGGAAATTATGCATCGGTTAGACCTGGCTTTTCGCGAGATTTCCGGAATGGACTATTTTAGTTTTCAGCCGTCTTCCGGGTCGGATGCTATTTTTACCATGGCCTCCATGGTACACAAATATTTAGAAGTTCAGGGCAAGGCGGATCAAAAGGACGAAATCATAACAACCATTTTTTCCCATCCGTCCGACTATGCAGCCGTGTCCGTGAAAGGCTTTAAAGTTATCATGCTTTACCATGATCCGGAAACAGGCCGGCCTTCGGTCGAAGCGCTGAAAAGCGCTCTTTCCGAAAGAACTGCGGCGCTATTCATTACCAATCCGGAAGACACCGGAATTTTCAACGCAGAAATCAAGGAATTTACGCGTTTGACTCACGAAGCCGGAGCTTTGTGCTGTTATGATCAGGCCAATGCCAATGGAATTTTGGGCATTACCCGGGCTAAAGAGGCTAATTTTGACATGTGCTTTTTTAATTTGCACAAAACGTTTGCTTCGCCCCATGGCGCAGGCGGCCCGGCTTCAGGCGCCCTTGGTGTTAAAAGTGAATTGGTCGATTTTTTGCCTGTTCCGCTGATTGATTTTGACGGGAACAAGTATTCTCTTAATTATGATTTAAAAAACAGCATCGGCAAAGTGCGTTCCTTTTACGGCGTCATCCCCGCTGTTATAAGAGCCTACGCCTGGGTCATGAGTCTGGGCGCAGAAGGTTTGGAAGAAGTAGCTAAAGTAGCCGTTTTAAACAATAACTATATTTTGGAAAAGATTAAAAAAATTCACGGGGCATCGGCGCCCTTTGCCGAGGGGCAGCACCGCATTGAGCAAGTGCGCTATTCCTGGCAGCAATTGTTCGAAGAAACCGGCATTACCATCGAAGATATTGCTTACCGCATGGCCGACTTTGGTTTTCATTTGTGGTCCAGCCATCATCCTTTCATCGTGCCGCAGCCGTTTACCATCGAGCCGACCGAATCCTATTCCAAACAAGAGCTGGATGAATACTTGCTTGCTTTGGAACAGATCGTCAAGGAGGCGCGTGAAAATCCGGAACTGGTAAAAACGTCGCCGCACAACAGCGTGACGCATCGCTATGACGAGACCTGGTTAGACGATCCGGAAAAATGGGCCATTAGCTGGCGTTCGTACCAAAAAAAGCACCCTGAAGGTATAAAATAGTTGACAAGATAAAACGGCTTGGATTCATCGTTAATCCCATTGCCGGTATTGGCGGACGCGTAGGCTTAAAAGGTTCGGACGGACGGCAGATTTTAGAGCTGGCTAAAAGCCTGGGTGCCCGGCCCCGTGCGCCGCAACGGGCCCTTGAATTTTTGCACTTAATTTCCGATCTGAAAGACTGGCTGCAGTTTTACACTTGCCCGGGAAAAATGGGCGAAGAAATTTTTCGCCAAGCGGGCTGGGAAGCGGTTGTGATTGGCCAATTGGAAACGGAAGAAACCAGCGGCTGGCACACCCAACAATTTGCCGCCATGATGCTGGAAAAGAAAGTTGATTTACTTCTGTTCGTTGGCGGTGACGGTACGGCAAGGGATGTTTTGCAGGCAGTTGACAAGAAGGTTACCGTCGTCGGAATCCCATCGGGGGTAAAGATGCATTCCGCGGTCTTTGCGGGCAATCTGCAGCGGGGAGCTCATCTTCTGCGCTATTTCACTCAACATGAAAATATGAAAGTTCGCGAGGTTGAAGTGGCCGATCTGGACGAAGAAGCCTACCGAAAGGGGAATATTCAGGTGCGGCTGTTCGGCTATCTTAATGTTCCCGAGGATGCCATAAACATGCGTGGCGGGAAAGTACAGTCAAGGGCTTCGGACGCCTATTATCAGCAATCCATCGCCAGGGAACTTTTCCGACGGCTGGAAAAGAATGTCAGCTATATCGTTGGTCCCGGCAGTACAACAGCGGTCTTCAAAAAACAGCTTTCCCCGGATTATTCCCTACTTGGCTTTGATTTGTTCAAAAACGGTAAGCTCATTAAATCGGACGCCAACGAATCCGACATTCTGTATTTTTTAAGCCTGCATAGGTCGCGATTGATTTTAACGCCCATAGGCGGGCAAGGCATTTTATTGGGACGCGGCAACCAACAAATCAGTCCGGACGTGATCACAAAAATAGGTAAAGATAACATCATCATTATTGCCACGCCGCAAAAGATTCACGATCTGCAAAGTAATCCCTTGTTGGTCGATACCGATGATCCGACATTGAACAAACAACTAAGCGGGTACTATCGGATTATCACCGGATTTAAGGAAGAAATTGTGTATCGAGTAAGCGATTAGATGAAAAATATTACTTCACGCTTTAGCAAACTTTATAAAAAACGAGCTTTGAAATTAAAATATACATACGTTGGACTTAAATAAAAACAAAATAAAAGAGATGCTATTATGGCAAAAAAAAAAGAAAAGTAAACAGAAGCGGAATGAGAATAATGAAAATATTATTCTTCAGTTTATTAATATTTTCATGCGATAGAAATATTCTGGGGGATAAACAAACAGTATAATAAACTGGAATCATAGTTAGTCTGGACTCGGGAATAATCCAGGTTAGTAATTTGCAAGCGGTGCTTGCGTAATTAATGGTAATTAATGGGCTAGCGCCCATGTTATTCATAGTTTTAAAGGCAATTAATTACGCGGACTATAGTCCGCAAATAACCATGAATTACGCAGGCTCTGCCTGCAAATTACTTAATAACAGGAGTATGTTAGGACATCAGTATATCCGTATACATGTAAGTTTAAAAAAAATGGGGGAACTCCTGGCCACTGTCATCCTATTGACATATTAAGGAAAAATCGTATAATATTGTCAACGGAGTGACAAATGAAAGCTGAAGGGCATAAGAAAAAAGCAGAAGAGATTAAAAAGAGTCTTAAAAAGTTATTGCCTGACGAAAGAGGAGCTAATGTAGTGGCTATTGTTGAATTAACTTATGGCACTGTTCAGCATCTAATTGCTTACGGAATGGAAAAGAAACACCGAAGACATTTGAACACACATGTAGGTTTATGTAAGGAGCTTAGAAATTTGAGTGAAGACAGAATTGCAGAGATTTTTGAAATAATTGAAACGTTTAGACATGGTAGATGGTATGGTGGAAAAGGGAATGGTGACATCGTTAAGAAATGCGTTGAATTAATCGATAAAGTTGAAGAATGGGTAAAATGAGTATTTACGAAGATTTTAAAATCCCCCTAATGGATTTTGTTGAAAGGGCGGATGAGATACCTAATTTAATAGGGCTAATATTATTTGGCTCTGCTGTGACCGGAGATGTCTCAAAGAAAAGCGATATCGATTTGCTTTTTATTACTAAAAGTGACCATAATCCTGAATTAGGGGAAGAATCGAATATAGCTCATTCAATAGCCTCGAATATTTCCAAGAAATATGATATGTCACATCCTTTTTCATTAACTTTCTATAATATAGAAGAAAAAGACATCGAACCTGATTTTTTATGGGAAGTAAGTAAAGAGGGAATTGTTATCTGGGCAAGAACGGATTCTGTTCTAGAAAAGTATTTAAAGGAAAGTTTAAAACCTAAATTAATTTGTTCCTATTCGTTGAAAGGTGTAGAGCAAAAAGATAAAAGAGGGCTAATAAGAAATTTGTACGAATCTAAATCAAAATTAATCAATAAAAAAGAAAAAATTGCGCCTGGTGTTTTGATACTAGACGCGGAAAAAGAACCTTTAATTATAAAAATGTTCAATAAGTACAGAGTTAGAGAATATACTATAAAAAAAATCTGGACCAGCTGATTCTTTAAGGTATGAATAGTTCAGGCAGACCTGAATTATTCACGATATGAATTATCCAGGGAAATGAAAAAACTTGAAACTTTATTAAACCAGCATAAAGACCCTGAACAGGCAAAAAACCTGCAAAGGTTCTTCAAAACCGGTAAAGGGGAATACGGCGAAGGAGATATTTTCCTGGGGATCAAAGTCCCGGTATTAAGAAAAATCGCTAAACATTGCAAAGGCTTTTCTATCGAAAATATTCAAACCCTGTTGGATACAGAAATTCATGAAAAAAGATTTATTGGCCTTTTGATATTGCAGGATAAATATAATAAAGCTGATGACGAAAAAAGCAAAAAGCAGTTATTCGATTTCTTTTTAATAAATTACAAAAGGATCAACAACTGGGATTTGGTTGACATTTTCGCTCCCAAAATCGTAGGTCATTATTTACTTGATAAAGCTAAAAAAAGAAAAATCCTGTATGAATTAGCAAATTCAAGCAATCTCTGGAAAAAAAGAATCGCTATCCTTTCAACTTTAACTTTTATCCGTAATAATGATTTTAAAGACTGCTTAAAGATCTCAAAAATACTCCTTAACGATCCCCATGACCTTATCCACAAAGCTGTTGGATGGATGCTTAGAGAGGCTGGGAAAAGAGACCAAAAGGTTGAAGAAGATTTTCTGAAAAAACACTACAAAAAAATGCCCCGGACAATGCTGAGATACGCCATAGAAAAATTCGAGGGAGAAAAAAGAAAATTGTATTTAAATGGATTAATCTAGAAAAAGTAAGTTAACCTGATTTTACTTTCTTTCCTGTTTTTCCTGAAGTTCCTGTTTTTGCTGCTTTTCTCTGCCATTTCTATTTACTATTCTAGATTTACTTAGTATCATTCGTATCGATATCTATCTTTCGGAGAAAAAAATGCCTAAAAAAAACATTATAATCCTTTTAACTTTATTGCTGGTCTGCTCCTTCACTTCAGTTACAGCCCAGGATACTTCCGCAAAAAAGCCAACCCCCATGCCTGAAGCTTTAGCCGTCACCCAACATGCGATTCAGCTTAATGGAGAAAAAATTCCTTACACCGCTACAGCCGGCTGCCTGCTGGTCAACAAACCGGATGAAAAACCAGGCGCAAATATATTTTTTACAGCCTATACCCGGAACAACGCCAAAGACAGATCTATGCGTCCGCTTACTTTTGTTTTTAACGGAGGCCCTGGCTCCTCATCTGTCTGGCTGCATCTCGGCGGCATGGGCCCAAGAAGAGTTCTCATGAAAGATAACGGTTTTTCAGTCAAACCTCCATACGGTCTTGTTGATAATGAATATTCTCTTCTTGATATAACCGATCTGGTTTTTATCGATCCGGTATCGACCGGATACAGCCGTCCTCTGCCGGGAGAAAAGAAGAGCCAGTTTCACGGGATAAACGAAGACCTCGCCTCAGTAGGAGAGTTTATCAGAAATTATGTCACAAAATTCCAACGCTGGGCTTCTCCCAAGTTCATCCTGGGAGAAAGTTATGGAACAACCCGGGCAGCTGGATTATCGGGATACCTTCAGGGGAGAGGCATCGGGATGTATCTAAACGGTATCATCTTAATTTCCTCTGTCCTGGACTTCCAGACTATTGTATTTTCTCCTGGCAACAATCTGCCCTATATCCTCTTTTTGCCCCACTACACTGCCACTGCCTGGTATCATAAAAAACTTACTCCTGACCTCCAGAAAAAAAGCCTGACTGAAGTGATAGGCGAATCTGAAGATTTTGCCCTTGGAGAATATGCTATAGCCCTTTTAGAAGGAAACCGGCTTGACCCTCAGAATAAAAATGAGACAATCCGGAAACTTGCAAAGTACTCGGGCCTTTCTTCTGAATATATAGAGCAGACCAACCTGCGCATCAGGCATGACCGTTTTGTAAAAGAACTTCTGCGTGATGAATTCAGGACGATCGGCCGCCTGGACAGCCGTTTTAAAGGCAGAGATGCGGATTCCGCCGGCGAAAATTATGAATTCGACCCTAGCAGCACCGCAATCCAGGGCTCTTTTTCCACTATGCTAAATTATTACCTCCGCACTGAACTCAAATATAAAAGCAAGCTTCCTTATGCCATTTATGGAGATGTATATCCCTGGAACTGGAATTACGGCGAAGGAAACATGCGGTCAATGGGCTTAAATATTGGGGAAACCCTCAGGAAAGCAATGAGTGAAAATCAATTCCTGAATGTATTTATCGCGAACGGTTACTATGATGGAGCTACTCCCTATTTTGGCACAGAGTATACTTTTTCCCAGATCGGCCTGAATTCGGAGTTTAAGGACCGGGTATCCATGGGATATTATGAAGCCGGACATATGATGTATATTCACAAACCATCCCAGTCTAAATTAAAAAAAGACCTGACAAGCTTTATATTATCCGCTTCCGGAAAAAATAATAAATGACAAAAAAATATGCCCTAGGTTTAGACTTCGGAACCAATTCCTGCCGTGCGCTTATTGTCGACCTGGAAAATGGAAATGAAACCGCAGGTTTTGTATTTCCCTATCCCTCCGGAGATAATGGCATCCTCCTCGATGCCAAAGATCCCAATATTGCCAGGCAAAATCCCCGGGATTACTTAACAGGCATAGAGGTTTCCCTAAAAGGCGCCCTCCAGCAGGCAAAAAGCAAATACGCCGATTTTAAAGCTCAAAACATCATAGGGATCGGCGTAGACACAACCGGAAGCAGCCCTATGCCCGTTGACAAAAAGGGAACTCCTCTAGGGCTTTTACCTCAATATAAAGATAATCCGGATGCTATGGTATGGCTGTGGAAAGACCACTCCAGTTATGCGGAAGCCGCTCATATAACAGAGCTGGCGAAAAAAATACGTCCGGAATACCTGGCAAAAATCGGTGGGACCTATTCGTCTGAATGGTTCTGGAGCAAAATCCTGCACTGTAGAAACACAGCCCCAGATGTTTTTAAGGCCGCCTCCAGTTTTGTCGAGATCTGTGATTATATACCTGCGGTCTTATCCGGAGATACCAGACCTGATAAGATAATCCGCAGTATCTGTGCTGCCGGCCATAAAGCCATGTACAATGATTCCTGGGGAGGGCTGCCAGACAAAGAATTCCTCGCAACCCTGTCACCGGAATTCGGAGAGCTAAGAGAAAGGCTGTATTCAAAGGCAGTTCCTTCTGACCGCTTGGCCGGCCGTTTGTCGCCTGAATGGGCGGAAAAACTCGGGCTGGCGCCCGGGATCGCTATTGCTGTGGGGGCTTTTGATGCTCATATGGGCGCTGTAGGAGCCGGGGTAAAAGAAGGCACTCTGGTTAAGATCCTGGGGACCAGCACCTGTGATGTTATGGTTTCCCCCCGGAAAAAGGGTTTTACTGATATCCCCGGGGTATGCGGGATCGTAGACGGTTCTGTTCTGCCTGATCATTATGGGATCGAAGCCGGCCAATCCGCAGTCGGAGATATTTTTTTATGGTTTGTAAACCACCTTGTCCCTGATAAATATGGAACTTCTCTTGAAGAAAAATTCAAAAACTTAGAAACTGCAGCTTCCTCCCAAAAACCAGGAGAGCACGGCCTTCTGGCACTTGACTGGAATAACGGCAACCGTACCATCCTGGCCGATGTACGTTTAAGCGGCCTGCTCATTGGACAAACGCTCCATACAAAGGCTCATGAGATCTACAGGGCGCTGATAGAATCTACTGCTTTTGGGGCCCTTACTATCATCAACCGCCTAGAAGAATACGGAGTTCCAGTAAGAGAGATCGTTAACTGCGGCGGTCTGGCTGCAAAAAATCCTTTCCTGATGCAGATATATGCTGATGTAACCGGCCGGCCCATGAAAATATCCCGCCTAGACCAGACCTGTGCCTTAGGTGCGGCAATATTCGGAGCTGCAGCTGCCGGAAAAGAAAAAAGCGGTTTCGAATCAGTTGAAAAAGCTCAGGAAGCTATGACCGGAGTAAAAAAAACCTATACGCCGGACCTGGAAAGCCATAAAGTCTATAAACAACTCTATCTCTTATACCAGCAGCTGCATGATGCATTCGGAACTGAAAAATGGGAAGGGAAAATGTATAATGTTATGAAAGAGCTTATAACTTTACGGGAAGAACAAAATAAGTGAGACGTAAATGCCAAGATTAAAAAAGCAAAAAATTATTCGCACTGCCGGAACGGCTGCTTTGCTAGGAATCTTATTGATGGCCTTAATGAGCTGCAAGAGTCCCAGCAGCCCGGCGGAAGATTTGAAAGGCTATATCCATGTCAACAATACCTGCGGCGCAGCTGTAGATATTATTCTGGGTGACGTTTTTAATACTTCATTGGAAAATAATTCCAGTACAACCATCGAAATAGTGACCGAAGGAATATATTTACTGGGAGCCTATAAAACGGGAACCGAGATATTGGTTTTTTATGGACAAGTTGAGGTTTTTTTAGGTGGCAATTACAATTGGGACATTGAGGGACCTTGCGAAATCATTGTGACCAATAATTATGGGGAAACCCTGCAGATTCATATAAATGGAACTTATCTAGGTGATTTAGATGATTCATATAGCGAGTCGATCTTAAAGGTGACATTCGGAGAGCATACTTTAGAAGCAAAAAAGCCAATCACTGGCGAAGTTGTCGCCTCAACCACCTTTGAGCTTATCGACGTTGGGAATTATTTCTGGGAAATCACGAATGAAGAATAAGCCCTATAACAGGTGCTTTTATTATTTTATTGATTCGTCAAAAACGAAAATGACTCGTTTACCAATATTGTTATCATTATTTTTCACTGAAATCATTTTAACATCTCCAGCTTTTATTTTGAGATTTTTCCTGAATTCGATTTTTCCAAATTTTCTCAAACCAAAAGTATTCAATTCAATTTCCCCACCTAGAACTTTCAATTCCACTTTTTCTTTACCAAATGATCCGGAAGAAAATTCAGCAGTACCATAAGCATAACCTGTTGACCAGAAATACTTGCCCTTTAACTGATCGAAGAGCATGGATTTCTCAACTGCAGAATATTCAAATCCTGTCAAGGCAATTATACTTGCCCAACTTGCCATAGCTCTGGAATAATGATTTCCGCATTCCGCTTCGTTGAAAGGACTACGCTTTTCCCCATCATATCTGTCACGAATATTCTTAATACACTTCAAACCATCTTCAGTTAAACCTTCATATAACATTCCAATTGCAGCAGTATATTCAAAACCTGTCATTACTTCGGAAAAATAGGAAAATGGACTTTTAGGACGATCATAAGGATAACTGGCCATCAATAAAGCAGCCTCATCTCCAAGGAAATATGAACGCATATTATTGAAATGCTCATAAGCGGAAGAACGATAATTATATTTCATAATACTTTGCAGACTTTTTTTAATTTGCTCTTTATTTCCCAGATAGCCAAGTCCACAAATATGCGCCATGTACTGACCAACCAATTGATCAATAAGACAACCGTTCCCCAACTGAAAATCAGGATTTGATAAGTCAGCGGCTCCCATTCCAGCCATCAAGCCATCAGCTATTTCGTCAGAGGATTTCACAATCTGAATAATTTGTTTGAAATATTCACCGTTAAACAGGTTTTCCTCTGTCCATTTGCTTCCTTGCGAAAATAAAGCGTTACAATTTTTTGCGAATCTATCTTCGCCCAGATATTCCGCCATTTCTCCGGCAGCCCGTAATGCTCCAAGATACCAAAATTGCATTTGCGGATTGGGTCCGAAATATTCCACATCCATGGTATTGTGCTGACAACCTTCCATAACTCCGTCAATATCGCCATCCCAGCCGCCTTCAATCCAAGCAAAGGCAAGCGCTTTTTTGACATTTGGCCACAAATTTTTCAGCATTTCATCATCACCGGACAATTGCCAATCATTATACATTTTCATGATTGTTCCCATTTGTCCGTCAGCAGCCGCTATTTTCCAGTTTGTTGCCTCTTTTTCTAGAGGAAGACCCACTCGAAAACTCATTAACCCATTATCGCTTGTCGCCTGATTGAATTCCACTTCTCTCATCATTTTTGCCAAATTGCCAAAAACAAAATGGGTCGCTAATTCATAATTCCAGACATGCGTACATGACCCCCTACAGGAACCGGTCATGTCCATTATACCTTCCCAACCAAAAAATCTTCCATCCTCTGTACGAAAACAAGTTTGTGATCGCAAGGTGCTCAAATTAAAAAGAGCAGCTTCCTTGACCTCCAGGGGCAAATCTGATTCACAAAAAGCTTTAACAAACTCAACTGTTTTCTTTTCTAATGGTTTGATTTGGGGAGCAATTTTTTCAGCCGCGTCCCAGGCATCTTTATATAATGTTGTATAATAATTTCCCACAGTTTCAGTCGCCCAGGCAATACGATTCGGAAAATGCCAGGTCAGGTAAAATGTAAATTCTCTAGTTTCTCCGGCAGGTATATTTTTTTTCAGTGCAAGTGAAGCACGAGGAGTATTCCCACCTGTAAATTTTTTTTCTGTCAATAATCCGTCAGTACTGAAATCATCCCAAAAATCCAGTAAGCCACCACACCAGCCACCTTGAGAAACAGAAGTTCTGTAGGATATTTCTCCTTTGTCAGGTGTTGTAAGCGCAATAGTTCCCCATTGCTCAACAGTTTTGTCAACTCCATCACTGTACATAAAAATACCGCGCAGATTATCAGATTCTCGGAATTCATTTTTGTTATTTTTTGCTCCGGTTGGAATAACATCCCATTTCCAGTCACGTGTATATTTTCGTCCGTCAATTCCAATATAATTCTCCATTGAACCACAAACTGAAACTTCCATATTTTTATCGGAATTGTTTTTTACTTCATATCGCAAAACTGCAACCGGCAATCCACTTGCCTCTTCATCACCCGGAATCAAGGGATTGAAACCTTTGATTCGCACGTCTATATCCATATTCGGATCAGTTAGATTTACTATTCCAAATGGATAAGCAGCGTCAAAACTGCACTCACGAAATCTTGGTAGCCCATGATTATTTTTCCCGCGACCTTCCATACTTTCATATTTAAAATATTCAATTGGGCCCATCAGACCTTTTGTTGCTATTTTATTCCCGGACTTTGTGAAAATGGCAAAAAATGGCGCTCTGTTTCCTTCCGGAGTTCCCACAAAACCCTTGGCGGGCTGGTTCATTATTTCCCAATCTCTCAGTTCTCCACGCCCTGTTAATGACACTGTACCTGTCCCAATTCCACCTAGTGGCAGGCGAATTTTTGATGTATGTTCTAAATCATAGTGTTTTAGAATCGGCCAACTATCATTACTATTCCCTAAACATAATCCTCCAAAAATAAATACTAATACAATTACAATTATTTTTTTCATAACCACCCTTTTTAAAATTTTATTTTATCAATCGTAAAACCCCCGGAGAAGAATTTTAGAGACAGAAATTTGTTTTTTTTGTTAATGGCAATCTCGGCTCAATTTCATCAAATTTAAGTTTTTATCAAACTTATACTGACTGTTCTTAAATGTCTTAAGTGTCTTCTCCTTTTTTTTATATTTAATTGAAAGAGTATTCCCGTTTTCTGATTTAACAAATGCTTTTGT
This sequence comes from Candidatus Aminicenantota bacterium, assembly GCA_030612445.1. GTDB lineage: Bacteria > Acidobacteriota > Aminicenantia > Aminicenantales > Aminicenantaceae > JAUVXM01. Next base: position 15,579 of record JAUWNW010000047.1, read on the forward strand.
CAGTTTACCGTTTTTCCAATGGATATCCACGACAAAACCTCCCCGGGCTCTCAATCCCTTGACCTCGCCTGCAGGCCACGCCTCCGGCAGAGCAGGCAACAACTGGATCTTTTCCCCATGACTTTGCAGAAGCATTTCAGCAATACCCGCAGTTCCTCCAAAATTCCCGTCAATCTGAAAAGGGGGATGGTTATCAAAAAGATTATCCAATGTAGATTTTCTGAGAAGCGCCATTAAATTTTCATATGCTTTTTCCTTGTCCTGCAGCCTTGCAAAAAAATTGATGACCCATGCTCTGCTCCATCCCGTATGCCCTCCTCCATGTTTTAATCTTTTGGTTATTGTTCTTTTTGCTGCCTCAAACAATTCGGGAGTTTTTGGAGTAATTTGGTCCAGAGGATATAAACCAAGTAAATGGGACATATGCCTGTGCCCGGGCTCAAGCTCCTGATAATCTTTTATCCACTCCATAATTGTCTTGTCTTTTCCCACCTGAACAGGAGGAATTTTGGCAAGGACCTGTTTCCATTTTTCTCTCAGATTTTTATCAACATTTAAAATTTCACTTGCTTTAATACAGTTATTAATGTGAGCCATAAGGGTTTGATTATCAATCGTGGCGGCATAGGTTAACTGGCACAGATAATCCTTCCCATCCAAAGTATAAGCATTTTCCGGAGACATCGTGGGAGCGGTAACCAAGTAACCATCCTTATCCACCAGGAAATCACTGACAAATTCCATGGCTTCTTTCATAACCGGATAAGCTCTTTTTTTCAGGTATTCCTTATCCTCCGAAAATTCATAATGTCTCCATAAAGCAAAAGTCATCCAGACACCGCTTAACGGGGACATTCCCCACCTCATATCCGCCCGTGGAGAAGTCTTTCCAAAGATATCCGTACAATGATGCATTGCCCACCCCCTGCAATTGTACATCTCTTTAGCGGTTACTCTTCCAGGTTCCCGCCACTTATCCACAATATTTATAAGGGGGTCAACTGTCTCGGGCAGGTTACAAATTTCGGCATGCCAGTAATTCATTTGCAGATTAATATTGGTATGATAATCCGAATTCCAGGGTGCTTTGAAGTCTTTGTTCCAAACTCCCTGCAAGTTCGCAGGCAGGATCCCCGGAGCCCTGGAGCTGCCTATCAATAAATACCTGCCATACTGAAAATACAAAGCTACTAGGGCCGGATCTTTATTTCCTCTTTTTATTGAATCCATCCTTTTATCTGTTGGCAGTTCCGCAAGCTGATTTTTCCCTAAATCAATATGTACACGGTTAAATATTGATCGATGATCTTTTATATGAGCTTCTTTCAATTGCTGATAAGATGTTATTGCTGCTTTGGACAATATTTCAGCGGAGATCTTTAAGGGATTTATGTTTCTGTCAAAATCTAATTTATCAAGATTATAATCCGTAGCAGCAGTAAATAAAACGGTTAACTCGTTAACATTTTTTACAAGAAGCCTTGACGACTCTGTTAATATTGTGCCACCTTTATTTAATGCAAGCAGTTTTGCCGCAAATTTCATATGTGCTCCGCCCTTTCCTTCGGCAGGTGTAGTTTCATCAATGATCTGCCCTTCCAGGATCAGCCCGTTTTTATCACCGCTAATTTTTGCATCCTTTTCTCTTTTAAGTTCAATTCCGATGTTGATGCTTCCCGGTTGATCGGCAGCAATATGGATAACAACAATATTATTCGGTGCGGAAACAAACACTTCCCGTGTATATGTTACATCTTTTAATTTAAAAATTGTCCGACTGATCCCGGAATTGAGGATCAGCTCTCTTTTATAATCTGAGTAACCAGCAGTACTGTCAAAAGAGAGATAAATATCCCCGAGTGTCTGGTAAGAACGTAAGCGGGGAGGATTTCCCAGAAGGCTTTTATTCCCTAGTTCATAAGCTTCTTTTATCCTTCCTGCAAAGATAAGCTTCCTGATTTCGGCAAGGTCTCTAAACGCATTCTTATTATTTGTATTAAACCGTCTCCCTGCCCACAGGCTTTCCTCGTTAAGCTGGATACGTTCTATATAAACACCTCCAAATACCATAGCACCTAATCTTCCATTTCCGACTGGCAATGCCTCAACCCACTCTTTGGCAGGCTGCAGGTACCAGAGTTTGTATTCGGAATCAGCTGCAGGAATTTTTTCTTTTTGAGCTGTGCTAACAGAAATACTTAGGAGAAAAAAAATACTTAGACATAAAATAATATATTTCTTAGATTTGGCATCAAGATAAACGACCTTATCCATTTTATTTTCTCCTTTCATAGTTTTCACATTTCCTTCTATTTAAATCGATTTCGCCTGACGGTTTGAATAAACGCTCGTTTAGTGCATTTTAGCAAATATTATCGATTGTTTGAACTTCTTTTTTCTTCTAAATATTTTTTTAATCAATCGTTTTAATTGATAACTTTCAATTTTCGCCTATTGATTGGATCTGGAAACTTTGTCTTTTTTGACATAATTAAAAGAATATGAAATCATGGATGGCAGGTACAGAATACACCTTAAAGGAGCATGTTTTTTATCCAAACAATGGTGAGCCCCTCAAGGTGAGATAAAGAACCTAACAAAAATATTAGTTGAAAATGGGATGTGTCCCTATTAATTTTCAGGCTTATGCTGGTAATATTGATTGTAACATAATGCATTCAGGACTGAAAAATGGGAAGGGAAAATTTATAATGTTATGAACAGGAGAATTGAAAATGAAAAATATTCCAAGGATCAAATTGGGAATCGTAGCCGTAAGCAGGGACTGCTTTCCGGTGGAACTTTCCCGCAAAAGAAAACTAAAAGTATTAGAAGAATGTTTGAACCGGGATATCCCCATCATTGAGATCAAAACCATTGTTAAAAATGAAAAAGATTCTCTTAAAGCAATAAAAGAGGCCCAGCAAAAAAATGTCGATGCCCTGGTGATTTTTCTGGGAAATTTTGGCCCGGAAGGGCCGACAACTCTTCTAGCCCAGAAATTCGAAGGGCCGGTAATGTTTGCTGCTGCTGCAGAAGAAACTGGAAAAAATCTGGTGGGAGGACGGGGCGATGCATTCTGCGGCATGCTTAGTACTTCCTACAATGCGGGCTTAAGGCATCTCTTGCCTTACATCCCAGAATATCCGGTGGGGACTGCGGCTGAAATTGCCGAAATGATACACGATTTTCTTCCGGTTGCCAGGATTATATGCGGAATAAAAAAGCTAAAAATATTTACTTTCGGCCCCCGCCCTCAGGATTTTCTCGCTTGCAACGCCCCCATTAAACCCCTTTATGATATCGGCGTAGAAATTATGGAAAACAGTGAACTTGACCTTTACGACGCCTTTAAGGCTGCTGAAAATGATTCCGGGATCAAAGCCGTAGCTCAGGATATGGCTAAAGAACTGGGAAAAGGAAATAACTATCCCGGTCTACTGGAAAAATTGGCTCAATATGAAGTCGCTCTGGTAAAATGGATGAAGGAAAACCTGGGCGCCTCAGAGTATGGAATATTCGCCAATAAATGCTGGCCGGCTTTTGAAAATTACTTTGGATTTGTCCCTTGCTATATCAATTCGCGCTTGGCTTCACGCGGTATTCCCGTAGCCTGTGAGGTTGATATCTACGGAGCCTTAAGTGAATACATGGCCTGCTGCGCTACCGAACTCCCCCCTACCCTTCTTGACATAAACAATACAGTCCCGGCTGATATGTTTAAAGAAGCAAAGAACAAAACCGGAGAGTATAAACTTAGTGACCTGTTTATGGGGTTTCATTGTGGTAACACTCCGTCATCCTGCCTGAAAAATCCGGCAATGAAGTACCAGCTTATAATGAACCGCCTGCTTGAGTCAGGAAAAAAGCCGGATATAACCAGAGGCACTCTGGAAGGACAGATCAGACCGGGAGAGATCACTCTTTTCAGGTTACAGTCAACTGCAGGAGCCAATCTCTGTGCCTATGCAGCTGAAGGTGAAGTGCTCGACATCCCTCCCCGCTCGTTCGGCAGTATAGGAGTATTTGCTGTAAAAGAAATGGGTCGCTTTTACCGCCACGTTCTTATTGGAAAAAAATTCCCTCATCATACAGCAGTAGCATTTAAACATACTGGAAAAACCTTGTTCTCAGCATTAAGGATGCTCGGGATTAATGATATATCACACAATCAGCCGAAAGGAATGCTATACCAATACGAAAATCCTTTTAAGTAACCTGACTATTCACGAGTCGAGGTTACCGTAAATGGGGAAAAAGCGGAATTTTACGCTATTTTCCATTTCCAAGTTTTAACAATTTACAATTTGCATTTTACTTTATATTATATATATCGACATTTTTTATGAATAGTCAGGTTAAATGTTAACCGCATCTTTAATAAATCCCGGAAAAATCTATATTCGGGAAATAGCAAAACCTGAAATAAGTTCCGACACTGATGTTTTGCTTAAAATAATTTCAGTCGGAATATGCGGTTCTGATCTTCATTATTTTCTAAAGGGCAGAATCGGAGACCAGGTCATAGATTATCCTTTCACTCCCGGACATGAATGTGCGGCTGTAGTGGAAAAAACCGGGCCAAAAGTAACCCGATTGCAGCCTGGAGATAGAGTAGCCGTGGATCCGGCTGTATCCTGCGGCCGCTGCGATCAATGCCTGAGGGGGCGCCCGCATACCTGCCGCAAACTCAGTTTTCTGGGATGTCCAAGCCAATTAGAGGGCTGTTTATCTGAATACATAGTAATTCCTGAACAAAATTGCTACCCGTTTGATAAATCCATGACATTTACCCAGGGAGTTTTGGTGGAACCGCTTTCCATCGCAGTTTATGCCGTAAATCATTTGAAAGATATTAAAGCTGATAAGATCGGGATTCTCGGTACCGGCCCCATCGGGCTCAGTGTATTACTGGCTGCCCAAAAAACAGATATCTCTGCAATCTACATAACTGATAAGATTCACTCCAGAATTAAATCCGCTCTTAATGCTGGGGCCAAATGGGGTGGCAATCCTGATGAATCAGATATTGTAAGGGCTATCCAAAATCAAACATCAGAGTTGGATGTTGTCTTTGAATGCTGCGGCGACCAGGCTGCTCTTGACCAGGCCGTAGAACTACTTAAACCCGGGGGAAAGCTATTAATTCTCGGTATTCCGGAAATAGACCGCATTTCATTCAATATCAACAGATTACGCCGTAAAGAGATCAGCATCCAAAATATACGCCGTCAAAATCAATGCTTTCAGACAGCTCTCGATATGATAAAAAATGGATCAGTTGAAGTGGATTTTATGGCCACCCACACATTTCCTCTAAGTGAAGCCCAAAATGCCTTTGAACTAGCCTCCTCCTATGAGGACGGAGTCATAAAAGCTATCATCTCCCCTTAATTCAATTTACTTCTCGCAGCAAAGTGATGAAGGGTTGATTTAGTCTTATCCGAGTCTATCTGGTGCGTCACGAAGCGTATAGATGCCAGCCGGAGAAAATCCGGTCCGGCTAATTTGCCATTCAGCCGGAAGAGGCAGAGACAGTAGTTGCTGGTGACAGCAATGCTGAAGCTCTCTGCGCTCAGTGAGTAAGCCGTAATGAAAATGAACAGATTAGCTTCGTTAA
>JAUWNW010000186.1 GCA_030612445.1 Candidatus Aminicenantota bacterium
TATTTCCGTACGTGGTTGAAGCTTCCGTAAAACCATAGTCTATGTTTGCCCTCAGTGTCTGTAAAGGAAGCCGCCCTTTTAGATACCATTCTTTCCGGGCAATTTCTACTCCTCCTAACCTGCCTGAGCACATGACTTTAATTCCTTTAGCGCCCATTTTCATAGCCATATTTACAGCGCGTCGCATAGCTCTTCTATAAGCAATTCTTTTTTCAAGCTGGATGGCTATTCCCTGCGCGATTAAAATTGCTGTCAATTCGGGTTTGTCAACTTCCCGGATATCAATATAGACTTCCTTCTGGACAAAGTCTTGTAATGTTTTCTTTAGGCTAGCGATTTCCTTTCCTCCGCGCCCGATTACAATTCCCGGACGGGCAGTATACACAATAATCCTGATCTTCGGACCAACCCTCTCGATATTGATTTCTGATATGCCGGCATGTTTGTAGCGCTCTTTAACGATACTTTTCATTTTTAGATCTTCATGAATCAATCGGCTGTATTCTTTCCCTGTTGCAAACCACCGGGAACTCCACTGCTTATTAAATCCTAATCTAAACCCATGAGGATGTGTTTTTTGGCCCACTTTCTATCTCCCTTTTCTTTCCTCTAAATAGATATTAATATGACTGGTCCTTTTTAAAATCGGGGCAGCCCGTCCCATTGGAGCAGCCCTAAATCTCTTCCACTGTGGTCCTTGGTTTACAAAAATATCTGAAATAAATAAATTATCAACGTCGACTTCCGTGTTCTTTTGCTGAGCATTAGCTACTGCTGAACGCAAGAGTTTTTCAATGATAGCACTCGCCTTTTTTTTCTTGGAAAAATTAAGAATTGTCAAAGCCTCTCCTACATATCTTTCCCGGACTAAATCAACTATCAACCTACTCTTCCGAGGTGCGATCCTTATATGTTTGGCAACTGCATGAGAAATAATATTCGGATTTTTCATTTTACTTTGCCATCCTAATTGTTCTTGCTGTCTTTGTTGAATGTCCTTTAAATATCCTAGTTGGAGAAAATTCTCCTAATTTATGGCCTACCATATTTTCTGAGATAAACACCGGAATAAATTTTTTTCCGTTATGAACCGCAATAGTCAATCCAACCATTTCCGGAATTATCATTGAACGGCGGGACCAAGTTTTAATAACTTTTTTCTTATTCTTTTGCGATTCCAAAGCTGAGATTTTTTTTAGAAGTTTATCATCAATAAAAGGACCTTTTTTTAGCGACCGACTCATAATTATTTACTCCTTCTTCTTACAATGTACTTCTGTGTTCTTTTATTCCTTCTTGTTCGATATCCCTTTGTCGGCTGCCCAGTTGGGGATACAGGATTCCGGCCGCCTTTAGATTTTCCTTCCCCTCCGCCGTGGGGATGATCGATAGGATTCATTGCTGATCCCCTTACATGGGGCTTTCTTCCTTTCCAGCGTGTCCGGCCGGCTTTACCCCCAGAAATATTCTTGTTATCAGGATTACTCACTTCACCAACTGTCGCTTTACAGTCAAGGTGTATTTTCCTAATCTCGGAAGATGGCATCCTCACCTGAGCATAATCGCCTTCTTTAGCTAAAATCTGGGCGCTTGAGCCTGCAGATTTGGCTATCTGTCCTCCCTTGCCCTTTCTTAATTCTAAATTATGAACTATTATGCCAAGTGGGATAAACCTAATCGGCATAGCATTTCCAGGTAATATATCGACCTGTTTATCCGCAGAGATGATAGTCTCCCCCACTTTCATTTTCTGGGGAGTAATAATATAATTCCATTCTCCGTCATTGTATTTTATCAAGGAAATAAAAGCACTACGGTTGGGGTCATATTCGATCGTCTCTACCTTGCCCGGTACATCAATTTTATTCCTTTTAAAATCAATGATCCTGTAGGCCTTTTTGTGCCCTCCACTACGGAAACGCATAGAAATACGTCCCTGTGCATTTCTTCCGCCGGTTTTTTTTAGCGGCTCGAGTAAAGGCTTATATGGTTTATGGCCTGATAATTCCTCAAACGTGAACCCGGTTCGATGGCGTAAACTTGATGTGGTTGGATTGTATGTTTTTATTCCCATTTTAAACCGCCTCAAAATATTCGATCATCTTTTCGCCTTCTTTAATTTTCACATAAGCTTTTTTCCAATCGCGCTTCCAGCCTTCATTCCGACCTACTCTTCTTTTTTTTCCTTTTATATTGACTGTTCTTATTCTCTTAATTTTAACCTTAAAAAGCTGCTCAGCTGCTTCTTTAATTTCAATTTTATTGGCATGTTTATTTACTTCAAAACAGATTTCTCTGTTTTTTTCTTTCAGCAAGGTAGTTTTTTCGGTGATAACAGGACCTAAAATAATTTTATACGGATCTATGCTCACTTTAACTTCTCCATAAATAACTCAAAAGCCCGTTTAGTAAAAACAAGCCCGCGGTGATTTAAAACATCATAAACATTAAGTTGGGTATAATCAACAGTTTTAATCCCGGGAAGATTGCGCATCGAAAGAATTAGATTCCTATTCTTATGATTGTCGACAATCAAAGCCGATTTTATATTTAAAGTATTGACCAATTTAGCTGCTTCTTTGGTTTTAGGCTCCTTAAAATCAAGGGCTTCTATTATAATTAACTGCTTTTCTGCCAACTTTATTGCCAGAGCTGACTTTAAAGCATTGCGTTTAGCGGTTTTCGGTATGCTATAAGAATAATCTCTCGGCTTTGGTCCAAAGGCCACACCACCGCCTTTCCACAAAGGAGAACGGTTACTCCCGGCACGAGCCCTGCCTGTGCCTTTTTGTTTCCAAGGTTTACGTCCCCGGCCGCGTCCTTCCTTCCTAGTCGTAGTACCGGCTGTTCCTCGTCTCGGCTTAGCTATGTAATTGACTACGGCCTCATAAAGAAGATGTTCCTTAACCGGAAAAGAAAAAATATCTTCCGGGGCTTTTACCTCACTAACTTTTTTGCCATTATTGTCTAAAACTTGAACCTTAAGCATTTTTTACTCTTTTTTTGATTTTTCTGATGATTGAGCCAAAAAATCTGCTTTTTTTATTAACAGATACCCTCCGTTTGCTCCGGGAACTGCACCTTTAACCACAAGAAGGTTTTTTTCTTTATCAGCTTCAATGACCTTTAAATTTTTTACAGTTACTCTATTATTTCCCATCTGACCAGGCATCTTTTTCCCCTTCATAACCCTGGAAGGGTCCGCAGAACAACCAGTGGAACCTGCATGCCTGTGAAACATAGAACCATGGGTCTTCCGTCCACCATGGAATCCCCAGCGCTTAATAACACCTGCAAATCCCTTTCCTTTACTAGTTCCTACTATGTGGACTCTCTCTCCCTTCTTAAAGATATCCACAAAAAATTGATCTCCGGGATTGATTTCTTCCTTATCGCTGAAATGGAATTCTTTTAAAACCTTTACAGGAGAAATACCTGATTTTTTGAAATGCCCGATCTCTGTTTTGATAGCCTTCCTGGTAGAATTATCATTCGTAAAACCCAACTGTACTACTGAATATCCATCTATTTTTTCCATCTTTTTCTGGATAACAACGCAAGGCCCAGCTTTAATTACAGTTACCGGGATGGCAATCCCGCTCTCATGGAAATTCTGAGTCATTCCAATTTTTTTACCGATAATTCCTTCGATCATTATTTTTCTCCCCCAGCCCCAAATGCCTGAATTTCAACATCAATTCCTGCGGGAAGCTCCAACTTCTGCAGTTCATCAATAGTTTCATTATTATAATCGCTTATGTCCATAAGACGTTTATAGATCCTCATTTCAAAATGCTCTCTGGATCTTTTGTCAACATGAGGTGAACGAAGAACACAAAATTTATGAATATTCGTCGGCAAAGGTATCGGTCCAGAAACAGAGGCTCCTGTCCTTTTTGCTTTAATGACAATATCCTTTACAGACTGATCAAGTAGCCTATGGTCAAATGATTTTAACCGTATTCTTATCTTTTCCATTTTTCTATTCCTCGTCTTCCTCTTACCTTAAAAACCACATCTTATTATTTACTCTAAAATCTCAGTTACAGTTCCTGCTCCTACTGTGCGGCTTCCTTCTCGTATCGCAAAACGAAGCCCTTTCTCCATCGCCACGTTCGTGATCAAACTCATCTCTAAATTCGTATTATCACCCGGCATGACCATCTCTACTCCACTTGGCAGTTTCACAGTACCGGTCACATCTGTTGTCCGAAAATAAAACTGAGGCCGATACCCTGTGAAAAACGGCGTATGCCGTCCGCCCTCATCCTTCTTTAAGGCA
>JAUWNW010000135.1 GCA_030612445.1 Candidatus Aminicenantota bacterium
CAACAACGCAAAGGAGGACCTGTAAGCTCGTACAATGCTGAACGTTTCTCTACCCATTCCTTGGTGTGGCGTTCACTGCCGGGATCGATCAACCTTCCGACAATCAGAGCCTCCAAGATAGGGATCACATGGGCAGATACCCCCTGTTGTAAAAAGAACGTATCCATTCTTAGTTCTTGCCAAACCGAATGACAAACATACTCAGCCCCTAGACTGCGATGCAATTCCGCCGCAAGAGAATTGACATCAATACTCTGAAAGTCGCGATCTGTGGTCTCGGATAACTCGCTTGCCTGTTTTTTAAATATTTTCCGGGCCGATTCACTGGCTTTTTTTTCCAGATTTTCGTCCAGTTCGGTAAAACTGTGCTGACCGGTAAGGATATCTTCGACTCGTTTGGCAAAGGCCTGATACTGAGAAGAAGAGAGATCGAGATTTCCTAGATTGAGTACCAGGCGCTGGCGAGGTCCTTTTTCTGTTCTAACGCTTTCGACTAGATGCAGGTATTCATATAATTTTTGGGTTTTTCCGTTGCGTTTTTTTATTTTTTTTACGAACACGACTAATCATACCAGGCCTTGAGAGATTTGTCAAGTAATAAATACATGAGTGTGTCACTACATTTGTTTTCTTCAATATTTTCATTGATAATAAAAGACTTACAGACCCTCAACCCCCAAAAACAGCTCCATTTCCCTTTAATTATGGTGAAGTTGGGCTAACTGAAAAACATATCAAAGAAAGAAAAAATCCCATCGATGATTTTATTCACGCTAAATACCAGGTTATTCTTAAAGGCGCTTTAAAACACAAAAAGGCTATTTTAATTGTTTTTGTCTGCCTTATTATCGGAGCAGGGATTTCATACACCTTTTTAGGGCATGAATTTGTCCCTCCCCTTGATGAAGGGGCTATTATGGCCTCTACCGTAATGCTGCCTGAGACTTCCCTGGAAGAATCTGTGCGCATGGGAAAACGGATTGAAAAGATCTTCATGTCCTTCCCGGAAGTTATCTCAGTATCCCGTACTACCGGGACTGCCGAGGCCTCCGAACATGTTCACCCTGTCTGCCACAGCCATTATAATATTGAGCTTTTACCCAGGGAGAAACGAAAACGCGGATTTGACAAAATTACCCAGGCCATGCGCCAAGAACTGGACAAAATACCGGGTTTAGCCTATATCTTTGAACAGCCCATAGCCAATAAACTGGCAGAAATGCTGACCGGAGTAGAAGGAGAACTCTCCATCAAACTTTTCGGCCAGGACCTACCTACCCTAAACGACAAGATCGAAGAGATCCGCAATGCTCTGGCCAACATCAAAGGTGTAGCGGACTTACAGATAGAGCAAACCACTGGAATCCCCCAGCTTATCATCAAGCTTAACCGGGGCAAACTAGCCCGTTTCGGCATACCGGTTGGAGAAGTAGCTGATATCATCGAAACAGCTCTCAACGGTCTGGAAGTTACCGATGTCTACGAAAAAGACAGAATCACATCCGTGCTCATCCGCCTTTCTGAAAAATACCGCCGGGATGAAGAAGCGATTAAAAACCTGCTGATAGAAACTCCCAGTGGGGAAAGAATCCCCCTGACGCAGCTGGCTGAAATAAGTAAAAGCGAAGGGCCTCAGACCATATTCCGCGAAAACCTGATGCGGCGTAAAATAATCCTCTGCAATGTAGGAGGTAGAGACATCGGCGGTTTTGTCCAGGAGGCTCGTAAAAGCATAGAAAACGAAGTTGACCTTCCCCCGGGCTATTTTGTCACTTTCGGAGGGCAGTTCGAAAGCCAGCAGCACGCCCTCCGCCATCTGTCTATATTGATGCTCATCGTCATCCTCATTATATTTGTTATTCTTTTCTCCTCATTCAACTCTCTCTGGCAGGCTTTTATGATCATCATGAACATCCCCACAACCCTTATCGGCGGGATTTTGGCTCTTTTGATCGCAGGGCAAACACTTAATGTCTCCTCCACGATCGGGCTGATAGCCCTATTCGGCATTTGTGTTCAGAACGATATAATTCTCGTAGCTAAGATCAATGATTTTATAAAACAGGGAATGGCTCTACATGAAGCAGTAGTTAAGGGAGCTATGACTAAATTACGCCCCATTCTTATGACAGATATGGTAATGATCGTGGCCTTACTGCCCATGGCTCTTTCTAAAGCGACGGGGGCAGAACTTCACAAACCTCTGGCAATAGTGTATACCGGTGGATTTTTCTTTGCTATAATACTCCGTCTGATCATTGTCCCGGTCCTATATGAGACAATGGCTAAATTCGCCATGAAAAAAAGTAAATAACCTGGATTATTCAAAGTAGAGTATGTAGCTAGAGGGAGAGCCTCTCTCTTTCAAAGGAGGCACTATGGAAAATCTATCTTTAGATGAACTTATTGATCTTATTAGATCTGTTTTTCCTCTTCTTCCAAATGACCGATTTCTGGGAATCTTGATCGACCTCCCCAAAAATAAAGAAGAGGATAATTATGACTGGATGATTAGACGCAAAATGGCCACAGAATGGGCCGATGTCTTAAGAGGAAATTTAAAAGCCCTGGATTTAGACGACGTAAGGCTTTTTGCCTATCCCAATGTAGGCTCTAACAATGCTGAACTCCCCTCCTGGGCTTACCTTAGAAAATGGTGGAGACCGCTGCCTTCCTCTGCTTCCGAGCTTGAAGAATCATGTATAAAGATCTCATTTGAAGAAATATTTAAAAAAGTAAAAATTATCATGGCACCAACACAATATTCAGCCACTGCTCCTTTGAAAAACGCTGCTAGAAAATTCAATCTCCGGGCCGCCACAATGCCGGGGTTTTCTCCTGCTATGATCCCCACCCTGAAAATTGATTATTCAGAAGTCAACCGGCGGGTGCTCAAGATCAAAGCAAAGCTTGACCGGGCAGAGGCCGCAGAGGTGATTTTTTCAGTCGATAATAGGGATGAATATAAAATGCTTTTTGACCTGCGCTTCCGCAATGCCCATGCCAGTACGGGCCGCTTCCCTGACAGAGGAGTTGCCGGTAATCTGCCCAGCGGAGAAGCCTATATCGTACCCTATGAAGGCGAAAAAGAGGAGCAAAGCTTGACACAAGGCACTTTGCCGGTTCAAATAGATAACAATATCGTACTCTTCTATATCAAAGAGAACCGCGCCATCAAAGCTGAAGGTGACAGCCCAGCTGCAGAAGAGGAGCAGTCACATCTTACAAAAGAACCGGCTTACGGCAATATGGCAGAGCTTGGTTTTGGTGTGCTTAAAGATTTCGGCATCCTCCCGGTCGGTAAAATATTGCAGGATGAAAAACTGGGCTTCCACATTGCCTTTGGCCGCAGTGAACATTTCGGCGGTATAATCGGCCCGGACGATTTTTCTTCACCTAAAGAAGTAATACATCTTGACCGCATTTACATCTCAGCAACTCAGCCCCGCATCACAGTGCAGTCGATTATTCTACAAGACAAAAAAGGGGTCAAGTCTTCATATTCCACATTAGATATTTAAATCCTCTTTGAAGCTTCTTGAGAAAATATTCAATTTAAATCGTCTATCAAGAAAGACACATTTTATTAGCTTTTTTAATATTACAGAACTAATATGGCAAGATCAATTCGAATTCAATACAAAAATGCTCTTTATCATATATATTCAAGAGGCCAAAGAAAGGAAAATATTTTTCTAGATAATAATGATAGAAAAAAATTTATTAAGAAATTAGAAGAAACAAAAGAGAAATTTTCATTAAAAATCCATTGTTATGTTTTGATGAACAACCACTTCCATCTGCTTCTTGAAACTCCCCTAGCAAATCTTAGCAAAGCCATGCACAATTTAGATACAAGCTATGTAAATTGGTTTAAAGCAAAGCATCATATAATCGGCCCCATCTTCCAAGGAAGATATAACTCAACTCTAGTGGAAAAAGAAACATATCTCCTAAATCTAAGTGCCTATATTCATTTAAATCCAAGTAGAGCAGGTATAGTTAAAAATCCTGCAAATTATTATTGGAGCAGCTTTCAATATTATACCGGGATGAGCAAAATTCCTAAATGGTTATATATTGATGAAATCTTGATTAGATTTTCCAACTCAAAAAAATATTACACGCAGTATGTTTTGGAATGGACTCAAAAAACAAATGAAAAAGAAATAGAAAAAATAAAACAAAAAGATTCAATATTAGGCAGTGAAGCATTTCAGAAAAAAATTAAAGAAAAAATAAAAAAAGAAGCCACTCGTCAAATAACAAGAGAAATGCCGGAAGTAAATGCAATCATTCAATTGGATACAAAAGAAATAAAGTTTCTTATCTTAAAGTTTTTTAAAATAGAAGAAAACAAGCTTTATGAAAAAACAAAAAAAAACAATTATAGAAAACTATTTATTTATGGACTCAGATATTATACAAACCTCAGTTTAAAAGAGATCGGAAAAATCACAGATATGAATTACACTGCAGTTTCTGAATTAACAAGACGCTTTCTTAGAGAATCAGAAAAAGATTTCAATATAAAAAAGATGATTCAATATTTAGATGATGCTGCAAAAAGAAAAATATATCTTCCTAAAATAGATGGAGCCTAATGTGGAATATGAAGACTTGACCCCTCCAGAGCCAGGGCAGTCATAAGATAGGCAGCCTCAGGCAGAGCTTTTTCATCAATATCAAACCCAGGATGGTGGTGGGGATATTGGGTCCCGTCCCCCATGCCAAAGAATAAAAAAGCCCCGGGAACTTTCTTGAGATAATAGGCGAAATCCTCTCCTCCCATAACCGGCTCAATATGTTTGACCCGCTCTTTGCCCAAAGTTTTTGCGGTTATTTGCTCAACAAAATCGACCATGCCGGCATCATTTATAAGCGAAGCATAACCAATATCATATTTTAACTCTGCTGTAGCGCCATAAGTTTCACAGGTTTTCCGGGTAATTTTCCGCAAACGCTGCTCCGTCAATTTTTGAACATCAGCATCAAAGCTTCTTACTGTACCAGTCAATGTCACTTTTTCCGGAATTATATTGTAAATAGTTCCACCTTTAATAGTCCCGAAAGAAACCACCACAGGCTTTAGCGGGTCAATACTGCGGCTAACTATACTCTGGACATTTACAACCAGCTGGGAAGCTACCAGAATGGGATCCACAGTCTGCTGGGGCATAGAACCGTGACCTCCTTTTCCTTTAATAGTAATAGAGAAGGCATCAGGTTGGGCCATCATCGGCCCTTTTACAAGCCCGACAATTCCTGTAGCTAAATTCTGCCAAAGATGGAGCCCAAAAATAGCATCCACTCCTTCCAAAGCTCCCTCTTCGATCATCAATTTAGCTCCGCCCGGGATCCTTTCTTCTGACGGCTGAAAAAGAAATACTATTTTCCCACTGAAACGGTCTTTCATCTGAGACAATATTTTAGCCACTCCCATAATAATAGCCATATGCCCATCATGGCCACAGGCATGGGTTATCCCGGGATTCTGAGAGATATATTCCTTATCTCCCTCCTCCTGTAATGGAAGTGCGTCCATATCTGCACGTAAGGCCACAGTCTGCCCCCCAGGCTTGCCCTGCAATACAGCCCGCAGACCGGTCTTGGCACACGTTTCCACCTGCAGTCCCAGACTTTCTAAAAATTCCCTGATAACAGCTGATGTCCGTTTTTCTTCAAAGGCAAGCTCAGGGTGGCGGTGAAAATCCCGGCGCCAGCTTACTAATTCCTCTGTTATCTCTGTAACTTTGTTTTTGATTTCATCAAGCATTTTTCTTTTCTCCGATTATTCTCGGTCCCAGGTTGATAAGCTTATTATCACAGCAACGGCTGCATTTACTACCAACCCGACAAACCCGGCATTAATACCTAAGAAGGGGTCATTGCCGCTGAGGATAAGCAGAGCCACTATCCCGACACCTGAGATTATCCCCCAAAACACGCCGTTGCGGCTGGCTTTTTTCCAGAAAAGACCCAAGACAACACCCGGAAAAAACTGGCAAACCCCATCATACCCAAGGATTAAAAGATTAACTAGCTCATTGGGGAAAAAGATTGCAAACACCAGGCCAAGGGCCATTATAACCAGGACCATAAACCTTGAGAGCCGCATAACACTTTCCTCTCCAGCCTCCGGCTTAAACCCGGTTTTATAGATATTTTTGGCCACAAGAGTAGCAGCAAAAAGCACCAGAATCGCCGCAGGCACCATGGCTGTCACAGCTCCTGCTGCCCCTACAAACCCCATAAACCAGGCAGGGTACGTCTGATTGACGAGAGCAAGGAAAGATAGATCCCCATTTTCCAGGCCTGGAATAACCAAAAGCGCTGTAAAACCAACAAAAAATATCAGCAGTATGGGAATCTGGTAAAACGGCATGATAATAGCGTTTCTCTTAATGATCTTGTCACTTTTTGCCGAAAAAGCCGAGCCAAATACATGCGGCCACATATAAAAACCCATAGCAGTTAATAAAAGAGTAGACATGACCCAGAGAACATCCATATTTGTTGTTGCTCCGGGAAAAATCAGGTGTTCCGGCATTTTTTCTATCAGCACTGAAAACATCTTGCCAATGCTGCCAAAATAAATCAGGGGAACTCCGATCCCCACAATAAATACAGCTGCCAGCATTAAAACATCTTTAATAACCGCAACCCAAGCCGCCCCCCTAAGGCCGCTGGTGTAGACAAAGGCGCAGGTCAGAACAAAGGATATAAGAATAGCTGCCTGGGAACTTACGGCTCCGTTACTGGCGACTTTAACAATAAAACCCAAGCCGGTTAGCTGAAGCTGCAGATAAGGGATTATGGACAAAACTCCTATAACCGCCACCAAGACTCCCAGGCTGCGGCTTTTATATATTTGTATGAAAAAATCAGGTTGAGTATGTAGATTGAAACGCTTTCCCAGCTTCCAGATCAAAGGGAGAATAAAAAAGGACAAAGTATATGCCAGAGCCCCATAGATCAAGATATAAAATGCCGGTGCTCCTTTTGAATAAGCCCAGCCGCTAGCACCCAAAAAAGTAAACGTGGTATAGATCTCTCCTGCCATAAGCAGCCAAATTATGATTATTCCAAAGCGCCGGCCTCCTACCGTCCAGTTTTCGAGGTTCATCTCTACATTTCTGCCGGCATAAACTCCGACTAACGAGGAAATAAGAATGACTGCAAAAATAATGATCAGCGCCAAACTCAATTGTCTTCTCCTTTATCCGGAGGGTTGAATTTTTTTTCCAGCACATAGGCAAGAAAAAGAATAAAGGGAGTCAGGATTACCCAAGTAATGATCCAGAACAGCAGAAACGGCAGTCCCAGCACAACCGGATGGACACGATTTACAAGAGGCAGCGCAAAAACCAAGGTTACAAATGGAATTGCTCCCAGTATTAAGGCATATTTTGTCCCTTTCTTCATACAGGCCTCCTTGAAAAGCTTAGACTTTATCTTACAGGAGTTCCCATATTTTATCTAAACTTTTCTGCATAAA
>JAUWNW010000109.1 GCA_030612445.1 Candidatus Aminicenantota bacterium
ATACTATCATAGTAATCCGCGACTTCATCCACATTGATTCCGTTCTGCCAGGGAAATACCAAATAATCCTTTTCCCCTTTAAAATAATACTCAGAGTGACATTGAGCACACACCAGAGAACGCATTTCCTGATATGAGAAATCATTGATCGCTTTTCCCTGCTCCTCAAAAGCCTCGATCAAGGCAGCACGGGTAACCTTTAATTCGCTATACTTTATATCGTGACAGTCCAAACAATCAATCGTACTAGTAAGCTTTGAACCTAGGGCAAGCCATTTCAAGCTGTAAAACCGGGAATTTCCCATGGTCTTCATCATACGGGGAACACTGGTACTTTTACATGTCCAGCAGGTACCTACAGTGGCAGCATCAGTGCGTAAAGTACTGCGGATATCGGAGACGGCATAAAAATGCCCTCTGCCCTGTTTATAATCTTTTGAGAAGCTGTAACCAGCCCACAAAATAACAAGATCCGGGTTCTCCTCAAGATAATCCCGTTCTGCTGCTCCGCCGTATTTACTGGCAAAACTTATATCTTCAGTAGCATCATGGGTTTCATATATGCGGGGATTAGGCTTCCCATCCTGCTGCGCTATATTAGATTCAGCTCTTCTCTCGATTATAGTGGATAATACCATTCCGAGAAAAAAGACAGCTATTACTACTACAGTGAGTAAAACCCACTTGATCCAATGCCTTTTCTTCTTTAATGAAGTCATGTATCCTCCAGTCCGTATTTATTCTAACCTGTCGTGAATAATTCAGGCTAAATAGTCCAAGTTACTCCTTTTTCTTAGAGTCTTGACCCGGAGCTCGCCCTAATGATGAGGAGGCCAGGCCCTGGACTCTGCCGTGAGGAACATCACGGTGGCAGTCCCAGCATTTTCGGTCTCCTCCGATAATACCGGTCTGACCAGAAGTCATACTAAAGATCCCAGGTTTAACGAGTTCCTCATGACATCTTATACAATTATTCTGAACGACCCTAATCCCAGCAGGCTTGATCCTGATCACCTGAGGTTCCCAGCGGAGCGAAAAAACTGCAGCATGTCTTAATCCGTCCTTAATTTTAAACCAGTAGTGATTTGTGAAGCTGTCGTGAGGGACGTGGCAGTCATTACAGGTTGTGCTAAGCTTATGAACATCCTTCTCCCACGAAACATACTGAGGCACCATAACATGACAGTTAATGCAGGCATCAGGTTCGTCTTTAATATATGAGGGTGCATTAGACAGGGCGATCACCAGAAAAAATAAGGCAATTGCTATACAGGAAAAAAAAACCGTAAGATACCGGCGGATAATAAAAATTCCTTTATTTTCTTTTTTGATTTTTGTCACAGTCGCCTGTCTTTATATTCTCTATCAAAAATCCCACTTTATTTCAATTTAAAATTAAAATAAGGTAACAAATCAATAAATATGGTAGGATACCATATCAAAAGAATAGAGTATAAGAGGTAAAGATGATAAAAAAAGTAATGAATCCAATGACATTTCTTATAGTTTTAGTATTTTTTTCCGTAATCCCTGGATATGCAGCTCAGCAGGGAGCGGGGAAAAATGCTCCTTCTTATTTTAATTTTCTCTTACAACCTAAATTTATCGCCATGCTTTTAATCGGGCTTTTTGCCCTCTTGCTTTTAAAAACAAAAAACATGAAGAAAAATATTAAAATTCCTCTTCTGCTCCTCTCTACATTCCTTTTTGGTATAGCCGGTAATATCGGCACCAAATTTTTCTCCCTATTTGCCATGCACCCCTCCCCTGTCTGCGCATCTGTCAAGCCATTTCTTTTCGGCTTCCGGATCTCATTTCTTGTGACTTTATCGGTTATATTTTTGCTTACATTGATCGGCCCCAAGCTTTTTTGCAGTTGGATATGTCCGGTTGGTGCTGTTCAGGAGCTTATAGCAATGTGGGCGGACAAGCTTAAAATCTCACGAAAAAAAACAAGCTTTGCTTTTTCTCAAACCATTAGGCTGGCAATATTTATATTTTTTATATTTTTCTGCGCAGCCGGAATACTGACTTTAAGTCAAAATGGTCGGACCTTCCCTTTTAATATATATGACTATATCAATGCCTTTCATGGTTTCGAATTCATACTCCAGGCAACCCTCCTGGATAATCTCTTCCATTTCCTCCCTTTTCTCTTGACCCTAATTTTGGCTTTCAAATTCTACCGGCCTTTCTGTCATTATATTTGCCCGGTCGGACTTTATGCCCATTTTTTGGAACAGATCGCCATTTTCCGCATTAAGTTAAAAAGGCCTCCCTGTAACGATTGCGGAATCTGTGAAAAGATGGCCCCATGTAAAGCTGTCCCCGATATCCTTAATGGAGCTAATTTACGTCCTGACTGTTATGGATGTAATGTCTGTGTTGAAGTTTGCCCGAAAAATGCCCTTTCTATAGCCAGATAAAGACAGTTTACCTGAACTATTCATCAGCTTTTATCTTCTGGTACTCTTTTTCATATATCTCCTTATCTCTGGTAACACAGCCGCTGTGATATCCATTGCGCAGTAGTTCACTGCATCGGGAACAGGTTATGCAGACCTTTCTTGCATCCATATGTCCCTGTTCTACCAGGTCTCGGGGAACATCAGGGTAAGCAAAAGAACTTCTTCCCAGCCCCATCAGGGAAGCCTCATTATTCTCTATTACTGCTGCCCCGACATAAGGAAAAAATTGTCTCAACCAAGAATAGCCAGTACCAACAAATGGAACATTTGGGAAATGCTTTTGTAGACCTTTTGTGATGTTCAGCAGGCGTTTAATCCCGATCAAGGGATGTTCATCCGGAAATTGCGAGCCAGGGAGGCAACGGTCATATGGACGTCCAAGATGTGGCTTATAACGGGGGTTCCCGGCTGTGACATTAAAAAGAGAACACCCCAGAAGTAAAAGCCTCCGTATAAGGGCTTTTAATTCCGTCAAATCTATATCCAGAGGGCTATCCTTAGCAAACCCGAAACCATATGGAAAAGGGATTCCATCAAAACCACTTAAACGCACAGCTAAACAAAGGTTAGGTACATTTGCATGGATTTTGTGGACAACTTCAGTTAAAAAACGTGTCCTGTTTTCAAATCCTCCCCCATAGCGGGAATGCTCCCTGCCATAGGCTGCAAGGAGTTCATTTAAAAGATAACCATTACAACTTTTAATATCAACAGCATCAAACCCGGCATGATAGGCAAGCCGGGCTGTTTCTATATAAGGCTCTTGTAACTCATCCAATTCTGTATCGTCCAGTATATGAAGGCTTTTAGTACTTTTATCCAAATAAGGGTTATACATGACAACCTTGGGACTCACCTCACTTCCAAGCTTGCTATACCGGCCGGAATGGGTAAGCTGAAGTACACAAAAAATATCATGTGAATCCCCATATGCTTTATAAGCAGCATCCCTAGTGTCTTTAACAAGGCTCTGAAAAGACTCGAGATTCTCATTATTGAGCATCAACTGATGGGGATTGGAGCGGCCTTCGGGCCCAACAGCAGCGGCTTCAAACCAGATAAGACCGCTGCCCCCCTCGGCATACCGGCGATACCGGCGCCATGTTAATTCGCCTGGAGAGCCATTGAAATAAGCATCCGCACCTTCCATAGGCTGGACAGCCAGCCGGTTTGGAACCGTTTTGCCCCCTATCTCCAGTTTTCTAAAAAGCGGAGATAAGTCTCCCTGAAAAGGAAGTTGAATGTTTAGTTTTTTTGCAGCCTTAAGCAGTTCTTCGTTTGTCTTGTAATCAAAAGGCTCATGATAAATCATTCTTATAAATATTTTATACTATTTTCGATAAAAATAAAAATTTAATACCTTTGACTCAACTCATGAATAGTTCAGGTAAGTTAAGTCTGGCTTCTTTTATGGTGTATATACCAGGAAAAACAGAAACTTCAGGGAAAAGCTAAACCTTAAAGGCTTATTTTACGCGGATGGACGCGGAGGACACGGATAAGAGGCGCTTTTTATTTTTCGGCTTGCATCCAAAAAATAAAAAGCATTTTCCAATTTGTGCTGGAGCACAAAATGTAAACCTTTAGGAAAGGCAGGAAAAGCAGGAAAACCTTTATTTAAACTTACTTTGCGAGGCAAAGTGATGAAGGGAACTCCAGTTCCCCCCTTCTGCTTGACCAAAAGATTTCTCCTGTGGTATATGAACCTGTTATGAATATAATTAAAAATATTTACACATTCTTTATTATATGGATACTTTTATTATCCTCCCTAGCCGCTGCTCCTCAGAAACATCTTAAGCCGCTTATCCCCTATAAAACAGATACACCTCCGGTTATCGATGGCGTTTTAGACGACCAAGTATGGAATAAAGCTCCCCATGAGACTGGTTTTAAGACTTGGTATCCCGATTATGGGATCAATATGGTCGAAAATACTATAGTATATTATGCCTATGACCGGGAAAATCTTTATTTCGCTTACCGCTGCTTTGACAGCCGGCCGGAAAAAATTAAATCCTCGGTAAACAGCCGGGACAATATCCTATCTGATGACTGGATCTGTATTAACCTGGATACCTTTAATGACCATCAGTCTCTTTATGCTTTATACTGCAATCCCTTGGGTATC
Organism: Candidatus Aminicenantota bacterium; assembly: GCA_030612445.1. GTDB lineage: Bacteria > Acidobacteriota > Aminicenantia > Aminicenantales > Aminicenantaceae > JAUVXM01. The sequence continues at coordinate 4,600 of JAUWNW010000109.1, forward strand.
CAGGGAGACTCCAGATTTGAAGGCGGAAAGGAAGATTTTAGTATAGATGTTGTTTGGTATAGTGTAGGGCAAATACCGGAGAAACTCAATAGATGAAGGAAAACTGGGCCCTGCTGAGGGAGATGGAAATATCAGCCTGACTGCCAAATACGGTCTCACCTCGGAACTGGGAATGACGCTTCTTTGGCAATAAAATACCTGCCCTCGGAAAAGCTGCATTTAAGTCTCAGTTTAATATATTCTGATTTTTACCGCGACTCTGATTCCTTAAAAGAATATGACTATACGATTATCAGGAGTAAAAACACCTATCAGGTAAATAAATACCTCTTTTTCAGGGGAATTATCGAATATAACTCCTTCTGGAAAAGATTGATGACTGATTTTCTTGCCTCTTTTACTTATATCCCAGGAACAGTGGTTCACATCGGATATGGCTCGCTTTATGAAAAGATCGCATGGATAGACGGCGAGTACAGAAACGCTCCTAACTTCCTCGAGACTAAGAGGGGATTTTTCTTTAAAGCCTCTTATCTGTGGAGATGGTAACTAGCCTGCACCATTCATAAAAAATGTCGATATGTATAATACATCTTTTTTAATCTGTACTTTACATTGATTCCTAGAGAAACTCAATTTACCATTTCGTTCACATTATAATTTCTATTTGTAATTGGCAATTTTTATGAATAATCCAGGTACGCCTGCACTATCTCTATTCTGATTTTTTCTCTTTTCCCGTCTTCCCCAAAATCAATGCAATAATAAATAATAAGGCCGCCATAGCAGCTGCAAGGGGCAGGCTCTGCTGTACAGTCGAGCCGACACTTAAACTGCCGATAAATTTCGGGACAAATGTTCCACCCAGCAAACCGACTGCGAAAATAATACCAAAAATACTGCCGTAGAGACTGGAGTCAAATTTCGCAAAAGTAACTCCCACTATAGTTGGGAAAATAGGCGCGAAAGCCAGACCAGCGAGAACAATAGCAATAATGGCCACAACCGGGCTATTAGCAACAATCATAAGCACGATAGCTCCTAATGAAACCAGGGCCATAAGAGAAATTACTTTTGTTCCGATAGCAGTCACATTCTTGATTGTTGAGGTAAAAAACCGGCCGGCCATCATTGCAATGCCGAATAAAGTTAATACCAACCCGGCTGCCCAGGCCGCTTTCGGATTCGCACTCCCTCCATAAAGCTGTTCCATAAGCTTTCTAATCCAGGTGCCCATGGATATCTCTAAAGCCATGTAGCAAAATAATGCCAGTGCCGCAATTAAAACCGCACTTTTACTTAAAAGTTTAACAGCCATGGAAAATTTGTACCCGGTAGAAACTTGGGGATAGCTGGCGGTCAGAGCAAAGATCAGAAAGGTCAACACCAACACCCCTAGAATCGATAAGGAAATACTGTAATTTAAATTAAGATACTTTAGGAAAAAAACAATAAGAAACGGGGTAAGCACATATCCTAATCCAAAAAACGCATTGCCGAAATTACTGGCACGCGCCGGATCTTTTCCTTCAAAAAGTACGATCGGAATAAGAGTATTTCCGACAGTATTTAAAGACATAGCTCCGACACCCAACAAAATGCAGGCAAGCAAAGCTCCTCCAAAACTCGCTGCATACGCCAGTAAAAACAAACTTGCGCTGGTAATAATAAATCCGAGAATTGCAACCGGTTTGTAACCAACCTTATCCACCAAAGGACCGATTAAAAGCTGGACAATACAACTGGTAAGAAATATCCCCATTACCAGTGTGCCGAATTGACTCTCATTGATTTCAAGCGACTCCATCAATTCGACTGAAATCGCACCAAGAATAATAAAACAAACTGCCAGCGTAAAAACCGCCATTAAGGCTACAACCGCCGTCATTTTTTTCATTACACTCCCTCCTAATATATTTTAAATTTCCTTTCATTTATAATATCAATATGTATGTTACTTAGAAAATAGTAAATAGTAAATTCAAAATAGCAGAAAAGAAAATTTTACGCTGAGGACGCTGAAGACACGGATTAAAGCAATAAAGCATTAGACACGGATTTTCCCGGATAGCCATAGATAAAACCAAGATGCTTTTTCTTTTTTGGCTTGCAGCCAAAAATAAAAAGCACTTTTCAGTTTTGGTCAAGGCCCAAAAGTAAACCTTTGTTTCAAATTACTTCGCGAAGCGAAGTGATGAAAGGTTGATTTCTTTTGCCGATTCATTGGCAAAAGAAATCAACTTTTTTGTCTTATCCGCGTCCATCCGCGTCCTCAGCGTAAAATTTTATTTTTCTGGGTGTTTTCGTATCAACTGACCTGATTCTTGCTTAAGACTCAGAAGCTTAGAAAAAATGGGGGAACTCCTGGTTACATAAGTTATTGAATTATTAACCAATATGTAAGAAAATGATGAAGTGAGCGGAAGATGATGATGACTCCTAAACAAAAAATAAACGCAGAAGGGAAAAGCTTTGCCGGGAAAACCTGGAAAGACGGCAATTTTATCTCCACAGAATTTTACATTCAGGATGGGAAAATACGGCAAGGGAGAAAAAAAGACCAGATCAAAGCCGCTTATATCACGCCTCCTTTCTCAGAGCCTCATATCCACGGAGGCTGGGGTTTCAGCTTTCAAGATGGCGAATTCGAGCCTATGGAAAACAAACTCAAATCAAAAGGAATCTTTTTCGCTATTCCAACCCTGGATAATAATGATATAGAAGAACTCAGGCGTATTGCTGCTTTATTTCGTGATTACAAGGCCCGAACTCCAAACAGCATCTTCCCTTTCTTAAGAGTAGAAGGCCCCTTTATCAGCCTCGAAAAAAGAGGCTTCCAGCGGAAGGATTGTATTCTCAAGGCTTCTCTCAGCAACATAGATGCTCTTCTTAACATCGAAGAAATCAAATTATTCACATTTGCTCCTGAAATCGAAGGAGCCGAAACTTTAGTCCGGAAAGCTCTGGAACTTGGTAAAATCCCTTCTATCGGGCACAGTAATGCCAGCTTTCAAAACTTTTTAAAGTTTTACAAATTAGGCGTAAGACATCTTACTCACTACCCAAATGCCATGAGTGGATTCCACCACCGGTTGATAGGATTGACTGGGGCCGGTCTTTTTGTAGATGACCTGCAGCTTGAGATCATAGCGGACGGAATCCATAGTTCGTTTGATTTTATATCTCTAGTCTTAAAAACCAAGGGGCCGGTTTTTTCCATAATCTCAGATATGATTCCCCCAGCCTCCTCCGAACAAGATAAATTTGACGGAAGGCGTATCATCAAGAACGGGAAAAAAATGACCGCTAAAGACGGCACAATTGCCGGCGGAAGCACATCCGTTCCTGAGCAGGTAGAGTGGCTTTTCCATAAGGGAGTAAAACCTGAAAATATCGTCAGACTAGCCTGCTTAAATACTCTTCACATATTCGGTATACCATCTCCCCCCATCTCTAATGGCAATGAAGCCACTTTTCTTGTTCTTGATGACAATATGAAGGTTAAAGATATTTACTATAAAGGCGAAAAAATTCCTGGGAGCTCAAGATGATAGACAAGCTCAGGATTTCAGTCTCGGGTATTAGAGGAGTAGTCCCGGATGCCCTGAATGTTGAATCCGCTTCAAAATTTGCATCCGCTTTTTCGTCATATATAGAAGAAGGTACGATCGCCATATGCCGGGATTTTCGCTTTTCAAGTCAGATGCTGCAGATGGCAGCAGTCTCCTCCATTATCGCCAGCGGGCTCGACTGTGCGGATTTCGGCCGCATCCCGGTCTCTTTTCTCCAGTTCTATATGCAAAAAAAATCCTTTTCCGGCGGCATCGCTGTCTCTGCCGGCCATAATCCCCTCCCCTGGAACGCAGTAATCCTGCTAAATGAAAACGGCTGCTATCTTGAGGCGTCCGAAGGAGCCGAAGTTTTTAATATCAACGAAGCCGAGAGTTTTCAAAAAGCTGACTGGAAAAATCTCGGGCAAGTAAAAAAACATAAATTCCCTTTGGAGCTTTATTTGGAAAAGCTTTCCAGTCTGATTGACCTTAAGCAAATCCGGAAGTCTAAATTTAAAGTTGTAGCCGACCCCTGCCATGGAGTCGTCTCTCCTTTTCTAGAAGCCTATGCTGACAATTTCAACCTTACCATGATCCCTATTAACAACATTCCTAAAAAGCCTTTTCCTCACCCACCTGAACCCAATCGAGAAAACGCCTCTCAGGTCGAAGCTGTAGTAAAGGCTACCGGCGCCGACTTCGGCTTTCTACTTAACTCCGACGGAAGCCGTATTTCTTTAGTAAATGAAAAAGGAATCGGGCTCAGCGAGGAATTCACAGTTCCTTTATGCTTGCTTTCCTTGCAAGGAAAGATCAAGAAAGCCGTTACTACTTCAGTTACATCTACTTGGATAGACTGGGCCGCAGAAACATCCGGGATCAGGCTGCTTAGGACAAAAGTGGGGCAGTCTGCTGTCTCCCACTTGATGGAAGTAGAGGAAGCTGAAGCTGGAGGCGAAGGAAGTGGAAGTTTTGCTTTTCTTCCTTTCTCCCCGGGATATGACGCCCTGCTTTCTCTGACATTAATCCTTGATCTTATGGCAAAAAAAGAAAATAGTTTGTCTGAAATAATCTCCCTTTTTCCAAAATTATTTCATAAAAAATTAAAAATACCGGTTCCTCCTGAAAAAACCTATAGAATGATGGACAGGCTGGAAGCTATTTTTTCCTCTGAAAAACCAGACTTTTCAGATGGAATAAAAGTGAAGCGCCCAGGAGTCTGGTTTTCTATCAGACCTTCTTCAACTGAGTTTATTCTCAGGATAATGATAGAAGGGATAAGCCGGGAAATCATTGAGTCTGTGGAAGATGAGGTCTTAGAAAGGATTGAAACATGAGGATCTCCGACCTGAAAATAAGCATCTCCGGGATCAGAGGGATTGTTGGAGAAAGCCTTACTCCTCAGCTTCTCATAAAGTTTTCCGAAGCTTTTTCCACTTATATCGGCGGAGGAGATATTGCTGTCTCATCAGACAGCCGTCCTTCCAGAGAAATGGTAAAATATGCTGTTTTCTCGGGCATTCTCTCCTGCGGCGCTTGCCCCATAGATCTTGGTATCCTGCCTATTCCTTCTTTACAAATATATGTGCATGAGAAAAATATTGCAGGGGGTATCTCTATTACCGCATCCCATAATCCCATTGAATGGAATGCTTTAAAATTAATAAAAAAGGGAGGGCGTTTCCTAAACGATTACGAAGCAGAAGAACTACTTGACCTCTATTATCAGGGAAAATTCAGGCGAATACAAAAACCTGAGCAGGTAAAACAGGAAAAAAATCCATTTTTTTTTCATGAGCAAAAAGTACTTCAACTTACTGATACACAACTGATAAAAAAAACCAGGCCGAAAGTAGTTATCGATGCATGCGCCGGGGCGGCCGCTCCCTATGTTAAGGAATTCCTTGAGAAACTAGGGGCAGAGGTCAAGTGTATCAATTGTGAGATAACCGGCGAGTTTCCCAGAAACCCGGAACCTGTAGCAGAGAACCTGTCAGCACTATGTAAGGCAGTTAAAAAACACAGAGCGGACATTGGCTTTGCCCAAGACGCTGATGCAGACAGGTTGGCAGTTGTTGATGAAAAAGGAATTCCTATTGGCTCGGAATATACACTTGCCTTGGCAGTCGAATATTATCTAACAGAAAAGGAAAAAACACCTGTTGTGGTAAA
>JAUWNW010000020.1 GCA_030612445.1 Candidatus Aminicenantota bacterium
GTTTTAGATTTTGAAATAATTCATTGTTGGATTTAGATTCTATTATAGACTTAAGAAAATCGATATCAAATACTTGCTTACCTTGCTTAATTTTTTCTATCTCCATAAATACAAAATCGAAGCTATATTGAGCCTGTTTAATGTGATTTTTCATTACATCAGAAAAACGATCTTTAATTGAGTCGAAGGCCCTTTTATCAAATTCCGATAATTCTTTCTCAGGTTTATAAATAACATCATGTGCTAGCTCTGACCATGCGTGATATAGAACCGTTGTTAGTTGTATTTCGCATTTAAGATCTTTAAATTTCTCATATTCGCTGAGTTTCAATCTATATTTATTGAGTTTTACTACAAGATGGAGAGCGTTATAATTATCTTCTGAGTATTTCAAGTTCTGTTTAACAACATCAAACTCTTTATGCAAATACTTGATAAATCGTTGAACATCTTGATCTAGATAGAAAATTATTCTACAACCTGCTAAATCGTCTATTTCCCCGACATTATTTATCTTGAAGTAGGTAGCCGGGACTAGTATCAGTTTTGGAGGCCATGGCTGGTAATATTTTTTTTCCCATCCCGTCTTAACATCTATCAGTTCGATAGAGGCTTTAAGTTCTTCTGCCGGCATAGATTTGAAACAGCTATTTCCCAATAGGATCATAAATATGAACATAGAATTCAGCCCGACAGATAAGATACCTTTCCCATGATTATTCATTGCATACCTCCTAAATGATAATATAAAGGAACTGAAAAAATTGTGCAAATGATATTATTGTACTATCTCGGAGGCAAAGACTGCTTCCAGGTCATATTCTGAGATTAGGTGAAGATTTTTTTTCAGGACTTTTAATGTTTCTGGTGAGGGGTGGCAGATGCCGATGGCCTTTCCGTTTTTCCGGGCTTTATCAAAGAGCTGGAGCAATTGACTTTTAATATATGCCTCATCTAACTTAGTGTCCAGAAAGACGTGCCGAAAGGCAGAAGGAATTCCCATCTGTTGGGCAATATCATAGGCAACTGAATCTGCAGTCGTGCGGCTGTCGATAAAATATAAGTCCTTTCCTTTTATCTGCCCCAAGATAACACCCATCAGGTTTTGGTCGGAAGTAATTTTGGAACCCATATGTGTATTTATCCCACTTATATATGGGATCTCTTGCATGCAGAAATTAGTAGTTTTAATGATCTCTTCCTGGCTCATATTGGAATGAATGATACCTTCTGTGTGATTGTTGTCATAGACATTATTAAGCGATTCGAGGGGAAGGTGCAGGATCACCTCCAGGTTATTGCTGTGAGCGATACTTGCTGTTTCTTTTGCCAGGGGGCTGAAAGGAAGGATTGCTATGGTCAGGGCTTGACCTAGAGAACAAATTTTACTTAAAGAGTCTAAGCTGTAGCCCATATCATCAACGATAATAGCTACTTTATTTTTTGCTGTTTTGGGAGTAATGGGAATTTTAGGCGGCTTTTTTTCCAATCTGCAGAAAAAAAGCAGTGAGATCAATTCCCCTTTCCCCTCTACTTTCCACAAGTAGTACTGGATATCCTGATCCTGGTCTTTTTTTCTAATAGAGATAGATGCCTTAACCTGGCTTAGTTCTCTCTGCAGACGAGAATCCAGCTTTTTGTATCTGGCAGGAGTGACCTCGATCATAATATGATGAATTCCTTCCTGATCTCTATACTGGCTGATTGAATCTTTTTTAATATTCAGGGAGGACAGGCGTTCCAGAAGAATTTCCCAGAGAGATCTGTCATCAAGGGTTACTGTTTTTTTTGGGAAGTAAGCTTTATGGAAAGAAGAGAAAAGAAAAGATTTTTCTCCTTTTTTCCATCCGATATAATCCAGGCCTGCCAGAGAAAATACAGCAAGCAGGATCAAGATTGGATAAATAAGGCCGGATTTACTTCTTCGCATAGATTATTAACCTGAACTATTCATAAAAAATGTTGATATGGATGATATAATGTAAAATGTAAATTGTAAAATAAGTCTTTAAAGTTTAACATTTCCTGTATTTTTCGCCTTTACCACATCTGTAGCAACCTCGACTCGTGCATAATCCAGGTTAATTAGTAATTATTTTATATGTTTCCTTTAGGTAAGTTTTGGAATCCCGGAGGGTACTGTCGATTTTTATATCCGGCTCTATTCCTTTTTGCCATAATTCTTCATTTTTATTCAGTTGAAATATGGCTGAAGTCAAGACAATTCCGCTTCCGTCTTCCATAAGGAAGAAATCCTGTTTAGCAGCTAATCCAAGTGTCCTGGTACCTATAACCTTGGCTTTTGCGTGCTTTTTTAAAACGCCAACAACGATTTCCGCTGGTCCTATAGTTGCTGGGTTTGTCCAGATCACAAGGGGAAGGTTTTTTAGCTCAGCGTTTTCCTGGCAAGAAATGTACTCTTTTTCTTTGTTATTCCCTTTAAAATAGCCGACATTGTTTTTTTGTATAAATAAATTAATAAATTTTATTGCCTCTGGAATTGTCCCTTCCCAGCAGGTCCTTAAATCCAGGATCAAGTTTTTTTTCTTGCCTTTCAGCCCGGGTAGTATGTTTTTCTCCAGCATTTTGACTAGAGGAGGAGAAAATGTGTGAATTTTCAGTATGCCGCTGGTTTCATTTGCTGGAGAGAAAGAAAAGGGGTCTTTATAAAGAAGCTTGCATTCCAGGTTGATTGTGGTGTTTTTTTGTGAGCGGATAAGCTTTAAATTAACTGTTTGCTTTTGCCTGTGTTTTAAGTAAAGATTGGCTTCCAGCATGCTCATGGTTAAGGTGGACCTTCCATCTATTACGCTGACGGATTCTCCCAGCTTTAGTCCTTCTAATTCAGCTGGAGAATTTTCCTTTATACCTAAAATTACAGGAAATGAACCATAGGCTTTATAGAGCACGATTCCTGGTTCTTTAAGGTCAGGGTCCTGCCGTTGTTGATATCTTGGTATAATATCTTTATTAAGATAGCTGGATTGGCTGTCTAAAGAATCTACAAGTCCTTTGAATGCTCCTTCCATTGTTTTGCCCGGGTTTGGTTTTTCGACATAATTTTCTTTTACTAGATATATAACATTAGCTAAAAGTCCGAAGGATTTGTCAGAATCGATGCCAGGAGAGAGACCTGAGAAAATGCCTCTTTCTAACATAAAAAACAAAGCAATGGCAACTGATAATGTTATAAGTATTATTCCTGTTCTTTTTTTAATCATCTGTGCTTATGTATACCACCTTGATTTTATCATCTTCTTTTAAGCCATTGCAAGGGGTTAAGAGGTTTAGTTTTGAAACGTATTTCAAAATGCAGGGTTGTGCCTTTCATAGAGCCAATATCTCCTACATAAGCAATTGGATTACCTGCAGTGACCACGTCTTCCTTTTTTACTAGAGCTTCCGAGCAGTGGCCATAGAGAGAATAATATGACATTCCATGGTCGATGAGGATCAAATTACCGAATCCTGGGAGGTAGTCCGAGAAAAGAACAATTCCCGGATGAATAGCTTTTACAAGTAAATCATCCTGAGGAGAGATCTCTATTCCTTTACTTGCAGTAATAGTGTTATATCTGGGGTGGCGAATATTACCGAACTTGGTGACGATTTTTCCCGAGATCGGCCATGGGAGTTGACCTTTTTTTTCATATAGAGGGATTATTGTGAAGGGAAGGTCGAGCTTATTTTCCAGAAGATTTTTTAATAGTTTCTGGAGCTCCTCGGCTCTTTCTATGCGCTCTCTCATCGTCTGCAGGTAAATTTGTTTATTCTGGGCGATTTCTTTAATCAGGTCCCGGTGGTTTTTTTCTTGAACCAGGAATTCTTGTTGTTTATGCGCAGATTTTTGAATTAATTGTTCAATTTCACTTTTTTTTTCTGCTAGCGTTTCCTTGGAGCTGCTTAATTCTTGCAGGGTTTTAAGGTATCCAGTGATTATTTGTTCTTCATGTTGGGCCAGGAGAGTAAGATTCTTGTTCTGTGACAAAAGGCTGTCAATCTTGTCAGCATGCAGGAGAAGGTCGAGATAATTAAAATTCCCGAATTTGTAGAGGGCTGCCAGGATTTTAGCAATGGAGTCTTTTTTTTTATCCAATTCAGTTTGTAGTTCGGAGATTCTTTTTTGGATTCCGGAGAGTTCTGAGGAAGTTCTTTCTCTTACAGTGTTAAAATAGGAAATTTCGTTTTTGAGTAGATTTTTCTGAAGCCCGAGTTTGCTCAGACGTGAAAGAACCGAAGACTCTCGTTTCGTCTCTTTCTCGATTTTTGACTTTAAGGAATTTATTTGGGTAACAATTTTGTTAAGGCGTTTTTCATATTCAGATGCATCTTGAGGAGCAAGAGCAGTTACCGAGTAGAAAAATAAGATCAGTAGAATAAAAAGCTTATTTTCTGGTAACATAGACAATTCCTCCGGCGAGTCCGATTATAAGCATAAATGCCATATCAATAAGGGCAAATGAAAATGCCGTCCCGGGATTGACACCGTAAAATTCAAAAATTTCAATATAGGAACCTTCTCTAAGACCAAGCCCATTAATAGTAATGGGAATCAGCTGAATGAGCAAAACAATTGGAATAAAGATAAAATAGTCGAAGAACTGAATTTGAAGATGCAGGGCTTTGCCGATAAGGAAAAAATGCAGAATCACATTTATTTGAAGAAGGAAAGCCCAGAATAGAGTTTTAGCCAGGGCAATTTTTTTATCTTTATATTGAAGTATGATATTTTTAAAATCAAAGATTTTAGATTTAATCTTTGCCAGGAGTTTTTTATCAGGAATTTTTTTTATAAATCTATCGGCAAAGGGTGTAAAAAAAATAGAGATCAGAAGCAGGCCCAACAGTCCGAGCAATAGGGAGATCCAGACAATTGGTATTTCCTGGGCTATGCTGATGCGGAAAAAGGAAGCGACTGAAGCGAATACTAGCAGGATAATGATCCCGCTCAAGCGCTCTACAAGAATTATCGCAGATGATTTTAGAAGGGTCTGGGAATAACGGCTGCCGTCGTGGATGCGGCTTACGTCCCCGCCGATACGGGAAGGAAGAAAATTGTTAAAAAATGCTCCGACCAAGTAGGATTTTGCCAGAAAACTGAGGCGAGCCTTATCCCCCTGGGCTTTGATAAGGATCTGCCAACGGAAAGCACTGATCAAAAGCCCTATAGCATGGAGGAGAAAGGAGGTCATAAGCCAGAACGGGTCTGCTCCTTTTAATACATAAAGAGTTTCTTTTATTGAGGTTTTGTATGTCAACAGGATAACGATAAGGGAAAAGCTAAAAATAAATTTTAGGATGAATTTTATGATGTTTTTTTTTCTCAACATTTTTTATAAGTAATCCAGTTTGTAATATTTTTATCCCGCAAGTGTCTTTATAAAGATAAGGATGATTATAACTGTTATCGGAACAAGAAATCTTATATCAAAAACCCACAGCCCTTTGAGCAGGAAGCGGGAGTTGCCGTGAGAGATTTCTTTGAGTGCGTTTTTTACTTTCCAGGCGTGGACAAGGAAAAGGCTGATTAGCAGCCCCCCGACTGCCAGCATGATATTTCCGAAGACAAGGTCCATTTTTATCATATAATTAAATTTAGTTAGAAACTTTACTCCCCCGCTTGAAAGCGCTGAAGGAATCCCGAGCAGAAAAGAGACAATTCCAATTATTACTGCCGCCTTGGTACGGCTCCACTTTTTTTCGTCGACCAGGTAAGCGGTTGGGACCTCAAGCATGGAAATAGTAGAGGTCAGGGCGGCAATCAGGAGTAATGCGAAAAAAAGTATCCCGAAGAAATAACCACCTGGCATTTTGGAGATAATAATAGGCAAGACCTGGAACATCAAACCGGTGCTGACTTCGAATTCCTGTTTAAATTTATCGGGAGTCAATTGCAGGGTATTGAAAAGAGTCGGGAAAATGATGATACCTGCCAGGATGGCGATGAGAGTGGTGGATAAACAGACCCAGCCGGCGGATGAGACAAGATTGTCTTTTTTTGAGATATAACTTCCGTATGTCATCATTGTCCCCATACCCAGGCTGAGAGAAAAGAAAGCTTGGCCGATGGCGAAGAGGATGACTTTGAGATTGAAGTCAGAAAAATCCGGTTTGAGGTAAAATGAGAGACCGGGGCCGGCACCCGGAAGGGTCAAGGCCCTTACAGCCAATATAATAATAAGAACAAAGAGCACGGGCATGAGGATCTTTGACCACCGTTCTATTCCTCCCTTCACTCCTTTTGAGATCACATAACTCGTCAGCCCGATTATTATGAATAAGCAGATTAAGACTTCCAAAGGGTTGGCTGCGAACTTTTCAAAGATCGCTGCAGAATTTTTCCAGCTGACCTGGCCGCGGAAGGCTCCAGTAATGGTTTTATAAAAATAGCCGGCTGCCCAGCCTGCGATGATCGAATAATAAGAAAGGATAAATACACCAGTTACAACTCCCATATATCCGACCAGTTTCCAGGGAGTGTGTGGTTTTATAAATTTGAAGGCCCCGACCGGATTTTTCCGGGTATGGCGTCCTATTGTCAATTCTGCCAGCATAACTGTAAAGCCGATGAAAAAAACAGCCAATAGATAAGAGAAGACAAATGCCGCCCCTCCATTTAACCCTACAAACAAGGGAAAACGCCATATGCTTCCTAGTCCAATTGCAGAGCCCGATGCTGCAAAAATAAAAGCCATTTTAGAGCCCCAATTTCCGCGGTCGCTTGATCCTGGGTTGTCCATTCCGCTCTCCTTAGAGGTATTGAGTGTTGTCTTTCTATATTTTTTACCATAAAAAGAAGAGTTTCGTAAAGAATAAATAATTTTGCAGGAGTTCCCCCATTTTTCCTAACTCTTGTGCATTTAGCAAGAATCAGGTCAGTTGGTACGAAAACACGCGAATTTTCCCCAGCGAGGAAAATCCGCTCGGATACAGTCTTCGCTCTCTTCTCCTTAAGGGAGAAGAACCATGCCCGCTCATCCTTGCTCACGGTTTTCTTAATCAATTGACCTGATTCTTGCTTGCAGAGCTTCAATTCAAATAAAATGGGGAGTTACTGCTATACTAACATACTGCCAGCTGGGCTTCCTGGTTTTTTTTGCCATGAATCCGCTTAGCCTGGATTATTCACGAGTCGAGGTTGCTGCAGATACGAGGCGCAGGGGATGAAGCTGTGGTATTTCACTGCGAATACCCTGTAACGAAGTAGATGCGGTGAGATCGGCTCGCCCGGAGGGTAAAAAAATGGCGATTAAAATTAAAAATAAAAACGAGAAAATCGTTAAAATAATCATTCTCGAAAAAATCTTGTTTATCCCTGAAAAGAAATTAATAATAAAAACATTGCCATTTTTTTATGAATAGTTTAGCTTAAAATCGCTGTAGAAATATGCGGATATCCATGACATTAGTGTGGGTAGGTCCAGTGAAGATTAACCCGCCCGCCTGTTTAAAAAAATTGTAGGCATCATTATTATTTAGAAAAGTATTATATTCCAGGGAAAGTTTTTGTGCCTTAGCCGCTGTTACAGGTGTGATCCAGGCTCCTGCAGCATCAGTCGGGCCGTCTTTCCCGTCTGTACCCAAGCTGAGGATCAACCATTCATAATCTTGCTTATTTTGTGACATTTCTCTAAGGGCTGCTAGAATAAATTCCTGATTCCGCCCCCCTTTACCCTTTCCCTTTACGGTTACAGTCAATTCACCCCCTGAAAGAAGGCATGTTGTTTGGGGAACAAATGACCGGTGCGGCCTGATATTGGGCAGCAAAGAAGCATATTGTCTTGCTGTTTCCCTGGCCTCTCCTCGGTCGGATGAAGTAATGATCTCAGTTTTATATCCCAAATTTATTGCTGTCTTCTTGGCAGCTCTTAAAGCCTTTTTATTGTCTCCGATAATAAAATTAAAGACTCGCGAAAATATTTCATCCTCCTTTTGTCGAGTCTCTTTAAGCCTGCCATTTATTCCTTTTACTATGACCCGGACTACAGAATCAGGTGTAGAATTCCATAAATGGTGTTTTTTTAAAACCTGGCTGGCATCTTTATAGGTCGAGGAGTCCCAATATGTGGGGCCGGAAGCAATCGTGCCGAGATCGTTGTGGATAACATCTGAGATGACGAGACTGACTACAGTGGCCGGATAGGCAGCAGCAGCCAGCTTTCCTCCTTTGATATCAGAGATATGTTTGCGGACTGTATTTAATGATTTTATATCAGCACCTGCTTTTAAGAGTTTATCCGTTACAATCCTTTTTTCCCCTAGAGATATATCTCCGGAAGGCAGGCAGATTTGAGCTGATCCTCCTCCAGATATAAGCACGAACAAAAGATCATTTTTATTTAGTTTTTTCGCTATATCAAGGATGCTTACTGCCGCTTTTAAACTCCTCTCGTCCGGAAGCGGATGAGAAGCGGGATAAGCGGCAATTTTTTTCAAGGATATCTTAGTGCTAGGAAGATAGAGAAAAATTCCTCCTTCGATCCTATTTCCTACCACATCTAAAAGGCCTGCTGCCATATAAGGCGCAGCTTTGCCGATGGCAATCAGATAAATTTTCTCAAAAGCGGTCAGGTCAAAGCTTCTGTCCATTACTTTGAGTTTTTGACCGTCAATGGATACACATTCCCGCATAAGCTTCTCCGGTTCTACAGCTTTGAGGGCCGCTTGATATATTTTTCGAGCACTTTGAAGCAGGTCCGGATTTGGCATCACGCTGGAATATTATACATTTCACCTGGTTTTGTATACAATTAACCTGAATTATTCACGAGTCGTGCGAGCCGAGATGAAATTCGGGTGTGGCTAAATCTTCAATGTCGCTTTAGCCACACCAGAATTTCATCTGTCATCTTGCAGCTTGATCTATTTCAGGACATCCCCAATGAAATTTATCTTTTTTCAATTAAATATAAGTTTTTCCGTAAGATATATTCAATAATAAGAGGAAATCCATTTTTTAACAGAAGAGCGGTAAAAAGAATCAGGTCAATTGATTAAGAAAACCGTGAGCAAGGATGAGCGGGCATGGTTCTTCTCCTTTAAGGAGAAGAGAGCGAAGACTGTATCCGAGCGGATTTTCCACGCTGGGGAAAATTCGCGTGTTTTCGAATCAACTGACCTGATTCTTGCCTAAAGCTCAGAAGCTTAGAAAAAATGAGGGGACTCATCTCTATAGTATTCATTCAATATTTTTATCAAATGTGTTAAAATAATTAGTGAGTTAAAATCGAGGCACGTCATGGCTGATGATTGGAAAGCGAAATTAACAAGTTATTTCGAAGAATCCAGAATTATTCAAACAAGTATAAGGGAAACGCTGGATAATTTTAATCATTTCTGTGAATTTGTTGTAGAGCCCGCATTTGAAGCATTAAGTGAAGAATTGCAGCAGTTTAAGATAAAAACTAAATTGATAAGGGTTAAAGGCAGATCGATTGCTATCCGGATAAATTATGCAAATTCCCGGATTGCTAATTTTCTATATATTATCTCTCTCCCCAAAAAATCTTTTGAGCTGAAATTAAAGTTAAGAATAGAGGGAAGAAAAGAGAAGAAGAGTCCCTGCCAGGAAAGAGTAGAGCCTTTTATGAAAGATGTTGAATATAGCGATATTCTAAATCTTGACCAAAATGACATCATCAAGGATATTATTGAGCATTACCGAAACTTCAATTTTGATGCCCTTTCCCGGGAATAGCCCTTATCCTGGATTATTCACAAAGCGATGAGTGATTCAGTTGGCATTTGCAGTTTATAATGCAGGACGAAATAAGAAAGATGTATTATTCGGTTCCCTGTCTGGAGAATATCCCATTTATTTTACATGGATTCGGGAGCAGGTATTTTAATGAACAATTGCTCTGTAAAAACATACAGGGAAAAAAGCTTAAATGTACTTTTTTAGATCAAATACATACGGATATTATTCATGCGGTGACAGAACTTCCGGATAAAAATTGGAAGGGAGATGCTTTACTGACTGACCGTCCAGGCATTTTATTGGTAGTTAGAACTGCTGATTGTCTGCCTGTGCTGCTGGTTGATAAAAAGAAAAAGGTGGTCGCTGCTGTTCATTGTGGCTGGAGGGGGACAAAAAAAAAGTTGGCTGCAAAAGCAGCTGAAGCAATGTCGGCTTTATATAAATGTGAAAGATCTTCTCTATTAGCGGCTTTAGGGCCATGTATAGAACAGGATTGCTATGAAGTGAGGGAGGAGGTCAGAGAAAGCTTTAAGGATGCCGGCATAAGAGATGATTTCTTTTTATCAAGCTCGGCCAAAACGGGCAGCTACTATTTTGATTTAAAGCAAGCCAATCGTTATCAACTGCTTAAAGCAGGGCTGAAACCAGAAAATATTTTTTCAGTTGACCTCTGCACTTATTGTGAAGAAAGCCTGTTTTCCTACAGGAGAGACGGGTTTAAGGCAGGAAGGATGGTAAATTTTATCGGCATGTTATATTAACCTGAATTATCCGCCAACCAAGGAGAAATCTTGATACCCTGAACTATTCATAAAAAAATGGCGATGTTTTTATGAATAGTTCAGGGTAGTTGCTTTTTTGAATAATTTTTTATATCCTTGATTTGAGGGAGAAAATGAAAGAAGAATACTCAGAAATTTCTATTCCAGAATTAACTTTGTTTAAAAAAGGGAAAGTGAGGGATGTCTTTGATCTTAAAGATAAATTGCTTTTTGTGGCGTCAGATCGAATATCCGCCTTTGATTTTGTCCTACCGTCACTTATTCCGGAAAAAGGTAAAGTATTAACCCAGATATCAAAATTCTGGTTTGAGTTTACATCATTGACCTGTCCTAATCATTTTATGACTGATGATATTAATAAATACCCACAATCCCTGTACAAGTATAAAGATAAATTGGATAAGAGGTCTATGCTGGTTAAAAAAACAGAAGTAGTCCCGATCGAGTGTATAGTAAGGGGCTATCTGTCGGGTTCCGGGTGGAAGGATTATAAAGCTACAGGGAAAATCTGCGGAGTGAAACTCCCGTCAGGATTAAAGGAATCAGCCCAGTTGGAGGATGTTATTTTTACTCCTTCGACCAAGGCGGAAGAGGGCCATGACATCAATATATCTTTTAAGGAAATGCAGAAAAGAGTTGGGACGGAGCTTGCGCTGAAAATAAAGAGAGTAAGCATTGAACTCTATCAGAAAGCATCTCTTTATGCCCTGTCAAAAGGGATTATTATCGCTGACACAAAATTTGAGTTTGGGCTAATGGAGGATGAACTTGTTTTGATTGATGAAGTCTTTACCCCCGATTCATCCCGGTTCTGGCCGGTAGCTGATTATGCCCCAGGTCGCTCACAGGCCAGCTTGGACAAGCAATTTGTCCGCGATTATCTATTAAGCACAGATTGGGACAGAGAATCAGCTCCACCCGAACTTCCAGATTCCATAATCGAGCAGACATCAAAAAGATATCAGGAAATTTTCCATTTATTGACTGGAAAGAAAAAGTTGTGATGAATGATCGGATCGATCTTCATATTCATTCAAACAAGAGTAGTGATGGGGATTTTTCGCCTTTTCATATCATTCATATGGCAAAAAAAACTGGTCTTAAGGCCATCTCCATTTCCGATCATGATACGGTAGCTGCCTATCCAGAAGCCCTTGCATTGGGAAAGAAAGCTGGGGTTGAGGTTATTCCCGGGATAGAGCTGAGCACTGTTTTTGACAGCCGTGAGTTTCATCTGCTGCTTCCCTTTGTCTTATGGGAAACAAAAGTAGTTAAGCGATTAGAGTCTGATGTAAAAAAGAGAAGAGGGTTGACAGCCAGGGAGAGGGTAAATAAACTCCGAGGTTTGGGGTTCGAGCTAAGTTGGGAAGAGGTTATCCAGAAATCGGGGGCATTTCCCCCCCTGGGAGTTACTATTGCCCAGGTGCTGTTAGATAAGGGAGAAAAGGCGGGTGAGCCGTTGATAAATAAATACCTTGAAAGGAAAGAGACGGGATTAGCTCCTTATCTTTTTTATAGAGATTTTTTTAGGGAAGGAAAGCCGGCTTTTGTGCCATCAAAAGATATATCCTTACTTGATGTGCTGGATATTGTCGCTGAGACCGGCGGAGTGCCTGTGCTCGCTCATCCCGGGGCCCCCTTTCAGAAGGTGAAGAAGAAAGATCTATCTTTATTGAGAAGCCGGGGGCTGAAAGGCTTGGAAGTCTATAGTTCTTATCATAATGAGGAGCAAACCCGCAATTATAAACGTTTAGCGGAAGAATTTGACCTGGTTCCGACTGCCGGTTCTGATTTTCATGGAACGATGAAGCCTCATATTACTTTTGGGTCCATCAAGGAAGGCGGGTACTGGATGATTGATAAATTGCGAGAAAGGAGACCATGAATGTTTAACTGGCTGGATATTATTTTGCTTGTTATTTTGGTAATAACTCTGATCTTGGGTTGTATTAAAGGCCTGGTCAGACAGTTAGTCGGCATCCTAGCTGTGATTATTGGCCTGATATTGTCTCTGACCTATTATCACAGTGTCGGGACATTCTTCCGCCCTCTGGTGTCTAATGATTCCATTGCTCATTTTTTAGGTTTCTTGAGTATATTTCTTATTTTCCTGCTCTTGGGATGGTTGGTTTCCCGCCTGTTTTCCAAAGCGATGAAAGGGCCGTTGAAATTTATTAACCACGTGTTGGGGGGATTTTTTGGGTTGCTAAAGGGAACGCTTATTTGCGGGATAATTGTTTTTGCCTTTCTGGTCTTTGCGGTGAATACTAAGGCCCTAGAAGGATCAATGATTGCCCCTTCTTGTTTAAAAATGACCAAAGCAGTGGTCAACCTTGTACCGCAGGAGCTAAAAGATAAATTCAGGGATGCTTATCAGGGAATGATAGGCCGGAGGGGGAAAAATAATGAAAGAGAGTAGGACTCTTTCTATCCACGAAAAAATGGAGATCCTGATAAAGGAACTTGTTGAAAAAGAACTTCCTATCAAGGAAGCCATAAAAGAATTTGAGAAGATCTATATTGAAACCGCAGGGAAAAAGTATAATGGAAATAAGACCAGAATAGCTAAAGCCTTAGGTATCCACCGCAATACCCTGCATAATCTTTGTAAGACTCTTAAGATAAAATAGTTAACAGCAATAAGCTGAACTATTCATAAAAAATGTCGATATGCACGATACATCTTTTTTAATTAGCATTTTACCCTGATTCCTCTTGAGGTTCAATTTAGCACTCTAATTCTTTGAGTGCTAAATTTATTTCTTTTTTTCTTGACAAATAGGGTTGAATGATTTATATTAGCAGTTCACAATTAAGACTGCTAACCTGGATTATGCACGAGTCGAGATTGCCCTGGATGTGAGGCGCAGGTGATGAAGCTGTGGTCCTTCACCGCGAATCCGCTGCAACAAAGCGGATGCGGTAAGATCGGCTCGCCTGAAAGGTAAAAAAATGGCGATTAAAATTAAAAATAAAAACAAGAAAAATTTTTCAGTCTTAATTTTTGAAAGAATCTCGCATATCATGGAAAAGAAAATGATAATGAGAACATTGCCATTTTTTTATGAATAGTTCAGGTTAATTATAAACAGGAGGTTTAAATGAAAGTAGTTCCTTTGTATGACCGTGTTCTTCTGAGAAGAAAGGAAGAACAGGAAGTAAAAAAAAGCGGAATAATTATTCCTGATACCGCTAAAGAAAAATCGCTTGAGGCTGAAGTTGTTGAAGTCGGAAAAGGGCGGATTGAAGGAGACAAAGTGATCCCGCTTGAGATCAAGAAAGGCGACAGAGTGCTTATTGGAAAGTTCGGTGGCACGGAAGTCACGATCGATGGAGAAGAACTTGTCATCGTTCGCGAAGAAGAAATTTTAGCAAAGATTTCTTAGCTTAAGATAAGGAGAAAATAAAATGGCTAAACAAATAACACTTGGTGAAGAAGCCAGGCAGGCACTTTTAAAAGGTATTAATGCTTTAAGTAATGTTGTTAAGGAGACTTTAGGCCCCCGAGGGAAAAATATTGTCCTTGACAAAAAATTCGGTTCCCCTACCAGCACCAAAGATGGCGTGACTGTAGCTAAGGAGATCGAGCTTGAGGATCCTATTGAGAATATGGGTGCTCAGATGGTAAAAGAGGTCGCTTCAAAGACTTCTGATGTGGCCGGGGATGGAACCACAACAGCTACTATCCTGGCCCAGATAATTTATTCTGAAGGGCTTAAGTATGTAACAGCTGGAGCTAACCCTATTCTGATCAAAAAGGGAATCGACCAGGCTGTCGAAGCAGTTGTAGCAGAATTGAAGAAGCAGAGCAGGGATGTCAGTGGTGAAATGATCGCCCAGGTAGGTTCTATCTCGGCTAATAATGATAAGTCGATTGGCAGAATTATAGCCGACGCCATGGACAAAGTAGGGAAAGACGGGGTCATCACTGTTGAAGAGGCAAAAGGACTGGAAACAACCTTGGAGATTGTAGAAGGAATGCAGTTTGACCGGGGATATCTTTCTCCCTATTTTGTTACTGATGCCGATAGAATGGAATGTGTTCTGGAAAATCCTGTTATTCTTTTATATGAAAAAAAGATCAGTAATCTGCGCGAATTTCTGCCTTTACTGGAAAATGTTGCCAAGATGGGACATCCGTTAATGGTAATAGCTGAAGATGTAGAAGGCGAAGCCCTGGCTACCCTTGTAGTTAACAAGCTCAAAGGCAGCTTTCAGTGTGTAGCAGTAAAAGCCCCGGGTTTCGGAGACAGGCGGAAAGCCATGCTCGAAGATATTGCTGTGCTGACAGGCGGAAAAGTTATTACCGAAGATATCGGAGTTAAACTTGAAAGTGTGACAGAAGATTGGCTGGGTGAAACTAAAAAAGTAGTTATTGATAAGGACAACACCACTATTGTAGAAGGCAAGGGAAAATCTGAAGATGTAAAGGCCCGCATAAAACAGATGAGGGCCCAGATCGAAGATACAACTTCTGATTATGATAGAGAAAAACTCCAGGAAAGATTAGCCAAGATGGTCGGCGGTGTAGCCCTGATCAAAGTTGGAGCAGCTACTGAATCCGAGCTTAAAGAGAAAAAAGCCAGAGTCGAAGATGCCATGCATGCGACCAAGGCTGCTGTAGAAGAAGGGATCGTTCCCGGTGGAGGGGTCGCTCTCCTGAACAGCCAAAAAAAGCTTGACGCTCTTAAAGTTAAAGGAGATGCAGATATCGGGATCAATATCATCAAAAGGGCATTGGAAGAACCTCTCCGGCAGATCGTGACTAATACCGGATTGGAAGGTTCGATCGTTGTAGAGAAAGTCAAAGAGAAGGAAGAGGGAGTAGGATTTAATGCCCTTACTGAAAAGTACGAAGACCTTGTAAAAGGCGGAGTACTTGACCCGGCCAAAGTCGTACGGACAGCTCTCCAGAATGCTGCCAGTATTGCTGGATTGCTTTTAACCACTGAGGGTCTTGTCTCGGATATTCCTGAAGAAGATAAGGGTTCTGGAATGCCATCGGGCATGCCTCCTGGCGGAGGAATGTACTAAACTCTCGGGTTTTATCGAGAATTCAAGCCCCGGGCATATGCCTGGGGCTTTTTTTTTTGCCATTTACTATTTTCCATTTTTTAATTATTATATATTGACGTTTTTTTTGAATAGTTCAGGCTAACCTGAATTATTCAGGCATGGACACGGGTAAATCCCTGTCTTTCGCAGGGACTTACCCGTGTCCATGCCTTACAACTTACTATTTACTATTTTCTAAGTATCATATATAAAATAATCGACATTTTTTATGAATACTTAAGTTTAAATAAACCGTGTTTAAATTATTCGACCGTTACGTTTTAAAGGAAATTATCCCTCCGTTTGCCCTCGGTCTTACAATCTATACATTTGTGCTCTTAATGAATCAGATACTTCTTTTTTCAGAAATGTTTATTGATAGAGGCGTAGCTTTAAAAACAGTCCTTGCTTTACTTGTCTACCTTATTCCCTCAGTACTGGCGTTTACTGTCCCTATGTCTGTGCTTATGGGCATACTGGCAGGCTTAAGCCGTATGTCATCGGATTTAGAGATAACTGCTTTGAAGACACTTGGAATTGATAACAAAAGACTTATCAGGCCAATTCTGCTCTTTTCTTTCTGCGGTTTCCTGGTAACTGCGATTTTGACCCTATATCTTGCCCCACGGGCAAATTATAAGTGGGTTCAGACGCTTTCCCGTTCAGTACTGGCCAAGGTGCAATTAAGAATTCCTCCCCGGGAATTTAATGAATCCATACCTAATACAATGATTTATGTTCAAGACATTAATAAGGATAAAACCTGGGAAAATATTATTGTTAAAATTCCCGGCTCCGGGAAAGAACCAAGTATTATTGTTGCTAAAAGAGGAAGAATGAATTTTTTTCCGGATGAGGAAAGAGCGACTCTGGAGCTCTACAATGCAGTTTCCCATTCTTATCCGATATCCAGGCCTGAAAAATACATGGTTGCGGCTTTTAACCGCATGGAAGAGGAATTAGATATAGAAAATATTTTTTCCTCCCGGTCTGAAAAAAAAAGAGTAAGAGAAAAGGATATTAAAGAACTCTTGCAGGCTATTCCGAAGATCAGGGAAGGTCTTGAAGCCGAAACCGGGCGAAAAAGCAATAAAGCTGTGGCCGGTCATTTGGAATGGGAATATATTTCCCATTGGATTGAAGTTCATAAAAAATTCGCCCTTCCCTTTTCCTGCTTGATCTTCGCCTTGCTGGGGATATCTCTGGGCGCTACGACCCGTAAAGGCGGGAGGACCAGTGGGTTTACTCTCAGTATTGTGATAATAATTTTTTATTATATTCTGATAACTGCTGGAGAAAACCTGGCTATTGACGGGAGAATAACGCCCTGGCTGGGGATGTGGGGACCGAATATCCTCCTGTGTATTACCGGTTTATTTTTGTTTATCAGGTCACGTAATGAGTTTTTTATTTTTTCTTTGTTTTCCCGGATAAAAGGGAGAAAAAAGAACGACCGTAAGCTGCTGAAACCAAAGAGGTCGGGCCTGAGAGGCCCCCGTCTTTTTCTCTCGTTTCCCAACCTGCTGGACCGTTATATTCTCAGGAAATTTTTAGCTATTTTTACTTTGGTATTTATCAGTATGCTGGCGATTTTTATCATTATCAACTTTTTTGAAAAAATCGACAGTGTTTATGAACATGGTAAATCTATTTCACTATTTTTTGAATTTATCTGGTTTAAAGTTCCGGAGTTTATCCATTATATCCTCCCGATTACTGCTCTGACATCAGCGCTTCTGGCTTTAGGTTTAATGACCAAGTTTAATGAGATAACTGCAGTAAAGACCTGCGGCATCAGTATCTACCGCATTGTCCTCCCCATAGTGTTTTCGGCTTGTGTGGTTAGCTTTTTAGCTTTTTATCTACAGGAGAACATTCTTCCCTATTCCAACAAAAAAGCGGAAGAGACCTGGAATAGAATAAATGACCTTCCTCCCCGCAGCTTTAACCAACTCGACAGGAGCTGGGTAATGGGGAAAGAAAAGAACAGGATCTATTATTATAGATATTTTGATCCCATTGCCTCCACCTTCGGTCAGATTTCCATTTTCGATCTGGATATAGAGTCATGGTCTATTAAGAAGCGGATTTTTTCCGAGAAAGGGTTTTTAGAAGGGAATAAGCTTTCGCTTACGAACTGCTGGTACCGGGATTTCAAGGGTGCAAAGCCGGAAAAATTTGAAAGATTAAACAGTATGGTTCTCTCTTTGGAAGAAAATAAAGACTTTTTTCTGAGGGAGTGGAAAGAACCGGATCAAATGGGCTATTTTGAATTGAAAAAATATATTCGCAGTATAGAAGAAAGAGGGTTTGAAACAGTCAGATTTAAGGTCGACCTGTTTTGTAAAATATCTTTTCCCTTAGCCAGTTTGATAATGGTGCTGCTGGGTATTCCTTTTGCTTTTTCCATGGGAAAAAGAGGAGCTTTGGTTGGGATAGGCCTAAGTATTATCATCGCTATTATCTACTGGGGAGCCATCGGTATATTTAAAAGTCTGGGATATGCCGGGTTTCTTGATGTTTTTTTTGCTGCCTGGGGCCCTAACCTGATATTCGGATTAGCAGGGCTTTATTTTCTCTTTAATTTAAGGACTTGACCTGGATTACTACATTTTGTATTTTCCGAAATCTTCAGGTCTTAAATTTTCGAGCCAATTTTTTAATTTTTCAGAATCTTCCAGCTTCTCGTCAAATTTTAAGCTGTGTGCTTTTTCTACTATTTTTTCTTCAACATAGATCGGTGCCTCCATACGAAGGGAAAGGGCGATAGCATCAGAAGGCCTTGAGTCGATTTTAATGACCTTACCCTTATTACAGCGGCAGTATATATATGCATAAAAGGTGTTGTCCAAGACATCACTAACAACGATTTTTTCAATGGACGCATCTAATTTTTGGAGGATGTTTTTGATAAGGTCATGGGTCAAAGGGCGGGGAGTAGGAATGTTTTCCATTTTTATAGAGATGGCATTGGCCTCGAATACGCCGATCCATATGGGAAGCATCCGGTCACCCTCTATTTCTTCCAGGACAACGATGGGCATTTTAGAGATAGGGTCAATTACCAAGCCTTTGATCCGCATTTTAATTTCCATGATGTCCTCCGCATATACAGTTTCCCTTAGAATATAAGTTCAGGCTTTCAGCTTGTCAAGAAAGGTTATTTCTGGAGTTCCCCCATTTTTTTAAGCTTCGGAGCCTTAAGCAATAATCAGGTCAGTTGATACGAAAACACGCAGAGGCAAAGATAAATCTAATTGTATGGATACGCTCGCTTCAGATTTTTAACGCCATTCTTCTTCGTTTTTCTCGGCGCTTGCGTAACTCCCCCCGTCCGTGGGTCAGACATACTCAGCGTCCGACTATGTCGGATTCCCTCGAAAAACCTCATCTGAAGGCTAAATCTTCAATGTCGCTTAATCCATACAATCAGATTTATCTAGCACACTTTCAATTAACAATCTATGTATCCACCATTGCGATGAACTGAAGTTGACCTGATTCTTTTTACCGATCTTTTATCAAAAAATGGCTTTCCTCTTATTATTTAATAAAAATAACTGAAAAGTTTATGTCTCATGAATAGTAATAAAATTGTTTAGGGAACTCCTGGAAATTGAAACAGGCGAAAGAAAACTCCAATAAATTGGATTGAATCCAAATTATTGGATTTTATTCTAAAGTTTAAATCAATCACAAAGCTTAACTTGTTGATTCCAGACAAGTTGCTGAAATGAATGATCTGGCATGAAAATTGCTCTATATAAATAATGAAATGTTTAAAAAATCTATAATTTTATATGGAGGTGTCTATAGAGAGCAGCTAAACTTAAAAAGGCATATGGTGGGGTGGCAATATTCACCCTTGGGATTTGGGTAAACTTTCCCCTGCATTAAAAAGGGGAAAAAGGAGAAAAAATTGCGAAAACTTTTTGCTGTTTTATTTGTGCTACTGCTTTCAACATCGCTTGTAGCCCAGGTAAGAACAGGTAATATTTATGGTAAAGTTGTTGATGAAGACGGGAATGCTCTTCCCGGTGTTACCGTTACCTTAACTGGTTCATTGACAGCTCCTATGACGTCGATTTCTTCGGCGGCAGGTGTCTTTCGGTTTATCTCTCTTCCGGCAGCTAGTGACTATGTCATCAAAGCCGAGCTGGAAGGGTTTAAAACTGAAATTCAGGAAAACATCATTATTTCTGTCGGTTCTAATGTTAATCTGACTATGACCATGGCCATGGGTGCTATTGAGGAAGAAGTAACTGTTACTGCAGTTACACCTGTGGTGGATACAAAAAAGACCGTAATCAGTCATACTGTAACCCGTGATGTCCTGCAGTCACTTCCTTCCGCCAGAGACCCGTGGATCGTAATGGGGCAGGCTCCCGGTGTTTCAATGGACAGGGAAAATGTAGGTGGTTCAGAGTCAGGTCAGCAGCCAAGTGGTTTTGCCAGAGGCGGCGGCCAGGACCAATGGTCCATGGACGGAGTCACAATTACTGACTTTGGTTCCTGGAGCTCTCCGGGTTACTATGATTTTGATGCTTTTGAAGAGATGAATGTTACCTTAGGTGGGGCTGATGTTGAAGTACAGGGTGCTGGAATTCAGATGAACCTGGTTACCCGCCGCGGCGGTAACAATGTTTCTATCGGGGGGAGATTTTTCTTCACTGACGGAAGTAAATTCCAGGCTGACAATCTTACAGATGCTCTTATAGCTGAAGGTGTCAAAGGTACCAACCGCATCCGGACCATTAAAGATTTTGGATTTAATATGGGCGGACCTCTGCTTCAGGACAAAATCTGGTGGTGGGTGTCTTATGGGGTTCAGGATATCAATAACTCCAACCTCTACGGAGTCTATGAAGCGACCATGCTGAATAACTATGCTGCTAAAATCAATGTGCAGCTTATCCCGGATAACAGGTTCGAGATTTTTGGTCATATCGGCGGTAAAGAAAAAACCGCCCGTTCCGCAAGCTATTCCTTCCCGGGCGGCTGGCATCAGACCGGTGCCTTTCATTTCGGCTCTCCCATCTTAAAACTGCAAGACGAGCACATGTTCGGAGACAACCTCTTTGTATCTATTAAATTCGCCTATGGAAACTCAGGCTTTAATATGATACCTGAAGATGACCTTGACGGGGAAATTATGACTTATCGCAATGTAGCAGATGGTATATGGGAAAATTCATATAATTCTTACCGCTGCCTGCGGCCGAATATGCAGTATAACTTTTTAGGCAACTACTTTAATGATGATCTTTTTGGTGTTTCCCATGAGATGAAGGTAGGCTTTGAGTACAGCGACAGAGGCATCGGCACGGAATGGGCCATGTCAGGAAATGTCCTTGGTAGATACAACTATAACACCAACTCTATGGATATGGACGGAGACGGTTATGCTGACATGGAACAAGCTATGAAACGGGTTGAAACATGGCGGGCGGATCCTTATGAAGTGCAGGGATACAGTACAGCTATAACCGGATTTTTCCAGGATTCAATAACTACCGGAAACCTTACTTTAAACCTTGGTCTTCGCTACGACCGTCAGTTTCCCAGGATAGTAGATTATGAGATTGGGGCTATGGATGTTAATAACCCTGCGGTTACCAATAATTTCTCCTCTGCTGCTGCTGCTGCCATAAGTAGTACTCTCCCCGGCTATCAAGTTGCTGCAGATAAACCCGATTTTAATTGGAGCTATTTTACTCCCAGATTGGGTCTGCTTTATGACCTTTTCGGTGATGGCAAAACTATTGTTAAACTATCTTTCGGCACATACAGACAGTATATGGGAAGTGGTTTCTATGGTGGTTTTTTACCTGGAGGAACCGGCGGCTGGATGGATTTTTGGTGGACTGACAACTTCGCAGCTTACGGCGGAAACTCAGACGGAATCGTTGATGTTGATGAGCTCTACTGGACTTATCCCGGAGATTATTCTCCTTACCGTGTCTTTAATGATGCTGGTACTTTTATCGGCGATCAAGATAAAGGCGACGGCTGGATGTACGGTGGATATGACGTTTCTAATCCCCAGGCAAGCTCGGCCCCGCGGTATACCTACAATGATAATTACCCTTCCCAAAAAACTACAGAAGCGATTATTACTATAGAAAAAGAGATAATGCCTGATTTTGGGGCTGCTATTGATTTTACTTATAGAAAAAATTCTCAGTTCGGCTGGTATTTGCTGTGGGATCCTGAGACAGGCGAGAAACAGAGCCAGGCTGAATATGTCAAAGTAGGAACTGTTCCTACTTCTCTCCCCGGTTATGATTTGGGTGAAGGAGCCGGAAAACCCTATTATCTCCAAGCAGCAGGTGTTCCTTACAGATATTACCGCTACAGAGATGAAAGACCTGACTATTACCGAGATTATATGGGTGCTTCTATAAGATTTAACAAGCGGTTGAGCAATAACTGGATGCTCAATGGTTCAGCTACCTATCAGGTGAACAAAGTACATTACGGCGATGAAGGTTATTTGAATCCGACTTCTCTGTGGGTTCTTGACGATCAAATCTATGCTCCTGAAATAGGCGGCTCCAGTGGAAAAGTCAGCACCCCGCAATACCAGAAATGGATGTTTAAACTTTCCGGACTCTATCAGCTCCCCCTGGATTTTAATATTTCCTTTACTTTTAATGCCAGGCAGGGAAATCCCGTATTCCATACAATGGGCATAAAGGATTATGATGCTCCCAATTCCCGTAGTACAAGTATAGGCGTTTATCTTGACCAGCTTGAACATTTAACGCTGCCCAACTTCATGAACCTCAACTTAAGGTTAGAAAAAGTCATCAGAGCCGGTGATGTAGGCAGGATCTACATAATGGCAGACCTCTTTAATGTGCTAAACTCCTCTACCATGCTCAGAAGATATGAAAAGGATCATGGAACTTATTATGCGCATGATGGTTCCTTTTCCTCAAATGCGACCGATTTTATGGCTAATGAGATTTTAAATCCCAGAGTTTTAAGACTTGGAGTTAGGTTCCAGTTCTAAGTAGAAAACAGTACTAACACGCGCCCAAAGCCCCTTCCGCTTTAAGCGGAAGGGGCTTTTTTTTTCTGCCTGAAAATGGTAAAATCACAATGAATATATAACCTGGATTATTCACGACTTTTTATGAATAATCCAGGATAGAAAAAAATTGCGGAGGATAAAAATGAAGAAAATATCATGCCTGCTTCTTGTCTGCCTTATGCTTAGCATAACAGCCCTTGCCCAGGATTATAAAGGAAAAGGGCGGGTAAAAGGCCTGGTAACCGATGAACAGGGCAATCCCATTGAAGGAGTCAAGGTGAAACTTTTTTCGGTAAAAGCCAGTCAGGCATTTACGGTTGAAACTGATAAGAATGGTGTCTGGCATGGAAACTGGATTAGAAACGGAACCTGGAATGTTGATTTTAAAAAACTTGGATATGCTCCGAAAAAGATAAGTATGCAGATATCTGAATTCAAAAAGAACCCTGATATAGAAGTAGCCTTAAAGAAAGTAGAAGGGCTGATCATATCTGAGGAGCTGGAAGAGCAGCTTATTAAAGGAAATGAACTTTTTGACCAGGAAAGCTATGATGAGGCAAGAGCTGTTTTTGCAGAGATGTTGGCGGAAAATTCTGATGCTTACGTTCTTAATCAGAATATCGGTAACTGTTATTTTCAGCAAGAAAAATATGAGCAGGCTGTAGAATATTATAAGAAAATACTTGAAAAAGATGCTGATAATACCAGCGCCTTATTAAGTATAGGAAATTCTTTTGCCAATATGGGAGAGAATGAAACCGCGCTGGAATGGTACGGAAAGGTTGGATTTGAAAAGCTTGATGACCCTACGGTTTTATATAATATCGGCACAAGCCTTTTTAATATGGCCAAGTATGATGAAGCTTTAAAGTATTATGAAAGGTTAGTGGAAATACAGTTTGATTTTCTGGACGGGATCTATCAGCTGGGGCTTGTCTATTTAACCATGGGCAATAATGACAGCGCCATAATCCAATTTGAAAAATATCTGGAATTTGACTCTGAATCCGGGAGAGCAGACCAGGTACGGGGATTTTTGGATTATTTAAAATAAAGATGGATAAAATATGATAAAAAAATGGATAGCCTTATTGTTTGTTCTTTTAATTGTTACAGGATGCGGGGGCTCAAAGATAGCTCTTGATCCGGACAGCCGGGATTTTTATGAAACCGCTCGTCTTATCATGACCAAACAGGAAAGGGATATTTTCAACCACCTCCCGGATAAAGATGCGCGGAAAGAGTTTATCCTTGATTTCTGGGAAAAAAGAGATCCTGATCCGGCAACTGAGGAAAATGAGTTTAGAGAGGAGTTTTTCAGAAGGATCGACTATGCCAACCAGCGTTTTAATGAGGGTACCTTGGGATGGAAGACAGACCGGGGAAGGGTATATATATATTTCGGCCAGCCTGACAGAATTGATCGCCGGCCCATGCTTAATAGTCCCGATGTTAAAGCCATGCAACTATGGATCTATTACCGCTATGATTTTGGCATAGAGTTTATAGACAAAAGAGGGGATGGAAGCTATACCTTTGATCCCTTCTCAGGCATAATTGGCAGCTTTTTTGGTGCTAAGGAAAAAGCCCAGATGGGCCTTAATTTTCGGAATGACGGAAGGGCGGTAAAATATATTGATTTTGAGTTGAAATACGACCGGCAAAAAAAAGAGGTGACAATCTCTATTCCTGTGAAAAACCTTACTTTTATTGAGGCTGACGGCCTTTTAAAGGCGGATTTTGAGTTCCGTTTCTATGTTTATGCCTCAAAACAGAAAAAAAATAAGCAGACCTTTCAGGAAAACAGGCCTTTTGAGATAACAGAAGATAACTTACTTGAAACCAAGGAAATAACTTTTAATTTCCCTTTTGAAACTGAGCCTGGAAAATATTATTTTGACGTGGTTATTACGATTAAACCGGAAATTACAAAAACCAGAAAGATCTTTACAGTTAAAATCTGATTTTATTTAGTTTTAAGAAATGAATCTAAGACAGGTCAAGTTTAATAATAAAAGGATAAGGACAGCCAAAATGAAAGATAAACTAGCGGCTTTGATTCTTGTATTTTTTTCTTTAAGTTTGCTGCTGTTTTCTGCAGCCAAGGTCAAGGAAAAAGACCTTTCTCAGAGGCACCAGGAATTTTTAAACCTTACCAGATATATTATCCTTGATGAGGAAAAAAATGTCTTTAACCAGCTGACAACAGACCGGGAAAAAGATATTTTTATAAAAGCTTTTTGGAGGCAGCGGGACCCGACGCCGGGTACACCTAATAATGAATATAAAACCCAGCATATTAAAAGGTTTAACTATGCTAATAAATTCTACGGACGCGGCACTCCGCGTCCAGGGTGGATGACGGATATGGGCAGAATCCATATTCTTATGGGTGAGCCGGTCAGCAAAGAAAGGTTTGAAACAACCATCGGGATCCGTCCCGTTCAAGCCTGGTTTTATTACGGAGATCCGGAGAAAAGACTTCCCACCCATTTTGCCGTAGTTTTTTTTAAACGGGGTGGATTTGGGGAATTCAAGCTCTATGACCATATTGCAGATGGGCCTACCGCTCTTTTAGTGGAAGGGAGGGACATGGATCCGGCTGATTTTGAAACCATGTTTAATACGATAAGAGAGCTTTCTCCTACTTTATCTCTTATCTCTCATTCCATGATCCCTGGGGATGTTCCTTTTGATTTTCAACCCTCGCCCGTTAATAATATTATCATGGCTGAAATATTTGATTCGCCAAAAAGGGACATCAATCCTACATATGCCACTAATTTTATGGATTATAAAGGTATAGTCGACACTGCTTATATGACAAACTTTGTGGAAAGCAATTCTTTTACCCAGCTTATCCGTGACCCTATAATGGGAATAGATTTTCTCCATTATTCTATTGCTCCTAAAAGTGTTTCGGTTGATTATTATGAGCCTAAGGACCAGTATTATTGTAATTTCTCGGTAAGCGCCAGCTTGCGTATAGATGAGGAGATTATCTTTCAGTATTCCAAGGACTTCCCTTTTTATTTTAACCCTGAAGACATTGACCGCGTCAAGGCAAATGGAGTTGCTATAGAAGATTCCTTCCCTGTTATAAGCGGAAAGTACAAGTTTATCCTCCTCCTGCAGAACTCGGTGGGAAAAGAATTTTGTTTGCTTGAAAAAGAGGTTGTGATCCCTGAGCGAACCGGAGTAGCGCGGATCGCCGGATTTTTATTGGGCTACAAAGTCAAAAATTATGAGAGTCAATTCCATATTCCCTTTAAATTAAAAGATAAAAAAGTCGTGATCGATCCCACCAATACCTTTTCCGCAAGGGATAATATCGTTTTATTTATAAATATCGCTGATGTGACCAGGCAGTTGTGGGAAAAAGGAAAAGTCAGGATTAATGTAACCGGGTTAAAGCCGAATAATCCTGCCATAAAATCATTGATTATTCAGTTGAAAGACCGTCCTTTAGAGAAGAGCCTGGTAATTTCCCACACTATCGCAGGCCGGGAACTGCCCCCGGATTATTATGAGATTAGAGCGAGCCTATATGATGAGACAGGGGCAAAGTTTGATGAAATAAAGGATAAGTTTATTATCTCCCAAGCTGAAGCTGTTTCCCACCCTATATGTCATACCAAAGCTTTTTCCCTGGCGAATAACTTTCTCTATTTTTATATGCTGGCTCGTCAGTATGAGAAAATAAATAATTTTCAAAAAGCGGAATCCAGTTATGCTAAAGCATATACGGCAAGGCCCGATTACAAACGGGGATTGGTAGATTATGCGAATTTTCTCTATAAAGTCAAAAAATTTGATAAGATCTTAGATATGATCACTGAAATAGAAGGTGATGATAACCTTAAATTTGAGTTTTTTCTTTTAAAAGGAAAAGCGTATATGGGAAAAGGAAATTATGAAGAGGCAATTGATAACTTTCTGCAGGGAAATGAGATATACAACAGTGATATAAACCTGCTTAACTCCCTCGGTTTCTGTTATTACAAGGTTGAAGATAAAAAGAAGGCTTTGGATGCGCTCCGTTCTTCCCTTAGGCTTAATCCCGAACAGGAAGGTATTAAAAAGCTGATATCTGAGCTAGAAAAGAAATAGATGCAAATTTCCGGCTAAAGGTCCTTATTTCATCTCAAAATCAATATTGATTTCTAAGGTCTTTCCTGAAACATTGTCTTTTACCGTAATTTTTAGGGTATAGGAACCTGGCTCCAGGTCTTTGGTCTCTTTTTTCTCTTCTTTTTTACCCTCTTCTGTGGTTGTCGTGATAACAACTGTTTTCTTGATGGGGAGAGGCTGGCTTATGAAGGGAGAGTTGTATTTTTGATCGGCATATTTGATCTGGGTATCCTCCTCCTGGAGGACTTCGTAATTTATCAGGAGGTCAGCCTGGTTGGATTCGTTGAGCTGGGTTCCGAAAATGAAAAAGAAGATATCCAGGTTGTCCCCGGCCTTAAAAACTTTTTCTAAATTTGGCAGGACCTGGAGGACAGAGTATGTGAAAAAATCTTTATGGATCTCGGTTGTAGCCTCAGGTGCTGCTATTCTTTTGACATTTTTAGCAAAAAAGAAGGGTGTGGTTCCCATTTCTTCAGTAAATGAAGCAGGATCAGGTGTTGTAAACTCAAAATACTGAGTGCCGATTTTTTCCATATCCTCTGATGTGATGGCCATAGAAAGGAGGTATTTGCCAGGTGGAAGGGGGTAACCTGTGGTATAAGTCTCTTCTTTTTCCGGGTCATAAGAAGCACTGTCTACTTGGAAATTTATGGGCACATAGACCTCTTTAGAAAAATCTGTGTCCAGATTTTCAAACTGAAGGAACATGTAGGCTTTGGCCTGAAGTTTGCCTGAGGCAGCCTGAAAAGCTGCTGTTTCTTCACCCTCCTTCTCTGCTGCTCCTTCTGCTGAAGCTATGGCGGTATAGCCAAGGTCTGCATTTTTTATATTAAAAATAAAGATGTTATGCAGATTCTGCTGGGCGGGAAGGTAGAGATGTTCGCAGATGGTAAAGGGGATATCCAAGCGTGCTTCCCTGGTTTGTTGCCCTTCCTGTAAAACAGTCTTTACCTTTTCAGGGATAATTGTTTTTACCTGCTGTTCTTTTTCCTGGGCATAAAGGTTTGGGGATAGGGTCAAGCTTGAGATTAATCCTAAGATTAAAATTGGGATAAGATAGTTTTTGATTTTCATATTTCCTCCTCAAGATAAAGCTTCCTATTTTTTTTTAAACAAAAAAACAATATAGCAGATATGTGATTTTTTTTCCAGTAATGTTTTGGAATGTTCTGGAAATGCTTACTTTTGATATTTGTTGACTGCATGCTGATGTTCGCGGAAGGTAAGGCTGAATTGATGGCTGCCGTCGTTGCGGGAGACAAAATAGAGATACTTGACATCAGCCGGGTAAAGAGCGGCCTTTAGGGAAGCCTGGCCTGGGTTGGCGATGGGCCCGGGGGGAAGGCCTTGTTTGAGGTATGTATTGTAGGGAGAGTCGAGTTTAAGGTCTTTTGTAAGCAACCGGCCTTTATATTTTCCGGCCTGTTTGAGAGCATAGACTATGGTAGGATCGCAGTCCAGTTTCATGCCGATGCGTAGCCGGTTGTGAAAAACAGCCGACACCAGGCTTCTTTCCCCGGGAAGAGAGGTTTCCTTTTCTATCAGAGAAGCCAGGATAACGATTTCACGTATAGTCATTTTCAGTTCCGCTACTCTTTTTTTTTCCTCATCAGAAAATGTTTTTTTAAACTGATCTATCAGGGAGGATACGATCTTATCTGCAGTTGTATTTTTGGGGAAATGATAGGTTTCCGGAAAAAGGTATCCTTCCAGGTCTTTTGCTTCTTTGTCAAATTCATATATTAGCTTTGTGTTTAAAGAAGAACGAAGAAACGAATCTTTATCTATAGAATATTGTGATTTTAGAAGCTCTGCTGTCTCTGATCTGGTAAGTCCTTCCGGAATTGTAACTGAATGGAGAATGATCTGTCCTTCCATAAGAATAGAAAGGACGTCTTTTGTTGATAGAGGCAGAAGAAAAGAATATTCCCCGGCTTTTAGACCTGCAGGGGAGAAAAAAAGTTTATATCCCCCCAGAAACAGCCAGGTTCTTTTTATTATTTTTTTATTTTTCAATTCCCTGGCAATAGAAGAAACGCTTTGTCCGCTTAAGACTTCAAATTTTATTTTACCGGCAGGAGATTTTGTCCTTGCGTTGAATTCATGGATAAACCAGGCTGAAGCCAATAATACAATAACAACGGCCGCAAGCAGTCTCTTTTTAAGGATTTTATTGATCATCTGATTGATTGTGCATGTATTCAAGGTAGCTTGAGAGAATGATATTTGCAGAAACCTGGTCCTTTAATTTTTTTTTCTTTTTATCATTTATTTTTTGTTGGTTGAGAATGATCTTGGCTTGCCTGGTGGTCAGGCGTTCATCCCACATAATAATAGGAAGTTGTAGGGTTTTTTCCAACCAGGAAGCGAATTTTTTTGTCTTCTCTACTCTGGTGCCGGCAGTTCCGTCTAATCTTAAAGGCAGGCCGATGACGATTTTGCTTACCTTGTAGCGGGAGGCAAGCTGAAGGAAATATTTTTTATCTTCTTTTTTATTTATTGTTTTATAAAGTCCGAGCGGCTGAGCTGTGAACAGGAGTTTATCACTAATAGCAAGTCCGATATTCTTGTCGCCGTAATCAATTCCCAGGATTCTCATTTTTATTTGGGATGAATATTTCTTTTTCTTTGTTCGTGCTTTTTGAGAGCAAGCCTGATAAGTTCTTCCAACAGGTCTGGAAAGGCAAGGCCGCTTACTTCCCAAAGCTTAGGATACATGCTGATCTCTGTAAAACCGGGAATAGTGTTGATCTCATTAAAAAATATTTTATTGCTTTTTTCCTGAAGAAAAAAGTCGACCCTGGCCATACCGGAGCAGTCTATGGCCTTAAAAGCTTTAACAGCAAGATGTTGGATCTCCTGAATAATGCCCTGGGGAAGCTCGGCTGGAATCCTGAATAAGGTTTTCCCTTCAATATATTTATCTTTGTAATCATAATAATCCCGGAAGGGGATTATTTCTCCCGGCAGGGAAGCTCTGGGATCCTCATTGCCTAAGACGCTGCATTCCAATTCTTGGCCGGAAATGCCCTCTTCTATGAGTATTTTTCTGTCGTGCTGGAATGCTTTCTCTACAGCAGACTCGATCTCGCCTAAATGGTAGACTTTAGTAATGCCTATACTTGAGCCCATGTTAGCAGGTTTGATAAAAAATGGGATCTGGAAGCCTTTCTTTATGTTTTCCAGGATGCCTTCTTTTTGCCCTTTCCAGTTATGTGCCATAATTACTTGATATTTTACAACTGGCAAGCCCTTTGCCCTGCACATGGATTTTGTCATGGCTTTATCCATACCTACGGCTGAAGCAGGGACTGTCGCGCCAACATAGGGAACACCTGCTATCTCAAAGAGTCCCTGTATGGTCCCGTCTTCCCCAAAAGGGCCGTGCAGCACGGGAAAGTAGACATCAGATTTGATTTTTTTGGCTTGGCTGCTTTTATCCCAGGGAAGAAAGGAGAAAAATTTTCCCTGATTCAGTTCCCGGGAGGGAAGAAGGGGTGATTCGACCTTTTTCCATTGGCCTGTCTTATTTATAAAGATAGACGAAATATTGAATTTTTTGTTATTCAGGTTAGAGTAGACTGCGGCTGCAGACCTTAAAGATACTTCATGCTCTGCAGACCTCCCCCCAAAAACAAGAGTGATATTCAATTTTTTTTTCATGCTTATGATCTGTCTTTACTAACCTGAACTATTCAAAAAAAAATGGCGATGTTTTTATTATTAATTTCTTTTTAGGGATATGCAAGATTTTTTTTAGAATGATTATTGAAACTTTTTTTTTGTTTTATTTTTAATTTTAATCGCCATTTTTTACCCTCCGGGCGAGCCGATCTCACCGCATCTGCTTCGTTACAGGGTACTCGCGGTGAAGGACCACAGCTTCACACCCTGTGCCTTGCATCTACGGTAACCTCGACTCTTGAATAATCCAGTTAATTAATATTTTACCCTGAATCTTAATGGAATACAATTGACCAATGCGTTTTGTGATCGTCTGCCGAAAAACAGGCTATGTTTTTTTCTCTAAGATCTGGGTCGGAATACGGGTAAGTCCCTTCAAAAGACAGGGATTTCCTCCAGCGGGGAAATCCCTTCCTGTCCTCACAACGCTCTCCTCGAGATTCTCTCGAGGAACCATGCCCGCGTTGTTCCGGATGGCTTTCTCCGGGATTTACCAGTATCCAGGCCAGCTCTTGACCTTATTCTTTTTAGCGTCT
>JAUWNW010000182.1 GCA_030612445.1 Candidatus Aminicenantota bacterium
AATCCCTTCCTGTCCTCACAACGCTCTCCTCGAGATTCTCTCGAGGAACCATGCCCGCGTTGTTCCGGATGGCTTTCTCCGGGATTTACCAGTATCCAGGCCAGCTCTTGACCTTATTCTTTTTAGCGCCTTTCCTTGAAATAATAACTTCCCACTTATTACTTATTATAACTTGCTGAAAAACTTATGTTTATACGAAAGTGAATGAAAATTTTTGGGGAACTCCTGATATTTACATCAACTCTGTTTTGCCGGGGACAGCGACCGGTCTGACTGGCAGGTCACCCATTTCGTAGCTGGAGGGAGATAGATCGAGCTGGGAGGAGTTCATTACCCAGTCCCAAGAGAGAGCCCGGCCTGTATAGGCGCTCATGCGCCCCATAATCGCTGTTAAGGTGCTTTCTGCGACTCGTTTCCCTTCGTTAAGCGGTTTGCCTGCGCGGATGCTGGCTATTAAGTCGGTGTGTTCCTGAACATAAGGATTGGGGGATTCTTGCTCGTAGGCAAAGGCTTTGGTTCCTTTGATGTAGCCGTTGGCCCCGTCAGTATAGGAGAAACCCTGAGTGCCTATTACCCGTTCTGAGACATTGTTGTGGCAGCCGTCGGTCTGGCGGCACATGCTCATTACCCTGGCTCCATTGGCATATTCGTATTCGATGGCGAAATGGTCGAATATATTGCCGTATTGAGGGGCAGTGCGTACCTGGCGGCCGCCCATGCCGGAGCATTTGACCGGGTGGGAGCCAATGGCCCAGTTTATCACATCCAGGTTGTGGACGTGCTGTTCGACGATATGGTCACCTGAAAGCCAGGTGAGAAAGAGCCAGTTACGGCAGTGCCATTCCAGATCCGACCAGGCTTTTGCTGTGCGGTTTTCCCAGTTTTGTTGAGCACGATCTACCCAGAGGGCGCCCATATTCCAGTAGCACTGTCCGGATACGATCTCGCCTATATCTCCATTGTGGACCCTTTTGATGATTTCAAGATAATGGGCTTGATGGCGGCGCTGCGTGCCGGCTACAATTGCCAGACCTTTTTGGGCGGCAATTTCAGAGCTGGTTATTACCGACCGTATACCGGGAGGGTCAACTGCTACCGGTTTTTCCATAAAAATGTGTTTACCGGCTTTTACGGCTGCTGCTAAGTGTTCCGGCCGGAAATGGGGGGGAGTGGCCAGGATCACCAGGTCAATATCACAGGCAAGTACTTTTTTGAAAGCATCAAATCCGGAAAAACATCTCTCCGGAGTGACGGCTAGGTTTTCCTTGTTTGATTTTTCTGTGAGACGCTCTAGGGAACTTTCCAGGCAGTCCTGGAAGAGGTCGCCCATGGCTGTTATAACAATATTGGAAGAGTTAATACAGTCTATGGCTGCGCCTGTTCCCCGGCCTCCGCATCCTATAAGGCCGACTCTGACCTTATCTGAACCAGAGGCGAAATATACCCCGGTTGTAGGTATCAGAGCGGCTAGAGTGGCTGCTGAGGTGGTTTTAATAAAATCGCGTCTTGAAAGGCTGAGATTTGTTTTTTTCATATAAGCTCCCTTAATTGCTCCTTTAAAGGTTAAAAATCATCGCAAATTTTGTAGGCATCGATTATTGCTTTTTCCCCTGTTTTTCCGGGCTTGCTCTGGCCGTGTTCCATACAGAGTACTCCTTTGTAGCCTTTGTTGTAGATGTGTTTGAATATGTTTTTGAAATTTATCTCCCCTGTAAGGGGTTCCTTGCGTCCGGGGTTGTCACCCAGATGAAAACTGGCGATCTCTGACCAGGCATAGTCTATATTGGGGATGAGGTTGCCTTCCTGGATCTGCTGATGATAGATGTCATCGACAATCTTACAGCTTGGACTGTTGACAGCTTGGCATATTTGAAAGGCTTGGGGGATTTTTGTAAGGAAAAGGCCCGGATGATTTGTCCAGGCATTAAGCGGCTCGATTACTATGACCAGGCCAGAGGGCTCGCAGATTTCGGCACAGTATTTTAGATTGTTGATTACATTGGCAGTCTGATAATCCCATTCCAGGCCCTCGTCAAAGCGGCCCGGCACCATAAGTGTCCATTTGGCATTGACCCGCTTGGCAGTTTCTACAGCGGCCTTGGCCTTGGCCTTAAGCAGGAGGCGGATGTCTTTGTCCCGGGTGACAAAAGATTTAATAGAAAAATCAGCATAAGCTACAAAGGGGCCAAGGGTCATATTGAGGCGCTCCATCTCCCGGGCTATTGCTTCCTGCTGTGCTTTGGGGCGGTTCATCAAGCCGTTGTCAAACATAGCGCTGAAACCTTGGTCTGACATAAATTTAAGCTGGTCTAGAGGGTCTTTACCGGCCTGATTTTTAAACATGCCTAAAGACGGGGCGTATTTTAATTTAAAGCCGGCTGTACGCTTCTCTTTAGATAACTTCCCTGCCCTGGCTGCTCTCGGGGAAACAGCCATCGCTGCTGCAGCGGCAGCTGTGCCTGTAATAAATCGACGCCGGGATAATTTTCCGGGGCCGTCTAATGATGCTTTTTTATCTTCCCTCATACTTTTCTCCCTTCGAAAATATTCATAAAAATTGCCGCTGCTGTATTCATAAAAACAAAAACTTATTTTATCAGCGGTAACCTCGACTCGTGAATGGTTTTCTCCTTTTTAAATCATATTGTCATATCAAAAGAAAGGGGTCAAGTCTTGATTTTTTCTGCTGAGATTGTATCATCTGAGAGGAAAGGAGTAATAATGTCTATCAACAGTAAAGGAAAGTTGATTGTTTTTATTTCCATTTTTTTCAGCTTTTTCTTGTCGGCTTGCGCCCAAGCAATAATAGAGGAAGATGGCCTGAGGCAGTTTCTCCCGGGAACAGAGCTTAAAAACTGGCAGGCTAAAGATTCTCCCCAGCAATATGCAGGGGATGACCTTTATCTTTATATAAATGGAGGAGCTGAAATCTACCATGAATATGGATTTGAACAGGTTATTATACAGGACTACTCCAATAAGCAGGGAAAGTCGGTATCGGTCGAGCTTTTTGAAATGTCAGGGCCTGAAAGTGCTTTTGGGATGTATGCCTTTAAATCTTCCTCTCTGGGCCAAGAATTAAACATCGGCGATGGGGCCGGACTTGAGGATTATTATTTAAATTTTTGGAAAGGGAAATACCTGATAACCCTGACCGGATTTGATGCGGAGGAAGAGACTGTGTTGGGATTAAAGCAGATAGCAGAAGCGATTGACGCAAGGATTAAATCTTCCGCATCTGTACCGGAGTTTGTAAAAATGCTGCCTGAAGAGGGACTTATCAAACCTGGGATTAAATATTTCAAAGGGCCCCTGGCCTTGATGAATAGTTTCAAGTTTTTTTTAGAGGAAAATTTTCCCTTGCAAGAAGGAGTTAAGGGGGATTATACGGCTGGACACAGTGTGTTTATCTTTAAATATGAGAGCATAGATGAGGGATTAAAGGCATTCAGGGAAGTTAAAGAAAAATTTATTAATGATTCAGCTTACCGGGGATTTAAGGAGCGAGGGGACCGGAAATTTTCTCTAATGGATAAAGCAGGAGGATTGCTTTTTAGCCAATCTTTTGACCGGTATATCTTTATTGTCTTGGGAATGGGTTCGTTCTCTAAAGCAGAAGAGATAATAGGAGCCATATATAAGTAGATATCTATCCTGATCTATTCATAAAAAAATGGCGATGTTTATATTATTAATTTTTTTTCAGCGATATAGGAGGTTTTTTCGAGAATGATTATTTTAACGATTTTCTTGCTTTTATTTTTAATTTTAATCGCCATTTTTTTACCTTTCAGGCGAGCCGATCTCACCGCATCTGCTTCGTTACAGGGTATTCGCAGTAGAATCTACAGCTTCCTACCCTGTGCCTCGTATCTGCGGCAAGCTTGGCTCGTGAATAATTCAGGCTAGGTTATCTTTAAGATCATGAAGTTATCGATAATTATTGTTAATTACAATACAAGTTCTGCCTTAAAAGAGTGCCTTAATTCTCTCTACCAAAACAGGACAGCCTCTTCTGAGGTTATTGTTGTGGATAATGCCTCAACTGACAATTCAGTTGAAATGGTTAAAACGCATTTTTCCGAAATTGTTTTGCTTGAATCGCTTGAGAATCTTGGATTTGCCAAAGCGAATAATCTCGGCTCTAAAAAAGCGCAGGGTGACTTTCTTGTATTTTTAAATCCGGATGTGATTTTAACGGAAGCATCGTTTGAAAAAATGCTCCGTTTTTTAGAGTCACACCCTGATGTGGGGCTCATTGGCCCTCGGTTCGGATATGAAAATGGAGATTTTCAAATATCGACCGGATTATTTCCCAAGATACTGTCTGAGTTTAAAATGAGGCGTATGGCTCGAAAGGTAAAGAAGCGTACTTTTCGAGAGAAGCTTGCCTCGCAATTTGAAACTTATAAGGATGTAAATTGGGTAACAGGTGCCTGCATGATGCTTCGCCGCAGTCTGTTTGAGCAAATAAAAGGATTTGATGATAAATT
>JAUWNW010000165.1 GCA_030612445.1 Candidatus Aminicenantota bacterium
AATCCCTTCCTGTCCTCACAACGCTCTCCTCGAGATTCTCTCGAGGAACCATGCCCGCGTTGTTCCGGATGGCTTTCTCCGGGATTTACCAGTATCCAGGCCAGCTCTTGACCTTATTCTTTTTAGCGCCTTTCCTTGAAAAAATAACTTCCCACTTATTATTTATTATAAATTGCTGAAAAACCTATGTTTATACGAAAATGAATGGAAATTTTGGGGGAACTCCTGTAAATAGAAAACAGCTTTGTCTATATTTATGACAACTGACATATAAAGAGGACAAAAAATTCCTACCTTATTAATAAATATATCTGTTAAGATTTGGTACAAATTTTGCTATAATAATTATTAGAGGAGCAGGAAAATGAAAAAACTATTAATTATCCTTCCTTTGATTGCCTTAATTGCCGGATGTGTGGTTATTGATGAGCGGTACGCTGGGCCGAGGGTCAGAGTTGAACCGGATGACTATTATTATGATTACTCTCCTGGTTATTATAACGATTATTCTCCATATTACAGTTATTACCCTTTTAATTCCTTTTATCCATACTCGTGGTTCGGGCTTAGCATGTGGAATCCCTTTTATTACTATGGACTCTATAATTCTTACTGGAGTTATTATGGCGGCTATTATGGTGGTTATTATGGCAGCTATTACCCGAGTCGTTATGGACGAAGCGGAGTCACCAGGCGGCAGCTGAAAGATTGGCGAAAATATGGGAGGTCTTCCGGGCGTAAGATCAGAGTTTCATCCGGAACGAGCAGCCGTTCAAGCGGACGCAGCACATCAGTTTCTCGTGGAAGTAGGACTACTTCCAGCAGGGGTTCAAGCGGAACTAGGGTTAGAAGTACTACTTCCAGCAGGGGTTCAAGCGGCACCAGGGTCAAGAAGATAAAATAAGTTCACTGGCTTGCCAATTCTGCTTGGTTTGGAGAGAGAACATATCCGCTGAAATATTTTAATACAAGATAGGGGGCATCCAGAGCCAGTTTCAGATAATCTGCTTTTTGTTGGAAATCCGCTAAAAATTCCTCTCTTAAAGGAGTTACAGGCCTAAATTTATGGGCTAGGGGATTTACGTATTTTCCATGGTATTTGATCCTGTAATCCAGGTGAGGACCGGTTGATAAGCCGGAAGAACCCACATAGCCGACAGTCTGGCCGCTGGTTACTTTGGCTCCTTTACGAATTCCTTTTCCATAGCGGCTTAAATGAAGATACATGGTTTCATAAGAGTTCTTGTGCCGCACTCGTACCATGCGGCCCGCACCTCCGCTGCGGCCGGTAAAGATGACAGTCCCGTCTGCAGTGGCCTGTGCTGGAGTGCCAAGGGGAGCGCCGTAATCGACTCCATAGTGAGGGCGGTAGACTTTCCGGATAGGATGCAGGCGGCTGTAGCTAAAACGGGAGGTTATGCGGGCTCCGTTTATGGGGGATTTCAGAAATTCTTTTCTTAATGATTTGCCGTTATAAGTAAAATAGTCCCATTTTTTTGT
The DNA here is from genome assembly GCA_030612445.1 of Candidatus Aminicenantota bacterium. Classification (GTDB taxonomy): domain Bacteria; phylum Acidobacteriota; class Aminicenantia; order Aminicenantales; family Aminicenantaceae; genus JAUVXM01. The sequence continues at coordinate 1,501 of JAUWNW010000165.1, forward strand.
GTCCGGGCAAGTGTAAAAAAAAGCTTTAAAGGTCTTGCCCTGGTTAGTAAATTCGGCTGTAAGGATTTTTCCATAACCTGTGAAATTCCCATCAAGATATTTTTTCTCGACTAAGACTTTGAAGTAATCACCGGAACGTATGTCAGCGTAAAAATCAATATCCCAGGCGAAGATATCAGCTATATTAATGGCTAATTGGTCTGTCTCGCCAGCCTGGTCAATGGCGGTAATAAGCATATTTTCGATTACTCCCCAAATAAGAGCGGTCTTTATCTTATAGGGGTATTTTTTTATCTCAGCATAATAAAAGTTGTTATTTTTTTCGATCCGGAGGTAGGATTCGGAGTCAATGCCATATTCTAGAGTAACAACTGTTCTATCCTCAAAGGAAAAGAGTTTTAATTTCTGTCCTGCTTTGATTTTGGCCAGATCATAAATAGGCTTGACTTCTTCTCTGAGCTTATAGATTTCTGCCGGAGAAAAATTATATTGCTCGAGAATATCCGACAGGGTCTTTCCCTTTTTTATAGTCTCAATATTTTCTTGAAGCGGAGGAAGAATTATGTCTTGTGACGGTAAAGATTCCTGGCTTGTAGGTTTATTCATAGTGCTGGATCCGGCTTTGGGAGTAAAACCGAGAATAAAATAAATTATTAATGTAAGAGCAAAGAACAGGAGAAAGGAAACCCGGTTTAAATACTTGTTCTTTTTCGTTACCTTAATATTAATTCTCATCTTTTATGAATAGTTTAGGTTAAACGACCAAATAAAAAAAGTCAACAAGACCTGACCCCAAAGGTTAACATTTTTGTGAGAAAGAAGGTATATTAAACTGAATTATGCACGAGTCGAGGTTGCCGCAGATACGAGGCGCAGTGGGTGAAGCTGTGGTCCTTCACTGTGAATCCGCTGCAACAAAGTAGATGTGGTAAGATCGGCTCGCCCGTAGGGTAAGAAATGTCGATTATAAATATAGATTACATCAAAAACAAAATGGTCAATTGTTATGCCTTATGAATCATTGTAAAATGTTGATTTGAAAAGAGGTATCATACATATCGACATTTTTTGTGAATAGGTCAGGTTAATAAGGATGAAGGATGAAGCAGCACTTGTAGATAAGGCTCTGGGTGGTGATGAGTCTGCCTTCGAAGAGCTGCTGCATCCTTATCGGAAGGGAATGTTGAACATAGCCTATCAAATGACAGGAAATACAGAAGAGGCCAGAGATATCTGTCAGACAGCCATGATTAAAGTTTTTAAACACCTGAAAAGGTTCCGGCCGGGCAAAAATTTAAAAAACTGGCTCTATAAAATAGTTAAGAATGTAGCCAATGATTTTTATCGAAAGAAAAAGAGGGATGAGAGGCTGAAGGAAGAACATAAAAAGAGGGGAGTATCTGCCGGATATTCTCCTGAAAAAGATTTTTTAAATCGTGAAATAAAAGAAAAAATCGAAGCATGTTTGAAGTATTTGAGCCCCAGGGAGAAGATGGTTTTTCTGCTGCGGGATGCAGAAGGATTTTCCATTAAGGAAACAGCAAGGGTTATGGGAAGCTCTTCCCAGAGTGTGCGGACCCATCTTTGCCGGGCCCGGCGTAAGCTTCGGTTGGAGTTTGAAAAAATCTATCCCAAGGGGAGGTGGAGTAATGAAGTGTAAGAAGGTTAAGCGCTTGCTCTCCCTCTATGCAGGGAATGACTTGAGTTTAAGCATGGCTTCAGCAGTGAAATCTCATCTTAGCAGCTGCCCGGAATGCCGACGGGAATATAAGGTTTACATCCAATCGCTGCAGGAAATTAAAGGATGGCTGAAATCTGAGAGAATAGATTGGGATGAGGCAGAATGGCAGCAGTCGGTGAAGAGAGCAGCCGCTGGAAAAATTACTCAAAAGAAGAAACTTGCTCCCTGGCCGTTCAAACCGGCTTGGGCACTTGGCTTTATGATGGTAATATCAATTGTAATTTCTATTTTCTGGCTCAGGCCTTCTTTGTTTAGAGAAAGGTCGGGCCTACAGCCTGATGCGGCTTTGATAAAACAAACATCACCCCAGGAGGTTGTAGAAATGACTCTGGTATCAAGAGAAACAGGCTTTAAGATCAAATGGTTTTTAAATAAAAATTTTAATTTAGAGGAGGAAAGCGAATGAAAAAATCAATCACAGGTCTTTTAATTATTTTTTTATTTTTTGGATTTAGCACAAGCCTTTATGCTTCCCAGCAGAAAAAAGAGCGGCCCGAACTAAAAAAGGAAATAGTAAAGGTCAAGTATATTGAGGCTAATTTGGCAATGAGTGTATTAAGAAAGTTTATGAGTCCTCAAGGAGTGATAACTCAGCTTCCCCGTGACAATCGTCTTATTATCCAGGATACTCCCGAAATGGTAGATAAGCTAGTTTCCATGCTCAAGGAATTGGATGTAAAAAAGCAAGACCTCCAATTTGAGATTGAACTGGTTTTAGGGACTATGAAAGAGAGCAGCACATCAAAGGAATTAATGTCTGATTATTTGATAAAAGAACTTCAAAGCCTCTTAAAATACAAATATTTTAAAAGATTAGACTTATCCTTGATCAAAGTTCAGGATAACAGTAGTTCACATCAAAGGTTAGGTGGAGAAGGGATGAGCTTTACTTTATACTTGTACCCCACTTATATCCAGGAGGAAAACAAGGATAATTTTAAAGTAGAGCTGCGATTATCCCAGTCAAGGGGTTTTAATTCTGAAGGAGAAGAAAAATTTATTAAGTTGATAAGCACTGTTCTGACTATAAAGAGCGGAGACAAGTCTGTAGTAGGTGTATCCAAGCTCAACGGAGGAGATAAAGCTCTCATCCTGATCATACAGGGCAAGGTAATAAAGTAATATCACTAGTGTCCGGTTATAACTCAAATAGTTTCAACTGTTTAGAGTAGACATCCTCTCGATTCGTGTAATCAAATTCCGCAAGTAGTTGATAAATAGAGGCTTTCTCAAAAACAGTTACACTCAATATCTGAAGAAAAGTGTAGAGAGACATGTCTAAATTCAAGCGTTTTTTAATAATGGCCACAAGCACATAAATCGAAATGGCAATCCAAACCTGAGTTTTTACGGCATTCTCCGATGTCCCATAAAACGATTTTATCCGTAAATGTTGTTTGATCCATTTGAAGAACAACTCAATTTGCCATCTGCATTTGTAGAGTTGAGTGATAGTATAGGCTGGAAGAATAAAATTATTGGATAAAAAGGTCAAATTTTTATTGGTCTCTTCATCATAATAACGAACACGGCGCAATTGTCCTGGATAATGTTTAGCTGAATCTTTTCCTGTCAGAACAATTGTTTGATCACATTTTAGCCCCTTAGACTTATCGACAGGATGAGAATAGAGCCTGCGAGATTGCAGATTGGATTTGGCCTTAATGACAAAAAAGGCATGAAACAAGTGCAGCAGATAGAGTCGTTCAAAATCAAGATAACCACGATCCATAATATAGAAACATCCAGGTTCCGGCAGGAGTTCATCGAGGATATTGACATCGTGAATCTTTCCATCAGTGATTTCGATGAAAGTCGGAATAGAGCCTCGTAAATCTAACAATGTGTGCAACTTAATGGCACCTTTGTGTTTCCGGAATTTTGCCCAGGGAAAAAGCGAAAGGCACAGATCAATCGTTGTTGAGTCAAGAGCATAAACTGTCTCTTTCAGTTCAACACCAAAATCTTCCTCGGCATAGAGCTTTCTGGCCTGATGAATAAGCACCTGAGCAAAATCAGCAAAGATGCGCCAATCTCGACTCTCATTGGCATCGGCTAATGTGCTCCGTGAGACCTTCCCTCGAAAACCCATATGATAGAATTTATTTGGCACAGAGCGGAGACATGTTTCGATATCCCTTAGACTTTCCCGGTAAGTCAGCTGGGCAAAGGCCATGCAAAGATATTGATTCCAGCAGGAAAAGCTTTTGACTTGGTAGTTGCCTCTGTATCGGCTTACACATCTACGGAACTCGTGCATCGGCAAATAATCCATTATCTGAGAAAAAATGATTTTTCCTGTGTACATTTGGTCACTCCTCTGTTTATTGACAAAAAGATGACCACAGTATAAAATCAATTTCAAGTAGATAACAGCCATTTTGTGATGTATCATATTGTTATTAATTAAGTTATAGGATAATTAAATTTCATGTTCCGGACAGCAGTGA
>JAUWNW010000211.1 GCA_030612445.1 Candidatus Aminicenantota bacterium
ACTGCTGCTGGTTTTCCTATTCCGGAATGGGGGCTTTCCAAGATATGCTCAAGATACTGAGCGCATTCGAGATTGCAGCTCTTTGGATCTTTCTTAAAGGCACAGCGGTAGCAGTATGCATAAGGGATAAAATGGACTTCAGGAAGCAAAGGCAAAAAATCCTCTTTAAAGTTGCGGCCGCTTGTAAGAGACAAAGCTCCAGCACTCATGCCGTGAAAGCCGCCTTCAAATGAGATCATAGGAATTCGTCCGGTATTAGATTTAGCCAGCTTCATGGCAGTCTCGACTGCATCAGCACCTGTAGGCCCCCCGAAAAAGACTTTTTGCATAGGCCCCGGCAAAAGCGGCAGCAACCTCTCTACAAGCGCTTTCCGGGCCGGGTTGGGAACATCCAGTGAGTGGGTAAGGAGTTGTATCTGTTTGGAAGCTGCGGCAATAACATCAGGATTGGAATGCCCAACATTCATCACTGCCGCTCCCCCGAAAAAATCAATATAAATATTACCGTCTACATCCTCTACAGTCGCTCCTTTTGCCCGCTGTAAAGCCATCGGCATACCACGGGGATATGAAACAGCAGAGCCTTCATGCCTAGACTGGAAGTCAAGCAACTCCTTTGATGCCGGGCCAGGAGGAGTTGTTTTTATTAAAGGCGCATCTGCAAAAGACAGTTCGGAAAACTCCATTTTTATCCTCCTTAAATGTCTAGCCGGCAGTTAAAAACAAGACCTATCCTAATAAAAAAAAAGATAGAACCCTTTACAAAAAAAGGCTCTATCTTTATAAAAGACAAAATACCGGCAAACTATAGTTGCCGATAACAAAGGTCAAATTAAATCCAATTTTATTTTTTCTTCTTCAGTATGGGCATTCCTGTTCTTTGGGTTTCCATGACTTCATAGGCATCAGGAACCGCATCAAGTGATCCGTCTCTAATGTCCTTTGCGAAAAAATAAATCCTTTGTTGCCTTCCTCCCTTTAGATTGACATCTTTAAAGTGAAGATAATACTTTGTACCTTTTGAGTTTGTGAATTCATAAGCCATTCATCTTACCTCCGTAATAAATTTTTGAACCAATGGCTCCAATTGCCCTATGCCATTTTATTGACTAGTTGAATTTTTATAAAAAATCAGGGGGATGTCAAGAAAAAAAATATTTTTCTTTACATTCATTTATTTTTCTGTATAATAGTTAATGGTTCTCTTAAGCGGGCTGGAGAGAATTCTCACCTTTTTGGTTCCCATCATCAACCCCCCTTTTGCTGACAAACAGCCCGCATCACCCCTCCCGGGAGGTCTTTTATGTTATCCGGAAAAAAACTCAGCCAAAGATATGAACGGCTCTTTAAACAGCTCCAGGAACTCCTTAAAAAAACAGAAGATACTGTTTCTCATATGGCTACAGTTATAGCAATCCTGCATCATAAAATGCCTCGCTTCCTCTGGACAGGATTCTATGTTTTGAAAAATGACCTCTTGATAGTAGGGCCTTATCAGGGGCCGCTAGCCTGCCAGGTACTGGGCGAAAAAAAGGGCGTGTGCTGGGCAAGTGTGCTGGAGCAAAAAACAATTATTGTTCCCGATGTTCATAAATTCCCTGGGCACATTGCTTGTGACAGTCGGTCTAACTCTGAAATCGTTGTCCCTTTAATCAATAGCAAGGGATCTGTCTGGGCAATATTAGATATTGACAGTCGCGATTTTAATTTTTTCTCTCAAGTCGATAAGGAATGGCTGGAAAAAATTGTCACCCTTATATAAATCTGATTGGCTCATCGCAATAATGGACACCTACCTAAGAAATAAATAGGTTGGGATAGGTGAAGCTGAGGATATGGATTAAGCGACATTGAAGATTTAGCCTTCTGATGAGTTTTTTCGAGGGAATCCGACGTAGTCGGACGCTGAGTATGTTTGACCCACGGACGGGGGGAGTTACGCAAGCGCCGAGAAAAACGAAGAAGAATGGCGTTAAAAATCTGAAGCGAGCGTATCCATACCTTCAGCTTTACCTGATATTTTCTAAATAAATAAAATGTCCATTATTACGATGAGCCAATCTGCACCACTTTCCCCATTACTTCCATAGCGATCTTCACTGCCGCAGAAGCCGTGATCCCGGAGATATCTTTATCGGGATTGACTTCCACTACATCCATCCCTACTATCTCTGCATTTAATTTATGGATCATATTAATTACCTGCCTCGTGCTTAATCCGCCCGGCTCACAATGGGAAACTCCTGGAGCAAAAGCAGGATCCAGAGCATCGATATCAAAAGAGATGTATAGCGGATTGCTGAATTCTAAGCTCGATTTTTTGGGGAGATCTTTCATCTCTACCCATTGTACTCCAAATTTTTCTGCTTTTTTCCTTTGGGCAGAATTAGCGGCCCGGATCCCCACTTGAACAATATGCCGGGCCAATCCTTCCTCTAAAATCCTCGCAAAAGGACAAGCATGAGAATAAGGGTCACCGTTATATTCATCATACATATCGGGGTGGGCATCAAAATGAAGAATGTCCAGGGGCTTGATTTTTTTAGCAAATGCTTTAACTACAGGATAACTGATAGAATGGTCCCCCCCCAGAACAAAAGGAACCGCCTTCGCATCAATAATTTCAGTGATTTTCTCTTCAAGACGG
>JAUWNW010000127.1 GCA_030612445.1 Candidatus Aminicenantota bacterium
AAAGCGGACATCGGTAACCTCCTTGGGTTGGTTTTTGTGGTAAAAACCTATTCTACCCAGGCGAAGTACCTGATGTCCATTTTTCTTTAAAATCAATAACATCTATTATTATCCATCAACTAATCGGGAGATGATCCAAAATTATTAACTTTAATAACCTGAATTATTCATAAAAAAATGGCGATTAAAATTAAAAATAAGGACAAGAAAAAAGTTTCAATAACTGTTCTTGAAAAAATCTTGTTTATCACTGAAAAGAAATTTATAATAATAACATCGCCATTTTTTTATGAATAGTTCAGGATAAGGAACACCCTCATGAAAGATGAAAGCAAAACAAAAAAACAGGATTTTTCCGAAGAGAAATACAATAATCTTATTGAAAACATAAATGCTGGCATTTACAGCAATACTCCCGGTCCAAAAGGCAAATTTATTGAGGCAAACCCTGCTATTATCAAAATGTTCGGCTACAAAAGCAAAAAGGATTTTCTAAAAACTAATGTTTGCGATCTTTATCAAAACCCAGAAGACAGAAAAAGATTTAATCAAAAAATGCAGAAAGATAAATACGTAAAAAATGAAGACCTTCAGTTAAAGAGAAAAAATGGGCCAACTTTTTGGGGTTCAGTCTCAGCTGTGGCAGTCACAGATAAAAAAGGAAAGGTAAAACATTACGACGGAACCATTGTAGACATAAACGAACGAAAAAAAATGGAGCAGGAATTAAAAAAAAAAGAAGCATTTAGCTTTGCCTTATTCCAATACTCTCCCCAAAACAGTGTAGTAGTCGACCGGGAAGGTAAAATAATCAAGACCAATATGAAAAAAAGAAAATCTGACAGCAGAATACCCAACCTCGGAGATGTAATGTACAGGGATTATGCCTCAAAACATAAAATTGATATGTACGGGGAGTTGATAAAGTGTATCAAATCAGGCAAAACAAAAAAATTTCCTGAACAGCCATACGGCAAAAAAATCCTTTCAATAATAATAGCGCCTTTCTCTGAGGGAGCCATCATAACCTCGCAAGACATCACCAAGCAAACGCAGTTAGAGGAGGAACTAAATAGAATCAGGGAACGTTTGGAACTTGCTATGGATGCTGGGGAACACGGTTTCTGGGACTGGAATCTCGATACTAACGATATTTATTTTAGTCCCCGCTATTATACAATGCTTGGTTATGAACCAGGTGAACTTCCCATGAAATTGACTACGTGGGTGGAACTAATGCATCCGGATGATAGGGAACGGGTTGTCCCAAAGGTAAAAAAATGGGTGGAAAGTGCCCAACCATATGAGATTGAGTTCCGCCTGAAAACCAAAAATAAAAAATGGAAATGGATTTCGGGAAGAGGGAAAAGCTTTGAAAAAGACGCTAAAAATGTGCCTCATAGAGCAGTTGGCGTGCATGTGGACATCACCAAACACAAGCTGGCTGAAGAGAAGATCGAAAAATCTTTAAAAGAGAAAACAGTCCTCCTGCAAGAAATTCATCACAGAGTCAAAAATAACTTACAGATAGTAGCAAGCCTGCTCAATCTGCAATCAAGACGCCTAAAGGATAAAGAAGCCCTGGAGATGTTCCAGGCCACAAGAAAGCGTGTCTTTTCCATGGCCCTTGTGCATGAAAGACTATACAAGTCAAAAGATTTCGCAAGAGTTGATTTCCGTAAATATATAGAGGATATGACAGTACATCTGTTAAGCTTTCACCGAGATAAAATGGAAAAAGTAAGGTTTGAAAAAGATATAGAAAATACCATAATTGATATCAACAAAGCTATTCCTCTTGGACTGATATTAAACGAGCTTATCACAAACTCTCTGAAACATGCTTTTCCTAAGGACAGGAAGGGGAAGATAATAATCAAGTTCATAAAGAAAGGCAGCAGATATGATCTCATGATAAGTGATGACGGCAGAGGATTTCCCAAAGACCTGGATTTTAGAAAAGCAGAATCAATGGGGCTGACTTTGATAACTTCCCTGGTTAATCAAATAGATGGCGAGATAGAACTTGACAGGAGCAAAGGCACCTCATTTAAGATCAGATTTAAAGAATAAGGCCCCCTGTCACTAAGCAAAAACCATGTTCTATTTCTCTAATAGATTCTCAAGCCCCATTTTTTTCATAAGCTGCTTGAACCGGGGATCAGGCCGGATTGAGTCAAATGGGGGAGGGATAGTGATATAGATAAGATTTCCGTCGCGCTCATCATATGCTTTTTCTAACCATTCGAAAGCTTTATCTGTTTCTCCGAGACCGTGGTAAACCGTCCCTACCCACATGGAAGACACATATCCCTGGTTGGATCGCTGCCTAAGTTCTGCGAGGATACTATGGGCTTTATCCTTTTTCCCAGCCAGAGCATAATAGAATCCCATTACCCCGATATTAGCTACAGCGCGGGCGCCTAATTCCAGCATCTTCTCGCCTTCAGAAATCGCCTCATCATACATCTTTTTCTGTGCATATGCTTCCATAAGAGAATGACGCAGCATGGGGTTATTCGGTTCGGAATCAATAATTATTTTAAAATAATCTATAGCACGGTCAAAATCACGCTTATAGATGTACATATAGCCCCTGCGAATCTTGATGAGAAGGTTAAGGGGGGTTTCCAGAGTTTTGGTAAAGGATGCTTGGGCGTTCTCAGCAGGCTCCAATTGCGTCCCGCATTCCCCACAGAAACTCTGAGCATCCGGATTCTCAGCTTTACATTTAGGGCACTTTATAGCCATTTTATTCCCTTATCTACTGAAAACATCATATTCAGCCCAGCTTTACGAACTCAGCCAGGCTGCATTTCTTGATTTTGAAGAAATTCATTAACTTTTTTTATATATTCTCTAATATCCAGGATATCTTTTTGTAAAATTTGATAGATTTCTTTATCGTCAACTTTCCAGTACAAATGAACTAAAAGATTTCTAAATTTTGCCATTTTTTTAAGCCTTTCGACAAAGCCGGCAGATAAAACATTAAGTTCCCCTAGAATAACAAAACAATCGGCATGGTCATTAGGAGCTCTCCCTCCTGCCCGGGCGACAATATGATTGCATATATCAATCGCTCCTTCAATGGCAACAATAAGATTATACTTGGAACTATCCACTTTATCAGAATTAGAAAGAAATTCCTTTTCAGCTAAAGCTGCATGCTGGGAAAGTTTGTGTAGAGAAGCATTGATCTCGCCAATTAGCTGTCTTATGCGGTCAATATTAAATTCAGGCAATCAGTGCTTCCTTTAAATATATTTGTGAAACAGGCTTAAAGTCGAAATATTCACTCCAGGTCCTGCATAAAAAATCTTCTCTGATCAAATCACTCCGGCAAAACAGAAGATGTCCTTTTGAAACATTATAACGAAAGCTCAATGGAGCTATATTGATGATCTTTACATCAACCGGCGACTTGAAATCTTTTTCCAACCGAATTGAGAGGGAGATTTGAAAATCTACAGGGTTAATTCTTTTCATCCTGGTTTCATCTATATAAATCCCAATATCAATATCATTATAAGTGTCTTCCCTCAAAATAGAGCCGTGTAGATAGGCAAAAACAATCTCCGTTTCTTCAGATAAAAGATTTTGAATCCGGCGGATTATTCTTTTTACAGCACCATCTTTTGTATTCATTATGTTTTAATTTTATATCTTAAAAAAACAATCGTCAAATCAGATAATTTCCCCCACTGGACCAAAATTCACTTCTTGGCATTCTTTTATTCCCTATATGCTAAAAACATCATATTAAATTCAGGCAATCAGGGCTTCCTTGTTTGCAGCCCGGCCAGCCTCTTCCTGGCAGCCTCAACTTCTTTAATCCCCGGGTCAGCGTCTTGCCAAAAATCGAGGAATTTCCGGTAATGCTCTATAGCTTTGCCTTTCCAGCCTTTTTCCTCATACAAATTGGCCAACCAAAAATGATATTTGGGATGGATGAGGCGGCGGTCTGCGCTCTCCGGATCAAATGTGATCAGCCGCTCGTATTCGGCAATGGCATCATCCAATTTTCCCTTTTGTTTATATATTCTTGCCCTTGTATCTCTTATAAACGGCAGGTTGTAGACCAAGGGGTCTAGCTTGTCACTCCAGCCTGGGAATCTTAAAAGAGATATTTTTTTGCAGGCTGTTAGGGCCATTTCAGATGAACCTTCAGCCAGAAAAATTTCAGCCCTTAATAATTCATGTTTAAACTCTGCTGTTTCTTTAGAGGAGCTGATCTTGGCTAAAGAAGATTTAATTTCCCCAAGCCGCGACTTTGCCTCATTGACCCTGCCTGCTTTTAAATCAATCAATCCCAGGAGGAAATTATAACTAATAGAGTAATCCGGTTTGGAGGCAGGGCTGCGTTGAACAGAAATATCATACCAGCTTTTAAGGTGTTTGCGGCTGAGTTCAAGCTCGCCTCTGTCATAATAGATCCATGCTAAAAGCCAGTTCGCGCGGGCTTTTTTTAGTTCGTTTCCCACTGAGTCCGCCAGAGTTATAGCCTTGCCTATATCTTCAAGGAAACTGTCCGAGTTCCCGAGCCAATACCTGTAAAATCTCCTCCAGATATAACCATCCGCTTTTTCCCCGGGGGAAGTGGACATGCTAATAAGTTGGTCGATCCACTCCTTAGTCAAGGCATAATCTTCCTTTAAAGCATAAACATAGGCCAGCGGCAGGCGTGAGCTAAACTCAGGTTTAATCGCTAAGGCTTCTTGATATTTGGCGGCCGCATCTTCCAGACGCCCCATGCGTAAATAGAGCTCAGCCATGGAATCAAGGGGGTTGGCAGCACCCGGTAAAACAGCGGCATATCTTTTAAAATATTCGATCGCCTTTTCAAAATTCCCCTTATCAGCGAAAGTATAGGCGATCATATTTAAAGCATCCGGGAAGTCAGGGTCCAGTTCCAAAGCTTTAGTTAATTCTTCAATCGCCAGATCTAATTTATCAGAGTTATAATAAGATACGCCTAACCAATAATGAGGACTCTTTTCCTGGGGAAATTCTTTTATGAACTGGACAAAAGACTGTGCCGCTCTATCCCTATCTCTCTCCCGGAAAGAATAATATTGGACTTCTATATAAAGTTTTTCTTTTCTCGAAGCTTTATCTGTTAAGGCGATGGCTCTGTCAAGGGCCTTGTTCATGGCATTTGTGTCATCCAGATTCCTGTATACTAATACCAGCCTAATATAAACATCTACAAACTGCGGGTCGATCTCTATGGCTTTCTCATAAAATCGCCGGGCTTCCTCATAGTAAAATTTTTCATCAGCCTGCAGCCCCTGCAAATAGTAATTATAAGCTTTGGTCGAAGTTGTGGTGACATCGGTAATTTTTGTCTGGGCCGCTTCAACTTTTTGATTGGATATGCCTATTCCGCGTGAGATCTCCTTGCTCAGCTGATCGATCTGAGAGTTGAGGATGCTTCCCTCCCCTTGGCCTTTGGAACTGGCACTCCTTAGGAGTTTTTTGCTCTTAGCATCCAGAATCTTAACGTCTGTGACAAAAACATTCCCGGCTTTGCCGAAACTTCCCAGGACAATCGCATCGATCCCTTCCTTCAGGCTGAGCTCAAATCCCAGATCCTGGTCAATAAATTCCACATCATGCTTTCCCATTTGCTTAAGAATATCCCGCATCCGCTCCCAAGTGGTAACCTGAAAATACCCGGATTGTTCCAGACTGGTTATTAAAAGATTGGGAATGATTTTCCTCAAATGGTCATAGCTTTTATCGCCAGTCAAGTTTTCGAAGCTAATAACGGCCACGGAATGTCTTTCTTCCCACGGAATCCAGTTGCCTTTAGGGAAAAAAACCTGCCAAAGAACAAAGGTTATAACTAAAAGGGTAAGCAGAGCAAGAGCCGGGATAAGGACTTTTTTTGGGCTGAATGATACTGTTATTTCTTTTGATGTGAGGGGGATCCGTTTTGGTTCGACTCTTTGAGTCGTGGTAATACCTTTCTCTATCGCGGTCAGTTCAGAACCTATCTCTCCGGTGCTTTGATACCGGTTTTCTTTTTCCTTTTCCAGGCACTTAAGGATTACCCGGCTTAAGTCTTCAGGAATCTGAGGGGTAAGTTCTCTGGGGCGCTTGGGGATCTCGCTCTTGTGCTTCACCCCAACAGCAAAAGGCGTATCCGCCTCAAAGGGTAGTTGCCCGGTTGTCATCTCATAAAGAATGATACCCAGCGAGTAAATATCAGACCTTTGGTCAGTATCCTTTGCTTCCACCTGCTCAGGACTCATATACTCAGGCGTGCCGATCATCACTCCGGCGCCTGTTATCCCTTTGCCCTTTACTGTTCTGGCTATCCCAAAATCCATGATGCGGGCATTGCCCTCATTATCGATCATAATGTTTGAGGGCTTGAGGTCGCGGTGGACAATTCCCAGTCTGTGCGCCTCCGTCAACCCTGCGCAAACCTGCTTAGCGATTAAAATCGCCCTGCCTGTGCTTAGGGGAGCTGCCCGCCGGATAAATGATTTTAAATCTTCCCCTGACACATACTCCATGGTTATGTAATAGTTTCCCTTTTCCTTGTTTAAGTCATACATGCGGCAGACATGCTTGTGGGATATATCCCGGGCCAGCTTTAACTCGCTCCTGAACCGCTCGATGTTTTTTTTATCCCCAGCTACTTCAGGCTTGATTAATTTCAGGGCTACTTTGCTGTTTATTTCTTTATCGAGCACCTTATAGACCTTGCCCATGCCGCCTTTTCCCAGCTCCTCGATAATCTGGTAGCGGCCGGCAAAGATTGAACCTGTGTTTAATTCTTCTCTGGGGGTTTCCAGAGTTTTAGTAAAGGATGCTTGGGCATTCTCAGCAGGCTCCAATTGCGTCCCGCATTCACCACAGAAACTCTGTGTATCCGGATTGTCTGCTTTACATTTAGGACACTTTTTTGCCATTTTATTCCCTTATCTACTGAAAACATCATATTCAGCCCAAATAGAATAGTCAAATATAAAAAATAATCTACTTTAAAATAATCCTTGAAATATTATCCAGCAAAGGTAAAATATTTTTATCTGCTATGTCTATTATTTCTAACCTGGATTATCAACGAGATGTATTATACATATCGACATTTTTTATGAATAGTTCAGGCAAAATTTAATTCCAGCCCTCTATAAAGGGCATAAGGAGGATTTTATGCAATCTTTATTATCAAAAAAGAGATTCAGGATTTTTCCCTGCGTTTTAACCCTGGTTATTCTGCTAATGGCAGGCGGATTTAGCTGGAGCACAGCCCAGGAAATCGATCCTGAGATCTACAGTCAACTTCAGTACCGCCACATCGGACCTCCGGGCAACCGGGCATCCGCAGTAGTCGGTGTACCCGGTGATCCCCTGGTTTATTACATCGGCGCTTCCTCCGGCGGAGTCTGGAAATCCACAGACGGCGGCACTAACTGGGCTCCTATCTTTGACGATCAGCCGGCCCAGTCCATCGGCGCCCTGGCCATTGCTTCATCCGACCCCAATGTGGTTTGGGCAGGCACAGGAGAGGCTTTTATCCGCAGTAATGTTTCCCTTGGAAACGGAGTCTACAAGTCCACAGACGCCGGCAAGACCTGGCAGCATATGGGACTTAAAAAGACCGGGCGGATAGGCCGCGTAGCCATCGATCCCAGGAACCCGGCCGTCGTATTTGTAGCTGCTCTCGGCCACTGCTACGGCCCCCAGAAAGAAAGAGGTGTTTTTCGAACAACTGACGGAGGAAAGACCTGGAAGCATGTGCTTTTTGTCGGCGAAGACACAGGCTGTTTTGAGATCGCCATGAACCCGGACAACCCCCGCATACTTTTTGCCGGCATGTGGCCGCTTATTATCCACACCTGGGGCAGAGAAAGCGGCGGCCCAAACGGCGGAATCTGGAAGTCCACAGACGGCGGCACTACCTGGAAGCGCCTCACAGGCCACGGCCTTCCCAGCCCCCCGATCGGAAAGGTCGGGCTGGCCATAGCCCCCAGCAACCCAAATATAGTCTACGCCTTGATGGAAACCGGACACCCAAACCGGGGAGTTCTGTGGCGCTCAAGCGACGGAGGCGACAACTGGAAACTGACAAGCTACAACCGCCTGCTTAACGAAAGACCCCATTACGCCTCCCGGGTCATGGTCAATCCGGCAGATGAGAACGAGGTCTATTTTGCCGCCAACAGCGAGAGCAGAACCTTTGACGGCGGCATAACCTCAAATACAGTCCGTTGGAGCGGTGACTGCCACGATATGTGGGCTGACCCGCTTATCCCGGACCGGATGATGATAAGTGATGATGGCTGTGCCATGATCACCCTTAACCGGGGCAAATCCTGGCGAAGGATCAACCTGCCCATCGCCCAGATGTACCACGTCGCAGTTGACAATCAGATCCCCTATTACGTAT
>JAUWNW010000199.1 GCA_030612445.1 Candidatus Aminicenantota bacterium
CTGGTCGCGGATGAGATCCCATTTAAGGAAAGGTTTGCGCGAATCATAGATAGTGATTGGACCTGCTGTGGCTTCTTTAAACAGGGCGCGGGATTTTTCTGCCCAGCCTTCTCCCTGTAAAGCCAGGATCACTTTTAATCCGTCATTTGTCCAGACTAAGAAAGAATTGGATGCGATCTGTTTTAAGGTTTTAAGTTTTATCTTTTCAACTTTTTTCTTATCCCTGTTATAAGTATGCAGAAAAAAGCTGTCGCCTTCGCGCAGAAAAAAGGCCAGCGTTTTTCCATCTGGAGACCAGGTAAGCTGCCCCACCTGGACTTTGGATTTAAAAATTAGGCGCATCTCCTGAGTATCTGTATCCAGGATAACAACCTCTGTCTTGCGGGAAGCAATATAGGTCGGGTCGCGGTAGCGCTTGTGGTCTGTGCCGAACCGGTCTTTCCGCATGCTGATGGTGCCTGCGATAAAACGCCCGTTGTCAGTGATAGCTTGAGGGCTGAAAGATTTTATGCGCAGAGAATCGCTTATAGTAAGAGGAGTTTTTTCTAGAGCCGCGAGGGTGCTCGTGCCCAATATTAGAATAATCATCAGGCTTATTGATTTTAAAATCAGAGATCTTTTAAAGGAAAGCATAGCTATCTCCTTATAATAAAAGTTGGATGTTATTTTATTTATCAGAAATAAAGTATAAATGCAATTTACTTTATCCAAAAAAAAATATCTTGACAAGTAGGTAATTAATGCTTATTATATAAGCATATAGCATTATAGGTTATCTAATAGATAAAATAAGGTGAAATCATGATTCCTGAATGGCTTGAAAAAAGATACAAAATCCTCTGGGATACCTTCCAAGGCTCTCCTTTTCGATTTGAGGCAGCAGCTATAATTCTAAAAGAAAAAATCCATGATGACAAAAAGCAGATCAATGTCATTCTCTCTGAATTGCGAAAAAAAGGCTGGCTTAAAGTTAAAATGGATACCATTGATGCGCGCAAGAAGATCTATACATTAAAAAGCAAGGAAGACATTTTAACTGAGACTTTTCCTCTTAAAAAAAACAGCCTAACGAGAGGCGAACTGGAATCCCTCCTTAAAGGCGCAGCCGACCTCATCCGTACCCGAGTGGATTACACTTTTATTTTAGTCTTCCTATTTTATAAGCGGGTCAGTGACAAGTGGGCAATGGAATATGATATTGCTTATAAAGAAGCTTTAGAAGACGGCCTCAGTAAAACTGAAGCACAGGGGGAAGCTAAAAATTCTATGTATCATGATTTTGACACCTCCGAAGAGCTTCTCTGGGAAAATATCCGCAAGCAACCGGCTCGTCTTCCGGAAAACTTCTCCAAAGCTATGAAAATTCTTGCCGATCGCAATCCGGAATTAAAAGATATTTTTGATAACGCTGACTTTGTACAGTTCACAACTAACCGGGAAAATTCTGAGATCCTGCGCCAGCTTGTGGAACTTTTCAGCGCTCGCTCTCTCCAGCATGTCTCCCCAGATATCCTGGGTGATGCCTACGAATGGATCCTCCGCTATTTTGCCCCTCAGAAAGCTAAGGAGGGAGAAGTTTATACACCCAGGGAAGTCATTCGCCTTCTCATCAAAATCCTTAATCCTCAACCAGGTGAAAGCATTTATGATCCTGCCTGCGGTTCTGGAGGCATGCTGATCTCAGCCTATCAGTATATCAAGGACCAAAGCGGCCGGGATGAGGCCGATAGGTTTTTTCTCTACGGCCAGGAAGTCAACCACAAAACTCTGGCTCTTTCTAAAATGAACCTCTACATCCATGATATCCGCAATGCCCAGTTGCTTTTCGGGGACACACTTCTCTACCCGAAATTTAAAGATGCAGAAAAAACCAAGTCATTCGATGTGGTCATTGCCAATCCACCTTGGAATCAGGACGGCTATGATGAGGTCACCTTAAAAAAGGGTGAATTCTGGAAAGACCGCTTTAAATACGGGTTCACCCCGAAACAGTCAGCCGACTGGGCTTGGATAGAACACATGATGGCTTCGGCTGATAAAGCCAAGGGGCGGATTGGAGTCGTTATTGACAATGGCTGCCTTTTTCGCGGCGGCAAGGAAAAGGCCGTAAGAACAGGAGTAATGAATGATGATCTCCTGGAAGCAGTCGTCCTGCTTCCTGAAAAACTCTTCTACAATACAGGCGCGCCGGGAGCTTTGCTTTTTTTGAATAAAAATAAATCGAAGGAAAGAAAAGGGAAAATATTTTTCATCAATGCATCTAAAGAATTCAGACAGCACCCGGAGGTAAGAAAGCTCAATCAGCTCGGTGACAAAAATATTCAAAAAATAGTTAATGTTTTTGATAATTTCAAAGAGGAGGAAGGCTTCTCCCGGGCTGTTGGAATGGACGAGATCAAAGAAAACGAATACAACCTTAATGTTACACTTTATGTTTTCCCGGAAGAAGAAGTTGAAGACATCGATGTTAACAAGGAATGGCAGGAGCTGCGGTTGCTGGAAAAAGAAATCGATGAGGTGGATAAAAAAATCGAAGGCTATCTTAAGGAGCTTAGAGAGGAAAATTGATGTTTAAGCCCAATTTTCGCTACAAAAACAAGATTATCAGAAATCTTACATCTATAGCCGCGGCACGGGTAATCATTATTAATTCTCCCCTTATCCCTAAATGGCAGGTCTCTCTGAGGCGGGATGCTCTTATCCAAAGCGCCCATTCCTCTACGGCCATCGAAGGCAATTCTCTAACTTTTGAGGAGGTCAGCGAACTGGCAGCCGGCCGCGAGATCATGGTCAACCGCAAAGACCGGCAGGAAGTGTTGAATTACATCGAAGCTCTAGAGAATATCCCGGAATTTGCTAAAAAGAAACCATTTACATCTTCTGACTTTCTGAAAATCCATGGAATTGTCAGCAGAAACACGTTGGAGAATCCGGCAGATGAGGGCGTTTTTCGCAACCGCAAGGTTGTTGTGGGGAACCTCAGAACAGGCCGGGTTGTTTACACACCTCCTCTGGCGGATCAAGTCCCCCGCTTGGTTAAAATATTTTTAGAATGGTTTTTATCACCAACAGCCCTTGAACTCGATCCGGTGATTCATGCGGGGATATCCCATTACGAAATCGCACGTATTCATCCGTTCATCGATGGAAATGGCCGCACTGCCCGGGTAATGGCCTCGCTTATCCTTTATATAAGAGGATTTGATGTTAAACGGTATTTTGTTTTGGACGATTATTATGACAATGACCGCCGGGCCTACTATGAGGCTCTTAAAACTGTCGATGCGGAAACGCAGGATTTAACCCAGTGGCTGGGATATTTTACGGAAGGTGTTGCAGTCAGCATCGATGCGGTTAGAAAGAAAGTCATCGGCCTTAGTAAGGACATCAAAGTTCTCAGACAAAAAGGCCAAATCGCCCTCACCGACAGGCAGATGAAGATTGTGGAGCGAACCATAAGCAAAGGATCGATCACAAATCGAGATATAAGAGAAATGCTAATAATGTCTGATGTAGGAGTTCGGAACGAGCTCAATATATTAATCGATTTGGGTGTTTTGGAAAAGAAAGGGAAAGGAAGG
>JAUWNW010000197.1 GCA_030612445.1 Candidatus Aminicenantota bacterium
AAGGAGAATCTATGAGAAAACGTAAATCTCCATTGACTCATTCCGGCCACAAGGTGATATAATGAAACAACAGCGTCGCTTCGCTCTAACTAGTGGCCGGATAACTCCGGAATCGGTGGCCGGATTAACCGGAATAAGCACCTTAGCATAACTGCCTGGATCAATGGAATTTTCTTGCCTGACTGAACTTTGTCTTGTTGCTAACATTTCATACCTCCTTTTTCCTGTTTCTTTCATCTTCAGCTATAATTTAATCCGTTCAGAATCAAATGTTGTTATGGATTTGTCAAAAGTTTGTTAAAGGTTTGTTAAGAAAAGCAGGATAGGGGAAAAACGGAGAAAATTAAGTTCGTTTTAATCAGAGTGACTATTTTTGAAACTTGTAACCGGACCAGGGTACTGTGATGATATGGGAAGGCTGGGCGGGATTATCCTCGATCTTTTTCCTTAAACTGTGGATAAAAGTATCGATTGTCCTTGTTGTGGGGAACTTATCATATCCCCAAACCTCATTGAGAATAGTTTCCCTGCTCACTACGTCTCCCTCACAGGAAATAAGGAGCTTTAGAAGGCCATATTCCTTGGTGGTTAGATAAAGGTCTTTTTTTCCTTTTGAGGCAACTTGCTTTTTAAAATTAATGTATACATCCCCAAAAGAGTAATCTTCAACATCCGGCGCAGCAGGCTTTGAGCGGCGCAGCACAGCATTTATCCTGGCGAGAAGTTCTTTTGTCCCAAAAGGCTTAGTGAGGTAATCATCTGCTCCGAGCTCAAGCCCTAAGACTTTGTCAATCTCATCTTTTTTCTCTCCTGTCAGTATAATAATAGGCAGCATAATTCCTTTGATCCGCAGCCTTTTACAGACTTCCAGGCCACTTAAAGAGGGCAGGTTTAAATCTAGAACAATCAAATCAATTTTTTCCTGGCAGGCGAGCTGAAAACCCTTTTCTCCATCCGTAGCTGTTATAACTTTAAAGTTTTCTACATCAAGAAAAGACTTTAAAGTCTCAAGTAAGGCTTTATCGTCTTCAATGATTAAGATATTTTTCATGGTTTTGGGAATATCAAGCTGAAAGTACTGCCTTTTTTGAGTTGACTTTCAACTATGATTTCTCCTTTATGCGCTTCCATGATGTGCTTGGCAATTTTCAGTCCCAGCCCCACTCCTTTTGGATTGTGGAGGCTCGCTTCAGCATGCCTGTAAAATTTCTCGAATATCTTCTGGATTTCTCCTGAAGGGATTCCAATTCCTTTATCTTTAACTTGAATTTTGACCTCTTTTTCTTTCTCAATAAGCTGGATCATGATTTCTTTTTTATCTGATGAATATTTTATAGCATTATCAATGAGATTAATCAAAGCCTCTCTTGCGGCATCCTTATCTATCTTGAGAAAGAGAGGATTCTTGGGTAATTTAACCTTGAGATCATACTCATTTGATTCCAATCTGTATAAAAAAAGTTTAACAGCTTCTTTAATAACTGACTGTATTTCAACTTTTTGAAAATTATAAGTTTTAACCTGCTGCTCGATCTTGCCAAAATCAAGGATATTGTGCAGGAATCGCGAAAGATGGCTGCTTTCACTGGCCACAAGGTTTATGAGTTTCTGCCTTGCTTTACCCTTTACCTTTCCTTCCTGGAGAATCTCAGCTAGCCCTTGGATGGAACTCATTGGGGTCCGAAGCTCGTGGGATACAGATGTGATAAACTCAGTTTTTAGGCGATTGAGCTCATCCAATTTTTCATTTTCCACTCTTTCATAAATCACTTCTTCCTGAAGCCTGATCCTTTCAAGGTTTAAAGCCAGTTCCCGGACCATAGCGAGTAAGAGCTCAATGTCATCCCGCCTGAATCTCTCCCCCGATTTTTTCTTTCCAAGCGATAAAAATCCAGCCAAATCAGACGATTTGAAAGTGAGAGGAATGATCAACTCGATCTTTTTCTCTTCGAGTGTTCTCTCATGCGAAAAATCCATATTTTCTTCCGTACGAACAGCCCTTTTCCTGGCAAATATTTTATCAGAATGGATAAAGAGAGAAACTAGAGAGTTAAGGTCTTTCTCGCCATTTTTTCGAATCAAAAGCTTGGGCTTTCCAAAGCTCCCTGAATAAAGGGAGACTCCGATATATTCCATAGGTAAAGCGTCTTTTATCTTTGTTATGAAAAATTCGATAAGCTGACTACTGTTTACCATCTTGTAAGCCTTCCCACTGAAACTGAGAATGCTTTTTTTGTAGTCAAAACTCACACGGAAAAATGCTTTGTCCACTATCGTCTGAATTTTTCTGCGGGCAGGATGAAAAACAACCGCAGCTGCAAGAGCTCCGATAGCAGAAACGGCTGTTTTATGAGCAGAAAAAAAACTTGAAAAAATATTTTGAAGAAGCGCTACAAAAAAGAGATACACACTGACAGTAAACACAGTCAGAATAAAATAGATTATGCTGCGGTTGATAACCAGTTCTACATCCATCAGCTTAAACTTAACAATGGAAAAGGCAAAGGCAAGAGGGACAAGGATAAAAAACAAGATAGAAAATTCTTCAGGGATCAGGGGTTCCCCTCTAATCACCTGGGGGAACTGGTATAATAGGATAAAGGGTCCCAGGCCGATAAAAAGGCCATAAAAAATCCATTTTACCTGAGCCCGCTCTTCCTCCAGGGAAGTTTTTATATAGCTAATAAAAAGATGTAAAATTGCCAGAAGGACAAATACAACCACGTAAAAACGAAGGGCAATATAAGCAGATTGATAAACCCTGTATGCTGCGATAGAAGAATTTTGACTCGAAAAAAGGAATAAAACCTCTAGAACTCCTGCAAAAATCAAAGCCGGACAGTAAATAACCAGCCTGCTTATTTTAGTTTGGCTCCTTGAGAAAAAAAGAGAAAAATGCAAAAGAAGAGCAGGTGCCAAAGGATAGATTAAATAAAACAAAATCCCGGGGAGATAAGAGAGCCAGCCCTCTCGCAGGCACTGATACCCTCCGCTTATTATGATGGGCGAAGTAAACGCTAAAGAACCCCAATAAAAAACGCGGGCTCTTATGTCTCCTGCGCGGAGAAAAAAAACCACAACACCTATGCCAAAACTGATAAGCCCTATAAGGAGATAGATAAAGGGAAAGGGCATCTGGGAATAGTAAGAAATGAGTTGAGCTTCTTTCTCTTCAATTTTTTCATTGACCTTAAGGGAGAGGATTACCCAATCTCCAATGGTCTTCTGCTTCATGATAAATTCGAGGTCCATAACACGCTTAATTTCTATACCGTCTATCTGAATCTTCAGGCTATCCTCCTGAATGATGTTCTTGATATTCATTTCCAGCAGTCGTTCTGGAAAAATTTCATCGATCGGAGGAAGACCGGGGCGCTGGCGAAGTAAAAAGAATCCATAAATGCTTATAAGAATGATTATAATGCCTGCGAATAAAGAGAGAAAGAACGGTGCTTTTTTCATCCTGTGGTTTTCCCTTTTACCTGGGCCAACTATAACATTTTGCTTTGTTTAATGTCAAACAGAAGCAGGCAAATATGCTGAAGAGGTATCTTTTGTTGTAGGAATTTTTTATTGTTCATGACAATCTCCGCTTAATTTTATCAAATTTCCACCCTTCAGCTCATTG
>JAUWNW010000114.1 GCA_030612445.1 Candidatus Aminicenantota bacterium
GTTTTAATGCTTTGAATTTATCCATGATGTAGCGTAAGATAGAAATAGTTAAAAAGGGAAGGAAAATGGAATTTAATACTATGTTTTTAAAAAAAACTCCTCCCCACAGCCAGGAGACAGAAAAAACAGTTCTGGGAGGCATCCTGGTCAACAATAAAAACCTAAATGTAGTCCTGTCCATTATCACTCCTGAGGATTTCTACAAAGAAGCTAACCAGCACACCCTGGAACAGATGGTCGTGCTGGTCGATAAGGGCCTCCCTATAGACCTTATCACCCTAACAGAACAACTTCAAAAAGCAGGTCAGCTTGAAGAGGCGGGAGGAGCTTCATATTTATCATCGTTGATGGATGGAGTTCCAAAAAGCTTAAACATAGAATATCATGCCCGGATTATTAAGGAAAAAGCATTACTCAGGCGGCTTATTATTTCTTCCGCAGGGATAATCTCCTCAAGTTACCAACAGAAGCAGGATCCGGACGAATTACTGGAAGAAGCCCAAGCTGCAATAATAGATGTGGCTGAGCAGAGGATCAAGCCCGGTTTTGTTCCTCTAAATTCTCTGACCGCGCCTGTTCTCGAAACAATTGACATGCTTCGGCATCGGAAGCAAGCTGTCACAGGTATTCCAACCGGATTCACGGAGTTGGATGCAATAACAGCAGGTTTCCATAATTCTGAGTTTATTGTTATAGCAGCCCGGCCCTCTATGGGGAAAACCGCTTTGTCCCTAAATATTTCTCAATATGCCGGAACCAAAACAGATAAATCGATCGGCTTTTTTTCTCTCGAGATGTCTAATGAACAATTGGCCATGCGGATGCTCTGCTCTGAATCTAAGGTAGACCTTCAAAACGTTCGGACCGGATATATCAGCGAAAGAGACTTTAAACAGCTGCAGCAGGGAGCTGATGTTTTATCACAGGCAAATATATATGTTGATGAAACACCGGGACTTACAATTATGGAAATGAAGGCAAAAACCAGGCGTTTAAAAATGGAACATCATCTGGACATTGTCTTTATAGACTATATTCAGCTCATGCGTGCCGGCAGCAGGTTTGAAAATAGAACTCAAGAGATGTCCTATATATCCCGTTCCTTAAAGGAATTGGCAAAGGAACTCCAGATCCCTGTGGTCGGCATCTCTCAGTTAAGCCGTGCGCCTGAAAAAGGCCGGGCCAAGCCGATACCGCAGTTGTCAGATTTAAGAGAGTCAGGTGCAATCGAACAGGATGCCGATGTAGTTATTTTTATCTACAGGGAAGAATTTTATAAACCTGATGATGAAACTGTTAAGGGACTTGCCGATGTACACATCGCCAAGCAGAGAAATGGGCCGACAGGGAAAGTATCTCTGGCCTTTTTAAATAAGTTTGCCCGTTTCAATAACAGAGAATTTCACAATATTGAAGAATAAATATGACTTTACTCACAAAGTCTTTTTCCTTCCGGTTGATCCTGCAGCAAGTTGGAGAAGTTGGGCTGCTCTTAGGAAGAACAATAATAAACATTTTCCGGAAACCCCGGGAAACGAAGATCTTTCTCCAACAGCTTGAGGAAGTCGGAGTCCGTTCCTTACTGGTAGTATCACTAACAGCAGCCTTTGGGGGCTTAGTCTTTGCTCTCCAGACCTATGTCGGCTTCCACAGGTATATCGGGGTCGGTTCGGAAGCATATGGAGGGCCGATCGTATCTCTGGGCTTAACAAAGGAACTTATTCCTATCCTGGTTGGATTAATGGTAGCAGGACGAGTCGGCTCTGCTATGGCGGCAGAGATCGGCACCATGAAAATCACAGAACAGATCGATGCCCTTTACAGCCTTGGTGCCGACCCGATTCGTTACCTTGTCGCACCGAGAACTCTCGCCTGCTTGATAATGGTGCCGGTTTTGACCCTGTATGGAGATATCATCGGGATTGTATGTGCATATTTTTTTAATATCAGCATGGGAGTCAACCGGATCGTATATATGCGCAATACTCTCTTGTATCTTGAATTAGGGGACGTGCTGGGGGGGCTAATCAAAGCCGGGACTTTCGGAGTTGTTATCGCCATTATCGGATCTTGGCAGGGATTAAAAACCGAAGGTGGAGCAGAAGGGGTCGGCAGGGCTACAACCAGGGCAGTTGTGATCTCCAGTATCATTATATTAGTCCTAAATTTTTTCCTCAGCAAGGCTATGCCGGAGAGTTTCGGGATATGATACGCATAAACGATCTCCATAAATCCTTCGGGCTGAATAAAGTCCTCCGGGGAATAAATCTGCATATTCAGAGCGGAGAGACTCTGGCAATAATCGGACAGAGCGGTTCGGGAAAAAGTGTTTTACTCAAGCATATGTTAGGCCTTATTCAGCCGGACAGGGGCAGCATCATTGTAGATGGAGTGGAGATATGCGGATCGAGTGAGACAGAGCTTAATAATATTCGGCGAAAATTTGGCCTCTTGTTTCAAGCTGCAGCACTTTTTGATTCTTTAACAGTAGCTCAGAATGTAAGCTTTGGCTTGGAAAGGTATAGGGACTTATCTCAGGAAGAACTTCAGAAAAAAGTCAAAGAGAGCCTGGCAATGGTCGGGCTTCAAGGGGTTGAACAACTAATGCCCTATGAATTAAGCGGGGGCATGAAAAAAAGAGTCGGGCTGGCCAGGGCAATAGCTTATGAGCCAGAAATTATGCTTTATGACGAGCCTTCTACAGGCATTGATCCCATCCGGGCTGATGCTATAAATGAATTGATAATCAAGATGAAGCAGGAATTTCGGATAACATCTGTGGTTATTACTCACGATATGACAAGTGCTTATAAAGTTGCAGATAGGATTGCTATGCTTTATAATGGGATAATAGTCACTGTGGGGACACCGGAAGAGCTCAGAAAGAGTGACAATCAAATAGTACAGCAGTTCATTCACGGGCGGGCAGAGGGTCCGATTAAAGAATGGTAGGTAATTTCAATGAAACGTGAAGTAAAAATAGGCTTGTTTTTATCAGGTGCAATCCTTATTCTGGCAGTGTTTGTTTTTATAGTGGGTGACCTGTCTACCTTGTTTCAGAAACCGAGATACTCCCTTTATCTGTATTTTGATTCTGCTGCAGGAGTGGAGAAAAATACAATCGTAAAATTGGCAGGAGTCAAAATCGGTAATGTCAATGATATTCGCTTAAAGGAGGGCAAGGCTGAAGTTACCCTTGATATCGACAATAAGGTGAGGCTTCGGAAGGGGTCCACTGCTACTGTTGCAGCTTTAGGGCTATTAGGAGAAAAATATATTGAGATCCTCCCGGGAAAACAACTGACTTTATGCCAACCCGGGGACACAATTGCTGTTTTACCCTCGATGAGCTTTGACCAGTTAGGTTCGGAGCTTGTAACCATTAGTGATGACCTCAAACTGACCGGAAAAACCCTCAGAGAAATAATTGGGAATGAAGAAGCAAAGGAAAATATAAAAGATACCCTCAACAACATATCACAATTCGCTGCCGATCTAAAAGATCTATCAGGCGAGAATAAAGATAACCTAGGTTTAAGCATACAGAAGACTTCAGAAGCTATTCAAAATTTTGATAATAGAGTAAATGACCTGGCCCAAAGTATGGATGAATTAGTATTGTCATTAAAAGATATAGTCGAAGAGAACCGCGAAGGTGTTAAAATGAACCTGGAAAATATATCAGAGCTGCTCAATAAAGCTGAAAAATCGCTGGAACTCCTGGATAAGACTTTAACAAATATAAATGAGGGGGAAGGCACTGTTGGTAAGCTAGTAAAAAGTCCTGATCTATATCATGAGGCAGAAAAAACAATAGAGGAGATAAAAAATATCATCAAGCCGGTTTCTTCTATTAGCACCTCAGCTAACCTGCATTTTGAATACTATTCCAGTCAGGAATCTCTTAAAAGTTACTTGAGTTTTTATCTTTGGCCGCAGCCCTCCAAGTTTTTCATGGGACAGATAGTTCAGTATCCAGGGTTGGATAAATTCACATTCTCTTTACAGGGAGGGCTCCGGTTGGGAAATTTTTCCCCCAGAGCCGGTATTATCCAATCCAAGGTCGGAGCTGCTCTGGATTATTATTTTTTAAATGACCGCATTAAGTTTAGTTTGGAAAGCTTTGATTTTAACCGGCAACCTCACCCCCATTTTCGTCTTTATATGGATATTTCAGCTTCAAAATATTTCTACCTGCACTTCGGCCTGGATGATTTTTCTTTATCTGATAAACGGAAATTCTTTTTCGGATTGGGCCTGGGCATATGACGAAGATTAAATCGATTTTTGTCTGCCAGAACTGCGGTTTTCAGACTCCAAAATGGATGGGAAAGTGTCCGGGATGCGGAGAATGGAGCACTTTGATCGAGGAAGTCGAGGAAAAGGGGTCAGCCGAGTTTTCATTCCCCTCTTCGGAACCGGTCCTTTATGCGGATGTAACAGAAGCAACAAAAAAGAGGATCGAGACCGATATGAAGGAATTAAATCAGATTCTTGGCGGCGGCGTTGTTCTGGGTTCTCTGGTATTGATCGGCGGCGAACCCGGTATTGGAAAATCCACCCTTATGCTGCAAGTCAGCCGGGATTTTGCCGCCAGCGGAGAAAAAGTCCTGTATGTTTCCGGGGAGGAATCGCTTGAGCAGATAAAACTCCGGGGAAAAAGGCTGGGAGTTAAAGGCGAAAATCTGTTCTTACTAGCTGAAACTAACCTGGAGAGAATAATTACTCAGGCCGAAAAACTCGCCCCAAAAATCTTCATTCTTGACTCGGTTCAAACCGCCTATTCCTCAAAACTTTCTTCAAGCCCCGGGACAATCAGCCAGGTCCGCGAAGTGACTAATCAAATTTTCCGGTTTGCAAAGAAAAACGAAGTTTCCTCTTTTCTTGTGGGGCATATAACCAAGGAAGGTTCTCTTGCCGGGCCAAAATCATTGGAACATATCGTGGATGTCGTACTCTACTTTGAAGGGGAGCGAGACCACAGCCACCGGGTGCTGCGGGCCTTAAAAAACCGGTTCGGCCCTGTTTCTGAGCTGGCTATTTTTGAAATGGGAGCTCAAGGGCTCAAAGCGATCCCCAATCCCTCCGCTTTTTTCTTAAAGGAGAGACCAGTCGATGCAGCCGGAAGTGTTGTGGTGTGTACGATTAAAGGGTCCCGTCCTTTATTAGCAGAGATCCAAGCTCTTGTATCTTCGACATTATTCATAGGAAATCCACGACGGATGACTATCGGCCTTGATCATTTCAGAACCGCTATGCTGCTGGCTGTAGTTGAAAAAAAACTCGGGTATGGTTTTGGCGGAGAAGATATTCATCTCAATGTCGCAGGCGGATTGACTATCGATGAACCGGCCGCTGACCTAGGTGTGGTGACTGCTGTTATTTCCTGTATAAAAAATAAAGCTGTTCCTTCAGGAATGACCGTTATGGGCGAGATCGGATTGAGCGGAGAAATACGCTCCGTAAGTCAGCCTCTGGCCAGAATAAAAGAAGCTGCTTCCCTGGGATATAAAAGCATTATTCTCCCCAAGGGAAACATTGATGCTCTTAAAAAAGAAAAAATCCAGGGAATCGATCTTTATGGGGCAAAAAACATTAAAGAGGCATTAGGCCTAATATTTTAATATATATTTAATAAGGATTTGATAATGAGTATAATAATTTTTCGTTTAATAGTTATTACATTTATTATTCTTTCGGGATATTTTTTCCCGCCTTTTAAATTAGAAAACATCTATGGCGCTGTCGCCGGATTTGTTCTAAGTCTTGTGACTATCTATCTGGAGACCTTGATTAGAAAAAGTGAGTTCAAAATTATCTGGAGTGCCACATTAGGAACATTTGCCGGGGTTATGCTGGGCTGGCTGCTGGGATCGATTTACCGTACTATTTCAAACGATAGCGCAACTATAACCTTTATCCAGATCTTTTTTCTGGTAATAATGCCTTATATCGGATTTTTGGTAGGGACCAGGAAGGCGGAATGGCTAAATCCTGCCCATCTGTTTCGGTTTTTTAAGGAAAAAAGTGTAGGAAAAAGCTATAAACTCCTGGATACTAGTGTTATCATCGACGGCCGCATCTTGGATATCTGTAATGCTACCTTTATTGAGGGAAAGCTTATAGTTCCCCAATTTATTCTCCAGGAGCTTCAAATGGTGGCGGACTCTTCTGATGATGTTAAAAGGCAAAGAGGACGAAGAGGCTTGGAAGTTCTGGATCATCTGCAAAAATCCTCCCAAGTAGCTGTTACTATTACAGAAATGGACTTCCCTGATATTAAAGAAGTCGATTCCAAATTAATCGAAATGGCCAAACAAATGGATGCAAAAATTGTGACTAATGATTTCAATCTGAATAAGGTGGCCCAACTTCAGGGAATACCAGTTTTAAATATAAATGAGCTTGCCAATGCGCTTAAACCAGTAGTTTTGCCGGGAGAATCGATCCGGGCCTTTATCTTAAAAGAAGGTAAAGAACAGGACCAGGGAGTGGCTTACCTGGATGATGGAACTATGGTTGTAGTAGATAATTCCCGTAAAATGATAGGCCAGACAGTAAATATAACGGTAACCTCCGTACTGCAGACAACGGTCGGGAAGATGATCTTCGGCCGCTATAATGAGGAGAAATAAGGAGAAGGGAATGACCCAACAGAAAACAAAAAAATATGAATTCCAATCTGAAGTAAAACAACTGCTGAATATTCTGGTTTATTCTTTATATAAGAATAAGGAAGTATTTCTGAGAGAATTAGTTTCCAATGCAGTCGATGCTCTCAACAAGGTCCAATTTGAGATAATGACCAATAAAGAGGTGGAAGACAAGGATGCTGAGTTAAGAATAGATATCTCTGTAAACAAAACCAACAGTACTTTAATTATAGAAGACAGCGGAGTCGGAATGGACCGGGAAGAGCTGATAGAAAATATCGGAACTATCGCCCATTCCGGGACTGCGGATTTTTTAAAAAAACTGGTCGAAGCTAAAGACAAGGAACAAGTGGACCTGATCGGAAAATTCGGGGTGGGTTTTTATTCCAGTTTTATGGTCGCTGAGAAAATACACATCCATACCAAATCTTTTCACAAAGAAAGCCCCGCATACCTTTGGAAATCCAGAGGGGATGCGGATTATACCATAGCAGAAACGGTTAAGAAAAAACGCGGGACCCGCATCGAAATCTTTTTAAAAAAAGAGGAAAAAGAATTCCTGGATAAATTTAGTATCAAGAATATCCTGGCGAAATATTCAAAGTTTGTCCCTTTCCCTGTTTATCTTGAAAATGAAAAAATCGAGGCAGTAGAAGCCATCTGGACTCAGCCCAAATCAAGCCTTAAGAAGAAGGACTATATAGATTTTTTCAAGTTTTTTGAAAACACCCAGGAGGAACCGGAAACATATCTCCATCTTTCTTCGGATGCTCCTGTGCAGTTTAATGCTATTTTGTACATTCCCAAGACCTCGATCGAACAGTATGGCCTGTTCAAGCCCGAGCCAGGTGTTGATCTTTTTTCAAGAAAAGTGCTTATCCAAAAAGGCAGCAAGGACATAATACCTGATTATCTGAGATTCGTTAAAGGAGTTATTGATTCAGAAGATATCCCCCTAAATATTTCCCGTGAAACAATTCAAAATAATATCAAGATAAACAAGATCAGCAAGTACATCCTAAAAAAACTACTTGCGCATTTAAAAACAATGAAGGAGAAAGACCGGGAAAAATACTTGAGGATCTGGGGAAATTTCCAGAGGAATTTAAAAGAGGGCATTGCCTCAGATTTTGAAAACAAGGAGAAGATATCTCCTCTTTTACTCTTTCATTCCTCTAAGTATCCTAAAAAAGAGTATACGGATTTAAATGACTACAGTAAAAGAATGGA
Source organism: Candidatus Aminicenantota bacterium (assembly GCA_030612445.1). GTDB lineage: Bacteria > Acidobacteriota > Aminicenantia > Aminicenantales > Aminicenantaceae > JAUVXM01. The sequence goes on from JAUWNW010000114.1 coordinate 7,884, forward strand.
AAAAAGCCAGAAAGAGATTTTTTATATATCCGGACTTGACCTGGAAACGATGGAGAAAAATCCGGCCCTGGAAGCATTTAAGCAAAAAGATCTGGAAGTCCTCTATTTAGACGACCCCCTGGATGAATTTGTAATCGAACATCTCAGAGAATACAAAGGCAAGTCATTTAAGCTGGCAGAAAGCGCAGATATCAAAGTAGATAAGAAAAAAGAACAGGACAAAGATTATTTAAAGGGCCTTGCCGGGCTTGTCTCTTATCTCAAGAATACGTATGGAGAAAAAGTCGCGGATGTAAAGGTCTCAAACAGACTTGTAGACAGCCCTTGCCTGCTTGTTCATGCTGCTGACGGCCCCTCGGTTCAGATGGAAAAGATCTTTAAAATGACAAACAAAGACTATAAATTTGCCAAGAAAGTGCTGGAAATCAACCCGGATAATGCTCTGATCCAAGGAATGGTAAGGCTTCACGGGCAAAAACCCCTCGCAAAAGACTTGAAACTACTGGCTCTTCAGCTTTTGGATAATATGCTCTTACGGGAAGGGGTCATCGAAGAGATCGATGATATTGTTCCGCGGATCCAGGAGATCATGCTGCAGGCGGTTAAGAAAGCCACTCCTGCTGCAAAACCAAAGAAAAAAAGCGGTTAGATGAAAAAAGTCACAGCTATTATTGTTGCCGCCGGTAAAGGGCGACGTTTCGGCACTGCAAAGCAGTCTTGTTTGCTGGCCGGGAAGCCGGTTCTCAACTGGAGCCTGGAAAGATTCCAAGCGCATCCAGAAGTGTCTGAGATTATTCTGGTATTAGAAAAGGAAATGCCGGCCGAAAAATATCCAGGCAGGTATGGGAAAATATCTGCTGTTATTTCGGGAGGAAAGGAAAGGCAGGACTCTGTAATAGCCGGTTTTTCCAAGCTGGATCCGGGAGAAACGGATGTTGTTTTAATACATGATGGGGTAAGGCCTCTGGTGAGTGAAGATCTTATCAGCCGGGTTATTGCTGCTGCCGGAGAAAGCGGGGCTGCCGTACCGGTTATCCCTCTGGAAGATACAATAAAAATAGTCCGGGGAGATAGAGTTTTGGACACAGTGGACAGAAACGGACTCGGCCGGGTCCAAACCCCGCAAGGATTTGATTACAGCATCCTGAAAGCCGCCTTTGAAAAAGCCGCCCGGGAAGGGCTCTCTGAAACGGACGAAGCTTCTTTGGTTGAAAAATTAGGACAGGATATTATTGCAGTACCGGGGGAACAGCAAAATATAAAGCTTACCACTCCTCTGGACCTTAAGATTGCGGAGGTTTTGCTTGCAGATTAAAACCGGAATCGGATATGACATTCATAGACTGGAACCGGGAAGAAAACTATATTTAGGAGGAGGGGAGATTCCCTATGCAAAGGGATTGGTGGGGCATTCAGATGGAGATTGCCTGATCCATGCCATTATTGATGCTTTATTAGGGGCATTGGGGGAAAAGGATATCGGCCAGTATTTTCCGGATACAAATCCTGCTTATAAAAATATCCGCAGCACAGAGATGCTGGCATCTATTGCGGTAAGGCTAAAGGAAATGGATTTTAAGATAGCAAATGTGGATTCAATCATCATCGCAGAAGAACCAAATCTGAACGAATATATCCCCCAGATGAGGAATGTCCTCTGCCCTATTCTGGGTCTCGATATCAAGGACCTGGGAATCAAAGCCAAAACCAATGAAGGGATAGGTGATATAGGGCAGGGAAATGCTATCGCAGCCTGGGCAACAGTCCTCCTGATTAGGGTGTCAGACCTTTAAAACTTTTAAAATGAACAAAAGAAACAGAGAACCTAATAGTTTCAAAAGTTTTAAAGGTCTGACCCCAAGAGTTAGATTTGCACCGAGCCCCACAGGATACCTTCATGTAGGTAATGCCAGAACAGCCCTTTTTAACTGGTTGTTTGCCCGCCAGAAAAAAGGGACTTCTATCCTGCGGGTAGAGGATACTGATGTAGAA
>JAUWNW010000068.1 GCA_030612445.1 Candidatus Aminicenantota bacterium
CAGGGAAAATCGAACGGCCTTTCCTTGGCTCCGAAGATAACTTTTGCAAGAATTGTAACCTTAGCCAGGGCATCCCAACCTAAAACATCAGCATCCGGTACAGCCTCGGCATATCCGAGTTCCTGAGCTTTTTTCAAAGCATCATCATAAGACAGACCTTCTTCCATGCGAGTTAAAATATAATTAGTAGTGCCGTTAAGTATACCCTTGACTTGTTTGACAGTACTCCCGGCCAGAGTTTCCCGCAGCAGATTCAACACCGGGGTTCCGCTCATCACCGTCCCTTCAAAAAGAAACTTAACTTTGTTCTCCCGGGCAAGTTCAGCAAGTTCCTGGTAATTAAGAGCCAATGGACCCTTATTGGTAGTAACGACATTTATATTCCGCTTCAGAGCATTACGAATATGGGAGGTTGCCGGTTCACCTGTTTTAATATCCGTATAGGTCGCTTCGAACATTACATCAGCATCAACAGCAGCCAGCATATCCAAAGCTTTTCCATAATATTTTTCGTCATTTAAATCAGATAAAGAACCTCCGGATTGAACCAGCTTTAAAGCAGCAGTCAGGTCGATTCCCCGGGAATCTAAAACACTGCCCTTTAGTTTATCTGAAATACCGACAACTGAATAATCAATACCATACCTGGAAAAAAGTTCATCTTTTTTCTTAAGCAGAAGTTCAGCCAATCCCTGGCCGACCGTCCCGAATCCTATGAATAATAAACGCATAACATCCCTCCCAAAATAATAAAATAAAATATCAGATATTATATAATTTAACATACCTGAACTATTTATAATAGATGAAATTCGGGTGTGGCCTGTACTCGCTTCAGCCACATCAGAATTTCATTAGATGCAAATCTTCTGACTAAAATTTCACAATTTACATTTTACTGCCTTTTCTATTTTCCATTCACTATTAACGACTTACTATTTCACATGACATTCCCCAAAAAATAGTCTCTGTGTCATACATATTACAAAAATAGAAAAAATTACAGGAAGGGATTTCCCCGCTGGAGGAAATCCCTGTCTTTTGCAGGGACTTACCAGTATTCAGGCCTTACATCACCTGTAAGTTTAAAAAATTGGGGGAACTCCTCAGTATTCCCAGTATTGTTTTTTCCGCCTTGTTACTTTAAAATAAAACATGATGGAAAAAATTATACTTTATGGAAACAACAGCCCTGAACTAAAAGGAAAAGTCAAGATCAGCGGGGCGAAGAATGCTGTTCTACCTGCCATTGCTTCTTCATTATTGACCAGGGGAAAAATCCGGCTGAAAAATGTTCCCCTGGTTACTGATGTTCACACTATGCTGACTCTTATAAAAGAACTCGGAGCTGAATTCAATATCAGGAAAAACTCCTTATCCATTCAGGTAAAAAAAATCATATCAGATGAAGCATCTTACCAACTAGTAACCGCAATGCGGGCATCAATTCTGGTTCTAGGCCCCCTTTTAGCCCGATATGGGAAGGCACTGGTTTCTTTGCCAGGGGGATGTGCGATAGGCTCCCGGCCGACCGACCTTCACATTCACGCTTTGGAAAAGTTAGGAGCATCGATCCAGCTCAAGCACGGCTATATAAATGCAACCGCTAAACAGCTGAAGGGCACTGAAATAGAATTTGAGAAAAAATCAGTCGGAGGGACAGAAAACCTCATTATGGCAGCCTCTTTAGCCAAGGGGGAAACAATTCTGAAAAATTGTGCTGTAGAACCTGAAGTAGTAGACCTCTGCAAGCTTTTAGTTAAAATGGGAGCAAAAATTGAAGATATAGGATCGGAAACACTTGTTATAAAAGGCGTCAAAGAACTCGCAGGAGCAACTCATGAGATCATCCCAGACCGGATAGAAGCAGGTACTTTCCTAATAGCCGGAGCTCTTACTAAGGGAAGTATCATCCTTACCCACACCAAACCTAAGGACCTGACGACAGTAATTGAAAGGCTGCGTTATTCTGGAGTAAAAATTAAAAAATTGAATTCCCATTCCATCCAAGTAACCGGACCCGATAAGCTCAAGGCCCAGGATATCACGACTTCCCCTTATCCGGGTTTCCCCACTGATATGCAGGCGCAGTTTTCTGTTCTTATGACCCAAGCCGAAGGGACCTCGATCATCTCAGAGACTATTTTTGATAGACGATTTGCTCATATCAATGAACTTCTCCGCATGGGCGCTAATATCGAAATATCAAATGACAAAGCCATAATTAAGGGCAAAACTTTCCTTTCCGGAGCAGAAATAACAGCTACGGATTTAAGAGCTTCAGCGTCTCTGGTACTGGCAGGATTGATCGCTAATGGTAAAACTGTAATCAATGAAGCACATCATCTTGACCGCGGATATGAGAAGCTTGAAGAAAAGCTGAAATCTCTTGGTTCCCGGATAGAACGCTTGCAAGATTAATGTAATAGGTGAAAAATGGAAGATTGCATATTCTGTAAAATAATCAGCAGAGAAATCCCAGCAAAAATCATATACGAAGATGAATATATTGTTGCATTTGAAGACATCAATCCCAAAGCTCCAGTTCATGTTCTTATCATACCAAAGGATCATTTCAGTTCATTAAATGATATCCCCGCTGATAAACAAGAACTGCTAGGTCATATAGTTCTGAAAGCACGCAAACTCGCAGAAAAAAAAGGAATTAAAGATAAGGGATACAGAATTGTCCTCAATACTGGAAAAAATTCAGGACAGGAAGTATTCCATATCCATTTCCATCTGCTGGGAGGAAGACAGATGACTTGGCCTCCTGGCTAAAACATTATATTTTTAAGGAGGAAATTAAATGGAAATCACCTGGTTAGGGCATGCTGCAGTAAAAATTAAAGGGGATAAAACTATATTTATCGATCCGTTTCTTTCCGGAAACCCTGCTGCTTCAATTACTTCTGAAGAAATAACCGAGGCAGATATGGTCGTAGTCACTCATGACCATAGTGACCACCTGGGCGATGCTTTTCCTATCTGCAAACAGACCGGGGCAACTTTGGTATCTCAGCATGAAATAGCAGTCATGGCCGAATCAGAAGGAATCACAGCGGAAGGAATGAATATCGGAGGAACAATTGAAGTCAAGGGTATTAAAATCCATATGGTACAGGCCCTCCATACAGCTGGAATAGGTGCCCCAACCGGAGTAGTAATTGAACTCGATAACAAAACACTCTATCATGCGGGAGATACAGGTCTTACATATGATATGAAATTAATAGGGGAATTTTTTCATCCTGACCTCAGCTTTATTCCTATAGGCGACAGGTACACCATGGGCATCAATTCCGCTGCAAAAGCCGTAGAATTCTGCCAGACAAAAAAGGTTATCCCCATCCACTATAACACCTTCCCTCTGGTCGAAGCTGATCCGGAAGAATTCAAGAAAAAAATAGGAGATACGGCAGAAGTAATCATCCTCAAACCAGGGGAGACATACACACTTTAATCAGTTCAATAAATGCCATATTTAATTGACGGCAATAATCTTATCGGACATATCCCTTCTCTTGATCTAAAAGACCAGGCGAGCCGGAAACTTCTTGTTTCCCGCTTGCGGATCTTCCAGGAAGTTAAAAAAACCCGGGTGATTGTAGTTTTTGACGGCCCTCCTGACCCAGATATATCAGAAGGCAGCTTCAAAGACACACATTTTAAGGTTTGTTTCCCTCCATTTTCCCAAACTGCTGATAATGTTATTGAAGAGATCATCTGCCGGCAAACTGACCTTAGACAATTTTTTGTAGTGAGCTCTGACTGGGAGATTAAAAATTTTGCCCGCTCTAAAGGTGCAAAACCTTTGGACTGCATTGAGTTCTATCGCAGGCTTAAAGCCGCCTTAAAAAAATATGACAAGCTTGCAGAAATGGATAAAAACACCACCCCGCCCTCTCCACTTGAGGTAGATATTTGGTCTGATATTTTTAAAGGAAAATAATGAAAACCGTGGCAATTATTGGGGCCGGAAGATTGGGGACTTCTCTTGGGATTGCCTTAAAAAAAAACGGATACCAAATCAAAGCCCTCTCCTGTCTCAGCCTTTCATCTGCCAGGGAAAGCAGCCGGCTTATCGGAGAAGGACAGCCATATACAGACAATCTCAAAGCAGCAGGGACAAGCTCTATAATAATCATTACTGTTCCTGATGATAAAATAAAAAAATCAGCGGAGGAACTGGCTTCCGGAATCCCAGACTGGGAGGACACGCTTGTTTGGCACTGCAGCGGCCTGCTGCCCTCCAGAATCTTAGACCCGCTTAAAGCCAAAGGAGCCCTGACTGCATCTGTTCATCCTGTCCAATCATTTGCAAAAAAAAATACTCCCCCCGATGTGTTCAAAGGCGTCTATTTCAGCCTGGAAGGCAACCCTGAAGCCCAGCAAGCATCTAAGGTTATTATTAAAAAACTCGGCGGACATTCATTTATAATCAAGGAAAAAGATAAACCTCTTTATCACGCTGCCTGCAGTATAGCATCTAACTTTCTATTAGTATTGCTAGAGTCCGCTTCCTCTCTGCTCCAGAAATCAGGAAATACGCCTGAGAAAGCTCTGAAAATCCTTTTTCCTCTTGTACAAGGAACTTTACAGAATGTAAAGAATTTTAACACCAGATCAGCACTAACGGGACCTTTTGCCCGGGGGGATATAAAAACAATTTCCAGCCAGCTTGAGGCTCTCCGTAAGCACCCGCAGCATTATGAAATGTTTTTAAAGCTGGCGTCGCAGGCATTGGATATGGCAATACAGGAAAATAAAATCTCTTCGCAGAATGCTAAAACATTCAAGGCTCTGCTGGAAGAAAAATAACCTCTTCTTCGAGTTTAACCCCGAATTTTTTATAAACTTTCTGCTTAAGTTCACCTGCAAGAAGCCTGATATCCTGCGAGGTAGCATTCCCCTGGTTAATAATGAAATTTGCGTGCCCTGAATATACAGCTGCAGCGCCTGTTTTTTTTTCTTTAGCGTCCACCTGGTCAAGAAGAGCAGCAGCAGCTACTTTTTCTCCAGAAGGAAGAACCGGATTTTTAAAATAACTTCCAGCACAAGCTGTCCCATAGGGAGGATGTTTCTTTTTTCTTGTTTGAAGGCTCTCATTTATGCCCTTTTTAATCTCTGCCTGTGCTTTAGCTTTACCCTGAAGCCTTACGTCAAGCAGTACATCTTTATTAATTTTTAACCTGCTCCAGCGGTAACCAAACCCAAAATAATTCTTCTCGACCTGAAGTGTCTTCCCTGATTCTGTCAAAATTCGAGCATTCATCAATAGACTACCGATATCACAGCCGAATGCTCCGGCATTACCATAAACAGCACCTCCCACAGTTCCCGGGATGCCAGCCAGAAACTCAAGGCCTCCCACTCCTTTATGCAGGCAGAAATCAACCAACTCCTGCAAAGGAGTTCCGGATTTAACTTTGATTACTTTCTTTTCGATTTTTTTCAGCCCTTTTATAGAATTACGGATAATAAGGCCGCGAAATCCTTCGTCTGAAAATAAAATATTAAACCCCCCCCCGATTATGTAATAGGGAAAAGCAGAGGTTTTTACAAACTGTACAGCACTTACAAGCTTTTTTTCAGTCCTGGCATCAAAAAAATAATCAGCACTTCCTCCGACCTTGAAGTTTGAATAATTCTTGAGAAATACTCCTTCCCGGCAGGGCCTGCCGACCGCATCTGAAAATCGCGAAACAAAATCAGTTTTTTTTGCAAACATGAAATTATCTTATATGAATTACAATAAAATGTCTAAAACACAACAACCTTGAATTGTACTTTCAATCTGGCATGTTTTTTGCTATTATAATTTACTTATTAGAATAATGGAATATAACTAAAGCAAATTTGACTTTTATTATCATTAAAGATATTATGCAAAAAAAAATACTTTAAGAGGACGCAAAATGAAAAAGACACTCCTATCCACCTTAAGTATAATGTTAATTTTCTTTGCATCTCTTCCTGCTCAGAATGCAGCAAATGATGCTTATATCAAGGCAATGAACTCAACTGATGTAAACCAGCGCGCAAAATTATTAAAAGACTGGGCATCTAAATATGAAGGACAGGGAAGTCAGTACGAAAATTTCGCCTGTGCCAGCCTTTGTAATGACCAATACAAAGGAAAAACTCCTGCTGATATAATCAAATACGGAGAAAAAGCTCTAGCCCTGGAAGGATTGGACGATACAACCACATGCCAAGTGCTGCTCAATGTTTCGACTATATATTCACATCAGGGCAAAAGCCTCTCAAAAGCAGCTAAATATGCAGGCCAGGTTGTAAGTATCTCAAATACAGCGAAAGGAAAAGAGTCCGAAGCCGGGAGGGAAAAAATTTGGAATCAATTCAGGGGCGCCGGATATTTCGCCCAGGCCCAGGCAATGGAAAAAAATAAAAAATACAAAAGCGCTATCGCTGCATATTCAAATTCCTATACGATCCTTAAAAATAAGCAAATCATAACTACCCTCGCCCAGCTGGGACAAACCCTTTACAAAACAAAATCCTATGCAAATGCTGAAGCAGCTTTAAAAATCGTGGTTCCGATTTTAAAAAATTTTGGAAGCATTACTCTCTATGCCAAAACCCTCCATCGCCTCGGAAATAAAAAGGAAGCACTGAAATATTATAAACAATCTTACACTATGAAAAAAACCGGGGAAATCGCTTACAATATAGGCATCCTCCTTGCCCCTCAAGCTAAAAACGATTCTACTCTTGCTGAAGAAACCATCCAATACCTGCTCAATGCAAGTTTTCTTTCTCCTGCTAATACAGAAAAAGCGATGCAACTTGCAGAAAGTCTTTATTTCAACCTGAACCCGGAATATAATGATAAAGTAAAAGCTCTTCAGGCCAAAAGCAAAAACCTTGCACAACTTACCAATACCTTTAACGACAAATTCGGGGAAAAAGACGAAGAAGACCTGTCAGATACAGAAAAAAAAGAAATGGATTCTATCCTTGCAAAAATAGAATCAGAACACAAAGCCATTGAAAAACTTCAGGAAGAACAGCAGGTTACTTTAGCTGCTTTCAATCAACTGATCGAGCAAACCAAGCAAAAGCTAGATATTAAATAAGAAGACATAGCAAAACAGTAAAAACAGATCTGCTTTTTTCCTCTTCTCTTTCTCTGGAGTTCCCTTCCAATATTTTAAACTTAGAAAAGCTGTATGGTGCTGCCTACATATTTTATGAATAACCAGGATCCGCAGCCGCCGAGAAAAACGAAGAAGAATGGCGTTAAAAATCTGAAGCGAGCCCAAGCTACACCCTCAGATTCATCTTGAAAGAAAGTCATTGTTTTCTGTCTCTATTAGTGAATTGAAAATGCTTTCCATATTTTATTAATACTTGGCATTTTTATAGCTCTGATATATCATTCCATAGAAATATTAGGAGATATCTAAGGTGAATCCCTTCCCCTCTTTACAACAAGCCGAAACTCGCATTAAACAATTAAGAAAAGAGATCATTTACCACGAAAAAAAATACTACCGCGACAATAACCCTCAGGTCTCTGATTTTGAGTTTGATTCACTTATGCTTGAGCTCCGGAAAATCGAGGAAAATTTTCCCGAACTCCTAACTCCGGAATCCCCATCTCAGCGTGTGGGCGAACAACCCCTGGAAGGATTCGCCAGCATCAAACACAGCACCCCTATGCTTAGCCTGGATAATTGTTATAACAGCAAAGAGCTGAAAAAATTTGAGGAAAAAACACAAAAAAGCCTGCCTTCACAGAAAATTGAATACGTAACTGAACTGAAAATCGACGGTCTCGGAATCTCAATCATTTACCGAGGTGGAAAATTTACTCGGGCAGTTACCAGAGGTGACGGGATCAGAGGAGATGATGTCACTGCCAATGTTAAAACCATAAAAAGTCTTCCCCTTACAATCCCGGAAAAAAACTATACCGAAGTCAGAGGAGAAATATATCTACCCTTTCATTCCTTTCAAAAAATCAATCGCACCCGCAGCAAAAAAAATGAGCCTCTGTTTGCTAATCCCAGAAATGCGGCTGCAGGCTCCATCCGTCTTCTTGCCCCCAAAATAGTCGCTGCCCGCGGCTTGGATGTCTTTTTATATTCAGTGTATATAGGAGAGCAAGAACAGAAAAGTCAGTGGGATAATTTAAAGAAATTAAAGGCCCTTGGTTTTAAAACCAATCCTTTCTCAAGCCTGAGTTCGTCTCATGAAGAAATAATGGAAGTATACGAAGAGTGGCAAAAATCAAGGGAGAATTTTGATTATGACATCGACGGAATCGTCATTAAAGTAAATAATATTGAACAGCAGAAAATATTAGGCCATACCTCTAAATTTCCTCGGTGGGCAATATCCTTAAAATTTGCCGCCCGCCAGGCAACAACAAAAATAAATAACATCGTGGTCCAAGTCGGCAGAACCGGAGCATTGACTCCGGTCGCGTTTTTAGAGCCAGTCAAGCTATCCGGCATAACTATCAGCCGGGCTACTCTTCACAATGAAGATGAAATTATAAGAAAAGAGATAAGAAAAGGAGATACAGTTTTAATCGAACGCAGCGGAGACGTAATCCCAAAAATAGTTTCTGTGATGAAAGAGAAACGGACGGGACAGGAAAAAGTTTTCACTTTCCCTACTTTATGCCCGGTCTGCCAAACAAAAATATTTAAGCCGAAAGGGGAAGCGGTTTCACGCTGCATTAATCCCTCCTGTCCAGCAATTATGAGAAAATCACTTCTTCATTTCGCCTCCCGCCGGGCAATGAACATAGAAGGTCTGGGAGATGCTCTAGTCGACCAGTTAATAAAGAAAAAGCTGGTAATAGAGATACCAGACCTATATTCATTGACACTCAAAGACCTGGATAAACTCGAAAGGATGGGGCGGAAAAGTTCTCTAAACTTACTGGATGAAATCATAAAATCGAAAAATCAGAGTCTCTTCCGGGTGATTTTTGCTCTCGGGATAAGATATGTAGGAGAGCGTACAGCTAGAATCCTCGTCTCCCATTATAAAAACATAAAAAAACTCATTGAATCCGAGCCTGATGAACTTCTTGCCATAAAAGATATTGGACCTAAAGTAAGTGAAAGCATTGTCTTTTTCTTTAAACAGCCGGAAAATATAAAACTTATCCGAAAACTTGAAGCAGCAGGTTTAAATTTTTCTTCGCTGGAATCATCAAGCAGAGAAAACACCTATCTGGACGGGAAGTCATTCGTATTAACAGGGAGTCTCAGCAGCATGACTCGTGAACAAGCCAAGGAAAAGATCGAAAATTTAGGTGGAATTGTCACTTCATCCCTCAGCCACAAAACTAATTACCTTGTTGCAGGAAAAGCGCCAGGATCAAAATTACAAAAAGCACAAAAACTTGGGACAGTAACCCTTAGTGAGAGTAAATTCCTTGACCTGATAAGAGAAAAGTAAAATTAATTATTTTTTCCTTTTTCTCTGCCCAAAAAAATGCATGGGAAGAATATCTTTCAGGCTTTTTTTCTTTGACTTAGGATCGATTAAGCCCAATTCTTTTAATGCTGCTTTATTATCCGGATCAACGTTTAATGCCTTTTTAAACTGGCTGGAAGCAAGAGTAGGCATTCCTTCCTTTTTGTATAACATCCCCAGTCCAAAGTAGGCATCAGGAAACCATGGTTGAAGCTTTATTGCCTTCTTGAAGTTTTCCACTGCTTTCCGTTGATATAAACGAATCCTTGACTGTGACATCGCCAGAAGTAAGAAGTAATTTCCTTTATTCTGATCCAGCCGGACTGCTTCTTCCAAAAACACTTGAGCCTCTTTATATCTGGCCTGGTTATAAAGGGTTTTACCCTGACGAAACTTAATTTCAGCCCGTTTTTCCAAATCTTTTTTGCTGCCTTTTTTTGGGGAATCAAGCTTTTTGTTATATTCCTGCCTTTTATTATCATCAGTTAGGGTATGATAGCTTTTTGTTATCTTGTCAAAAATATCACCGACCTTATTTTTCATCTCAGCCGACAGGTTTCTGCTGAAAAGATCAGGGTGATATTTTCTGGCCAACTTAAAATAGGCTTCCTTGACCTCAATTGCGGATGAATCTAAGGAGACCTGTAATATTTGATAATAATTTAACGCTGAAATCTTTTGCCCAAATACCAGAACCTCATCTATCTGTTTTTGAAATTCTTGCTGTTCTGGCGTCTTCTCGCTCTCTTTGTTCTTTTTTGTTTGAGTTTCTTCTGACACCTCGATCAAACAAAGGCAGTAAAAAAGATAAAGGCTCTTCCAAAAACGTTCTTCATCAAAATGAAAATTATTCAGCAGGTCTTCAGCTGAAGTCTTTTTCTTAATTAGCTCGAATATTTCTTTTTCCTCCTCGGTCAAACGGAAATAAAATCTTTTTTCCCCTGGATAAATAAACTTGTGCCCCAAAAAAGATTTTATATGCGCATCAAATTTCATCCGCCTTATACCATCTTCAATAAGCACAGGAATGGAAATCTTGGCATCAAAAGTATCTTCGGAAAACTTGTCCTTAGATTGAAACTTAAACTTTCCTTCAAATACAGAAAAAATATTCAGGGTGATTTCTCTCATCTGATAAATCAAGCCATCTTTTAAATCTTCTCTGGAGATCAAATTATTTTCGATCAATGATTCTCCAAGATTTTTTTTTGGTTCTATGTATTCATCAATCTTGTTATGGTCTTTTTCAGAAAGTTTCCCTAATTTAAACAGGACTTCTCCCAATAATTCCTGAGACTGATTTGTCTGGGTATAAATCAAATCTCCATTCATAAAAAAAAGGTATTTTTGAGTTCCTTTATGCCGAAAAGAGAGTTGTCCCATCTTTTTTTCAAAATAAATATCCCTAAGGTAATTCCCAATGTGTTCAATATTCATTTTTTAGTACCTAATTATATTATATTTCGAGTAAATATCAAAATTATAATACCTGAATTATTTATAAAATTTGAAAAGTGTAAAAAATTATGATAATTTTTAAAATATGAAAATAGGAATCAAGATTAAGGAAAAGTATAAAAGAAAAAAGATAAGAATGAAGATCAACGAAGTAGAGGTTGAAAATTTTCTCACAAAATTCATCCAGAAAGAACTAGATAAATTTAATATAAAAAAAGCCGTTATCGGCCTTTCAGGCGGCCTTGACTCAACTGTCACAGCATTTCTTGCTTCCCGGGCACTTGGAGCTGATAATGTAACCGGTCTGCTAATGCCATATGGAGATTCATTCCCTAAAGATATAGAAGAGGCCAAAGATGTTGCCCATACTCTGGGAATTCATTCTAAAACAATAGACATCTCTCCCTCAGTCGATGCTTTCTATTCCCGTTATCCCACAAAAAAAAGAGTTCTTATTGGCAACAAAATGGCCCGGGAAAGGATGTCGATCCTGTACGATTTTTCCGCCCGCCAAAACGCCCTGATCCTTGGGACCAGCAACAAAACAGAGCTCTTAATTGGGTATGGGACTATTCACGGTGATATGGCTTGTGCAATTAATCCTATCGGAGACCTTTATAAAACACAGATACGGCAACTGGGGCGTTATCTGGGAGTTCCTGCCAAGATCCTTACCAAAGCACCGACTGCCGGGCTTTGGGACGGACAGACCGATGAGGGTGATTTTGGCCTTTCATACGACGAAATCGATAAAATATTGCTGCAGCTAATTGACAAAAAAAAGTCACGGGATGAACTTATTTCTTCTGGTTTTGCAAAAAAAAATGTCGATAAAATAATCCATATGATAAAAAACTCCGAATTCAAACGCAAAATGCCCCCCATTGCTAAATTATCAGAACTAACAGCCGGCAGTAATGCTCTTTACCCTTATGACCAGGACAAATAAGCATGACCGGTACTCTCTATATTGTAGCCACCCCCATCGGGAACCTTGATGATCTAACATTAAGAGCATTAAAAACTCTTGAAACAGTAGCGGTGATTGCTTGTGAAGATACTCGCCACAGCAGAAAGCTATTCAATAAATACAAGCTGAGAAATAAACTCATCAGCTATTACCAGCCCAAAGAAAAGCAAAAAACAAAACAGGTCATGAACCTGTTAAAAGAGGGAGCTGATGTAGCCTTAATCTCTAATGCGGGAACGCCCTGTATCTCAGACCCAGGCTTTCCTCTTGTCCGGGCAGCAATAAATGAGAATATCAAGATTGTTCCTATTCCTGGTGCCTCTGCAGTAACTACCGCCCTTTGCGCTGCCGGGCTGCCCACTCATAAATTCCTGTTCCTAGGATTCCCTCCGGCCAAAAAACAAGCAACAAAAAAATTGTTGCAATCCCTCTCAAGCATTGACGCAACTCTTGTTTTTTACCTCCCACCCCGAAAAATTATACCCTTTCTTGATGCTATCCAACATACACTCAGTGACCGCCAGATTGTAATCGCACGGGAGATGACCAAAATCTTTGAAGAATTTATCCGCGGCTCTACAGAGGAATTGCTCCAGAAGCTTAAGTCCAAAACCATCAAAGGGGAAGTAACCATCCTGATCCAGGGTTCATCCAGGTAGGAACTCTATCTCATTTTTTAATTTCAAGCCTGGGCGCCTGTTACCCCTCTGACTTCCTTAGCCCCGGCATTTATTAAAACAGTACTGCACTCCTGGATTGTAGCTCCTGTTGTAAACACATCATCTACTAGAAGGATAGTTTTATCTTTTATTTTTGCTTTATCTTTGACCTTAAAAGCCCCTTTAATATTTTTTTTCCGTTCCCTTGCAGTCAGTGTGGTTTGAGGAGGGACATTAACCGACTTGACAAGAACTCCTTCAATAATACCAATATTTGCTAGCTTCCCAAGTTCCCGGGCTAAGACTCTGGATTGGTTGAAACCACGGGCTTTTTTCCGGGCTGGGTGAAGAGGCACTGGTATGATAACTTCTACACCCCACCATAGACGATCATCCTTTTTTAGGCCTTGATAAACAAGCCCGGCCAAAAACTTTCCCAATACTTTGTATTTTTTGTATTTAAAAAGAAGAATAGTATCCTTTAAAACCCCTTGATATAAGCTAAATGAGCGATGATATGAAAATGTTGGCCTTGAGCGAATACAGGCAGCACATAGATGGGGCGTCCCCTGAGCATTAAAAAACCGCCCACAGCTCAAACAGAAAGGAGAACTGCACGGTTTAATTTTATCCAGACAGCTATTACAAACTACCCTTTCTCCAGGCTTCTCTAACAACACCCTACAGATACGACAAAAAGAAGGGAAAAAAAGCAATTCTGCTAGCTTTGCAAAATCCGACCACCATCCATTTAGATCAAGAGTCAAGAAGAGGCTTCCTCTTGATTAAACTGATATTTGATAGAAGGCAGCGTCCAGAGAATGGCCTTCAGTCTTTTTTCAAGTTTATACTCCCTATTTGGCATACTTCCTTCCTTTGATCATAGACAAAGAACGATAGATCTGTTCTAAAAGAACCACTCTGGTCAACTCATGAGAAAAGGTCATCTGAGATAATGATAACAGAAGGTCTGCTCTTCCAATTATTCTATCAGCCAGACCTAAAAATCCTCCTAATATGAATGTGATAGAATGCGGGTAATTCATCGAAGTTATACTTAAAAACCTGGCAAACTCTTTCGAGCTCATTTCTCTGCCTCTATCAAAAAGGCAAATAATATAATCATCTTTTAAATATTTTTCAAACCCTTTGGCCTCAATTTCTTTAATCTGTTCGGAATATTTTTCTGGAATTCCTTTCGCCTCCTGGGTTTCTATCAGCTTGAATTTTCCCAGCCTACCAATTTTATCGAAATAGAATTCCTGAAGATCCCGGACAGCCTTGCTATTTGTTTTTCCCGGCCATAATATTTTTAATTTCATTTTTTATATATAGTTTTGGTCCATCTCCCCACAATTTTTCCAGCGAATAATATTTCCGAGCTTGCTCAGAAAATATATGAATTATGAAACTCCCATAATCCATTAATACCCATTCTGCTTTATCTAAGCCCTCAATACTAAGAGGCTTAAAGTTTGCTTTTTTTAAGGCCCGGGCAACGCTATTACATATGGCAATATTCTGCTTGTCTGAGTTGCCATTCATTATAATAAAATAATCCGTAAAAGAGGATATCTCACTCAGCTCCAGCACAGTAATCCCTGCGGCTTTTTTAGCTTGAGAGGCCTTTACGCTTACTCTAACTCCCATAGGAAGGCTCTTTTGGGATATCTTTGGGTGCTTTTCTTTATTCATTTTATTGATAAAGTCTATTCTCCTTTATATAATATTCAACTCTTTCAGCAACCATTCCCTCCCATGAAGCCCCTTCCCTAATTCTTTTTCGGATCTCGGTTGAAGCCACGTGAAGTGCATTTATCGGGAAAAGAAATATTTTTCCAGGAAAAAATTTGTAATCTCTTCCAATTTGCACTCCGGAAACATCGCAAATCCTGCCCCCATACTTGCCTCCAATAACCTTTTTAGCATCCAACAGGCGAAAACCAGAACGGCTGATTACAATAAAACAACATTGCTGCAAAACTTTTTCATAATCCTTCCAGGTATCTATCTCTAAAAAAGCATCAATCCCTAATATAAAAAAAACATCATTATCAGGAAACATTTTTTTTATCTTTTTAAGAGTATAGATCGAGTAAGACTTCCCCCCTGCCTCCATCTCTACAGAACACAATTCAAACCGGGAAAAATCAGCAATAGCCAATTTAACCATATTCAAACGGTGCTCGGGAAGGGCAACAGCATCCATGTTTTTATGGGGCGGAATATTGGATGGAATAAAAAGCACCTTATCAAGACAGAACTTTTGCTGGACACGTTCAGCTGCTTTTATATGCCCTTGATGAACTGGATTAAATGTTCCGCCAAAAAGACCGATTTTTATTTTATCCATATGTGAATATATTCTATTTTCTTGCTGATTTACATCACATCTTACTCTTATGTCTGCAACTCTCGACTAATTGCATATATCAATTGTTCAAGCCCTTTTTCTTCCAATGCTGAAATTGCAAAAAAAGGCATTCCTTGCCTTTGGGCCAACTGTCTAACTGCTGCTAACCTAGTCTTGTCCTTGTCCAACATATCGATCTTATTCGCAATCATTATCTGGGGTCTTTTTATTAACTCTTTATTAAAGGATTCGATCTCTTTTTTTATTATAAAATAATCCTCCCTGGGATTCCTTTGCGAATAAGGGGAGACATCCACAATGTGAGCAAGAATTTTAGTTCTCTCTATATGCTTGAGAAACTGCATTCCCAATCCATGGCCGAGATGAGCTCCTTTGATCAAACCAGGAATATCAGCAATAACAAAACTTTTAAATTCATCAAGATCAACTACTCCCAGATTCGGTATCAGGGTTGTAAAAGGGTAGTCAGCAATCACCGGTTTAGCAGCAGATACTTTAGAGATCAAAGTAGATTTCCCCACATTCGGAAATCCCACTAACCCAACATCAGCAATAAGTTTTAATTCCAGAGCGAGCTCATGTTCCTCTCCGGATTCCCCTTCTTCATATATGCGCGGCGCCCGGTTGGTAGAGGAGACAAAAGCAGCATTTCCCAGTCCGCCTTTCCCTCCTTTCGCAGCTAATATTTTTTGTCCTGACCTGGTAAAATCAAATAGAATTTCTTTCTTATTATATTCCCTGACGACCGTTCCTATGGGCACTTTCAGAATAAGGTCATCCCCTCTTTTTCCATAGCGTTTTGATCCCTCACCATGGGCGCCTCTGCTTGCCTTATTAATGGGTTTATAACGAAAATAAGTAAGCGAATTGATGTTTTCATCAGAAATGAGATAAATGCTGCCGCCATCACCCCCACGCCCTCCATCCGGACCCCCCCGGGGAACTCCTTTTTCTCTCCGAAAGCTAAGACAACCCCTCCCCCCGTATCCGGCAACTAAAATCACTTTGACCTGGTCAATAAACATATCAGTCTTAATTATCCTGAACTATTCATAAAAAATGTCGATGTTCATGAAATTCTGATGTGGCTTGTGCTCGCTTCATCCACATCAGAATTTCATTAGATGTAAGACTTTTAGCTAAAATTTTACAGCTTTTTCCATTTACCATTTTCTGCCTTTGCCACAGCTTCATACCCTGTGCCTCGCATCTACGGCAACCTCAACTCGTGAATAATCCAGGTTATTTGACTTTAACAATTCATAAAACATGCAAATATAAATAATATTTTTTAGTGAGTCAACTAAAAATAATCAATCAACCAAAACAGATACAATTTTTTTCTTTGCCTTGGATTCAAACTGTACTAAACCGGAAGCCTTAGCAAAGAGAGTATCGTCTTTGCCCCTTCCGACATTTAATCCAGGCTTAAAAGGAGTTCCACGTTGGCGGACAATAATAGAACCTGCTGTTACAAACTGGCCGCCTGATCTTTTCACTCCCAGCCGTTTCGACTCACTATCCCTACCATTTTTTGCACTTCCGCCTGATTTTTTATGCGCCATCTATTTACTCCTTTACAGGGCTTGTTTTCTTTGTCTTAGTCATAACCTTTTTCTTCGCAGGTGTTTTTACTGCTGTTTTTGTCTTTGCTGGAGTGGCTTTCTTTGCTGACCTTTTCGCTTTTCCATTACTACCTGAAGTCTTTTTTGCAGCAGGTTTATTGGCTACAGTCTCTTTGACAGGCTTTATTGTTTTTTTTGCTGTAGTCTTTTTCTTGGGAGCGGCTTTCTGGGAAGCTTGTTTCCCTGCAAAAATAATTTCCTCGATTTTTATTTTTGTTAACTCTTGCCGATGCCCTCTCTTCTTTCTGTACTGCTTTCTTTTCTTCTTTTTAAAAACGATTACTTTTTTGTCTTTAAAATTCTCAACGACAACCGCTTCTACAACTGCATTTTTCACAAAGGGAGTTCCGATTTGAGTCTTATCTCCATCTTCTATCAGAAGGACTTCCTCAAATTTAACTTTATTGCCCTTCTCAATATTCAGTTTCTCAACCTGGAGAACTTCTCCTTCCTCGACTTTATACTGCTTTCCTCCAGTCTTAATTACAGCGAACATATTCTCACCCTTTTATTAACCTGAACTATTCATGAAAAAATGGCGCTGTTTTTATTTTTACTTTTAATCACCATTTTTTAGGAATAATCCAGGTTAATATAAATTTCAATCAAAAAAAATCTCCATAAATTTAACACAAGCCTGATAATATGTCAATAATTGATAGCTCCTGGAGTTCCCCCAAAATTTTCATTCACTTTCGTATAAACATAAGTTTTTCAGCAAGTTATAATAAGTAATAAGTGGGAAGTTATTTTTTCAAGGAAAG
>JAUWNW010000132.1 GCA_030612445.1 Candidatus Aminicenantota bacterium
TATTAACCTTTTTTAGTTTCACCTTATGGGTGAAATTTTTAACTTTTTGTTACGCCTCTATTATACCAGTTTTTCTTGGGGTAGTAGAGGCTTATCTTTATTATCCTTTGCTATATTGACAGGCTTATCCGATTATTTGGGGACGAGTACAATCCCTTGCGCTAAACCAATATATCATGTATAATACAAAAAAATTCGGTATAGATCGTCTACGCGAACATTCATCCCACCTGAACGATAATTTCGCCTGACATTCATTCCAGCATTTTTTAATTAATCAATAAGGTGAAATTATGAAGTTCAACGAATACAAACTCGAGCCGCGTCTTCTCAAAGCGATCGCGAGTCGAGGCTATAAAACCATGACGGACGTCCAGGAAAAGACCCTGGCCGTATCCCTCAAGGGAAGGGATGTGACTGTTCAATCCCAAACCGGAACCGGCAAGACCGCCGTCTTCCTCATCACCCTGATGGAGCGGATGCTTCACTCGAAAAAATACCAAAGACAACCGGCGCTGATCATCGTGCCGACCCGGGAACTGGCTGTCCAGGTGGAGGGGGAAGCTCGCCTCTTAAGCCGCGGACTGGATTTTTCGATCGGCAGCCTGTACGGCGGCGTGAGTGTCACCCAGAATATCGCCAAACTGCGCAGGGGGCTCGATATCATTATCGGTACCCCGGGACGGCTGATGGACCTGAGCGATAAAGGCCACTTGAAACTGAGAGAAGTGGGAATCCTGGTTATCGACGAGGCCGATCGCATGCTCGACATGGGATTTCTTCCGGACATCAAAAAACTGCTGAGTCGGATGCCCGTCCGCACCGCCCGACAGACCCTGCTTTTCAGTGCGACGTTGACCCGGGCTTCCAAAAAAATCATTTCCGAGCACCTGAACCGGCCGGTAATGATCGAGATCACTCCCGAGCAGTTGACGGTGGATGCCGTTTCCCAGGAACTTTACCATGTCAAGAAGCAGGCCAGGCTGAACCTTATGCTGGGTATTCTCAAGGAACAGGCCCCTCGCAACGCGCTCATCTTCACCAACATGAAGTATGTGGCCTCCCGCCTTTCCAAAAAGCTGAAATCCAACGGGTACCAGAGCCAACACCTGACCGGGGACCTCCCCCAGAACCGAAGGCAGCGGATCATCAATGATTTCATGGCCGGCAAGTTCGCGTACCTGGTCGCAACCGACGTGGCGGCCCGGGGGCTCCAGATTGACGATCTGGATATGGTGATCAACTATGACCTTCCCCTGGACAGCGAAAACTATGTGCACAGGATCGGGAGAACCGCCCGTGCCGGGAATACCGGGAAAGCGATTTCATTCGCCTGCGAGAAAACAGCCGGCAACCTTTCAGCCATCGAATCCCTGATCGGTATGAAGATCCCGGTGCGGAAAGCGGATCATCGGCTTTACGCTCCGATCCTGGATGAAGCCGTTCGCCCGGAGCAGACGATTCAGCACCATGCTCCCCAAAAGAACCGCTCCAGTTTCCACCCGAACAAGGGGGGGCGCTCATTCCGTCCAGGCAACAGAGTCTAAGTCGAGATCATCGGCCCGGCAAAAGCCGGCTGTGGGCATGTCAATGAGCGTTTAAGAAACTTCGGATCAATGGAAAGATTTGATCCTGCGCCTCAACCCATAACCAATGCCCGGCATTTCTTATTATGGATATCTGTGAGCCAGCAATATTCTCATGAATCGGCATTACCCATTCAATAGGCGTTGGATCATGATCGCCTTGTAAAATCAAGGTCGGGCAAGAAATAGTTTTTAAATCATCATGAATATCATAACTGTTAAAAAATTCCCCCAATTTGGCATATCTTCCCTGTACAATTTTATACGTAGTTTCTCGCATCCAAAGATTTATTCTTTCAACAAGATCAGGATTGTAAAAATAAGACCGAAAATATATTCTCCAATATTTTTCCATAGTCTCAGGGATTCTCTTTTTAAAAGCATCCGTGTTTGTCGTTGGCTTGTAAAAGCGAGCGTCGATGCCTTCCATGAATTTGGGTATAGAAAAGAAGAAGTGAGAAGACCTTGCGGGTGAAAAACCGGCAGAGCAAATATGCTCAGAGGTATGAGAAACTTCGTTAGGAACACGATATTGTACTGGTCGATCAGCGGGGAACAGGCGCATCCAATACTTTACACTGCCGAAGATTAGGAGATCCGGACAGTGCCCAAACCTATCTTGGGGATATGTAACATTCTTAGCCGGAGAGACCATGGATATGAGCGCTCCTATAAAGTAAACAGCAGTTTACATCTTCTAACTTCTACTCTAAAGCCTAGCTTAGCTGCTTACAGGGGAATACAAGGCAGCTAAACCTTTTGGCGTGTTTCTTGAATCACAATCTCTTCATCTGTCCAAAATCGGGGGGGCTATGAAAATTAAGAGTTATTGACAATCAGTTCAGGGCAAAGTCTATCCAATAAAGGCTTTTTACAGGTGAATTCTAAAAGATTCTTACTTTCCTGCGGATTTCTTGTTGAATTATATGTTTTTCCTAGATATTATTATTAATGTAGTTGCTTAGTAGGTGAAAGTTTGATGAAATTGAGGGAATATCATCATCAACATAAAAAGCAAATTCTTATAGTTCTACAACACTAAAAGGTATGACTAAAAAACTCTTGGAGGAGATTGCCTGTGTCTGATTATATGAAAAGAGGAATAATCATTTTATATTTATTGGGTACATTTGGGTGTGATGGAGGAAACTCAATTAAGCGTATTATCGAAAAAGGGGTGGAAATAGTTGAAAATCCTTTGTATGCCAAGAGTGATGCGTTGCCTATTATTTCTCCTCATAGGGAGATCTCACAAGAAAAAGAAGATCTTATTCAATGCGGTTTAAGATCAATGGGCGAGTTTGACGTCGATGAAGTCGGCAACATTTATATCATCGGCTATAAAAACGAAAAAAATTTTGTATATAAGCTAAATCCTTCTGGAGAATATTTACTATCTTTTGGCGCAAGGGGCCAAGGACCTGGAGAACTAGAAAGGCCAATGCGACCAACAGTGTTAGGAAATCGCGTATATATCAGTGATCCAAAGAAAAAAGTCGTTATTTTTGGAACTGATGGAAAGTTCATTGAAGAACAGAGATTCCCATTTGGGATAGATATGGTAGATCCTTTGCCTGATGGACATTTTCCTGATGGACATTTTGTTATATTTGGGCTCGATCCAAGCGTTAAGCCAGGCCCTGATTACATGAATTATTCTCTTGGAATATCCAACTCCGAGTTCGATGAAATAAATGTTATAGATACATACAAATGGTTTTTTAGGAACGATAGACTTATGCCATTTTTTATGTGGAGAATAACGAGAGATCACATTATAGTCATTAATGAAGAAAGGAACTATGAAGTCTTAGTATTTGATTTTTCAGGGAATCTGGTTCGAAAAATAAAAAAACCTTTCCGCCCCCAGTATGCAGATTCCCTCATCAAGGAAAAAATCTTAGGGAAACGAAAGTCGATATTATCATCGAAGAGTAATTATATGCCATCTCCTCTGCCATGTATTAGATTTTTTATAGCAGATGAGGAAGGACGTATGCTGATTATGACCTACCAACGAGGAAAAGGACCGAAGAGCTTTAAGTACGATGTTTTCGATTCAAGCGGCGGACTGAAAGGACAAATCGATCTCAATTTTGATTGGACAGGAGAATACTTTGGCCTCAATAAATATCTTATTAAAAATGGATTGTTTTATTACTATGAGGACGATAAAGATGGTTATTCAATTATGAAAATAGATAAAATCCAATGGCCGAATCGTCATTAATATGATATCGAAACGATTGTCATATTCTCGAAGGAACCTCTCAAAATAATAAAAAAACACTCGGTAAAACACCGTGTGTTCCGGATGACGCTGGCGGTAGATCCCTGCCATGGCAGCAGAGATGTATCACGAAACAGGCCAAGGAACTCAAAAGAGTTCCGAAGACCCGGTACACCTGGGATGCTTCAGCCATAGGTTAGACTGTTTTAGCAGGGATGTAATCAGATGTTGACGATAGAAGAAATATTTTGACAACCATCGGTGGACCATCACTTTATAATCATGTAAAATCCGCAAATCTAATGGAGGTCAACATGGCCGAAGCCCACAAGAGAGCGTATAGACATCCGAAATACAAGACATCCTATCGTATCCAGAACTAGTCGGAATATGAGAAGTCTCTTCGAAACCGAGGCGATATTACTGTCTGGCTCAGCCGAGACGCCGTCGACGCGTGGACACCTCCAAAGAACGGAAAGCGGGGCGGCCAACCGATCTATTCTGACATCGCCATCGAGACTTCGCTTGCGCTCAGGCTGGTCTTTCACCTTCCATTGCGCCAGGCGGGAGGATTCCTCAAATCCATCCTAAAAATGATGGATTTGTATCTGCCCTGCCCAGATCACACGACTGTGTCCCGCCGGAATAGAACGGTAAAAGTCTGCAAATGCACCAAGAGCTTGCCGGACGGCCCTGTACACTTTATTGTGGACAGTACAGGTTTGAAGATCTGCGGCCAGGGAGAATGGCATTCCAAGAAACATGGGGAAAGGCGCAAACGTTGGAAGAAACTGCACCTTGGTGTGGATGAGAATGGTCAAATCCTAGCTTGTAAAGTCACCGATGGACACAAACATGATCCGTCTCAGTTGCCTGATCTTCTAGCTCAACTTGATCGAATAATTGAACGATTCATTGGGGACGGAATTTATGACCAGGAAGCGGTATACGAAGCTGTGGACCACCGTTCACCAGGAACCGAAGTCATCGTGCCGCCAAGAAAAGACGCTGTGGCGTTTAACAATTCCATTAGTGCTTCCTCTCAGCGAGACAATCATATTACGAAGATCCGGAGTAAAGGACGATCCGAGTGGAAGCGTCAGTCTGGATACTATTTGCAGAGTCACGCGGAAAACGCATTCTATCGTTATAAGAGAATCATTGGTGGAAGGCTAAGAGCTAAGAATGAAGATGCTCAAAAGCGGGAAGCTGCGATTGGTTGCGCTATTCTGAATCGGATGCGCAAAATGGGTGAGCCTTTGTCGTATGCGGTTGGATAGAATTGTTTGTCAGAGGGAGAGGTGTCCATGTTTTCGATTCATGCAACAAAGCCGATAATAAATTAAACGGGCGGCCTTTTAGTGTTGGTATTATCAAACCTGGAGAATATACCTTTGGCACTCAAACCAAGGAATATATGGAAATCACTCATGGTGAGATGGAGGTGATTCTTCCTGATAAAACAAAAAACCTTTACAAAAAAGGTGATTCTTTTCAGGTAGAGACTAATGTAGATTTTACTGCTATTGCCAAAGAACCGGTTTCCTATCTCTGTATCTACGGTTAGTAATTATACCTTACTTTTGAGAAATTCCCAACTCTACTAACTTTGGGATCAATTTCCCCATTACAGCTCCTTTAAGAATTTTTTGAAGAAGGTTTCGGAAAATGAAAGTGAATCTTCATTTTTCAAAAATCGAACCAACCTTAAAACCATCCGCAGCACTGCTCATGATACCGCCGGCGTATCCCGAACCTTCTCCGCAAGGGAAAAGATTGGAAAGCGTTTGAGAGGCGAAGTCTTTGTTGTTTCGCAAGATGCGGACTGGTGATGACGTTCTGGTTTCCGGAGCCAGGAAGATACCTTTATCGATAAAACCAGTCGCTCTTTTCTCAAATACTTTCATGCCGGTTTTAATTGCAGTTGCTATACCAGATGGATAGATTGAATTCAGATCGGATGAAAAAACTCCGGGAGTGTAGCTTGATTCTATTTTCCTTTTGGTGGGAATCGATTTCATAAAATCTTTGGCGGTCTGGAATGGAGCAAAATAAGGATATTTGAGATTAAAACATTTTTCTTCGATCTTTCGTTGAAATTCCATTCCTGCCAAGATGCCGTTTCCATAATCCTTTTCGTTCACACTTACCAAGATTGCGCTGTTGGCAAATTTGCCGTTTCTACCAGAGCTGCTCATCCCATTTGTAACGACCGAATTCTTTTCGGAAGAAGCTCCGATGATCTTTCCGCCGGGACACATGCAGAAGCTGTAAACACCGCGATTCAGCGCTTTGGCAGTTAAACGATAGGTGGCAGGCCCGGTAACGCTGAAATCGTTTTTATTGCCGTAAAACGCTTTGTTGATGAAGTCCTGCGGATGCTCGATGCGAAAGCCGACAGCAAAAGGTTTGCTTTCCATGGCGGTAGTATGGGAAAGCATTTTAAATGTGTCTCGAGCTGCATTGCCGATAGCCATAATGACGATTTCAGGATTGTGAATTTCACCATTTATTGAAACAGATGATATTTTATTGTTTTGAATTTCCAGATTTTCCAGTTTGTGTTTCCAAAAGAATCTGCAGCCTTTGGATTCCAGATATTTCCTGATATTCAAGACGATTTTTCGAATTCCATCAGTTCCCAGATGGGGGAGAGCTTCGTAGTTAATTTCATCTTTCGCGCCAAATTTTATCAGGTATTTTGCGACCTGGTTTGTATAGTAATCACTTTTACGGGAAGTGAGTTTTCCATCCGAGAAAGTGCCGGCTCCGCCTTCGCCGAATTGGACATTGCTTTCTTCATCCAGAACGCCGTTATTCCAGAAATCTGCTACATTTTGCGAACGTTTTTCCAGGCAGTCTCCGCGATCAAAGATGTAGGGTTGAAAGCCTTTTTCGATCAAAGCTAAAGTAGCAAAAAGTCCGGCCGGTCCCGCTCCAATGATATAAGGATTCAGATCGGAGATCTTCCTTGTTTCCAGAAAATAGGGTTGCGGTTCTTGATAAATCTGAACATCGTTGTTTAATTCAAGTTTTGTAGATATGTCAGCTTTCAGGGTTAGATTGAATTTTAACTGGTTTTTGGTGCGGGCATCCAAAGAGCTACGCATGATTTCCACGTCTTTGATTGCATCGGAGGCTATGTGCAATTTAGAGGAAAGTGTTTTGAAAAGATCAGGATTCTTGGAAATTGGGATTATTATATTTCGTATCTGGTACATATTATCTAAACTTCTTGACTTAAATATCTATCAAGCGATTTAGCCTGCACTATTCATAAAAAATGTCGATATGTATTATACATCTTTTTTAACGTGAATAATCCAGGTTAGAAGAGTGTATGAAAAGAAAAGAAATTAAAATCGTCTTCACTGCTTTAGATAGAACTATTTTGAGAGAGGATAACACATTTTCTGAAAGAAGTCTGCAAGTGCTGGAGGGGAGGGGGGTTCTCATTCGCTTCGAACCTTGTCAAAAGGAATCAGTTAGTAGTAGAATGATAATTGGAATCTGTAGCTTAAGAAATCAGTAAAAAAGTCTGAAACCGCGTGACGACAGACATTCGGCGCTACAGTCCGGTGCAAGTCATTTTCATGCAAGGAGAAACAGATATGGGTGATAAAGGAAAAAAGGATAAAGGCAGAAGGGAACAACAGAAAAAGTCCCAGCTTAGTCCAAAAGAAAAACGAAGGTTGAAAAAAGAAAAGAAAAATAAATAAATGCCCAGTGCTTTCCGGTGATGACCTACCCGGGGAGGCAAAATTCCCCCCGAAACCTTTAAAATTAACTATTTGTAATTTACCATTTAAGGTTCATCTCCCATTTAGTTGGCAAAAGCCTGAATGATTTTCAATGAAAAATAGCGTAAGTCATGGTAACCATAGGCTTTACGTTTAATGACTTTGATTTTATTGTTCACTCCTTCCAGTTTGCTAGTATGGATC
>JAUWNW010000214.1 GCA_030612445.1 Candidatus Aminicenantota bacterium
CTTCGGAGATGATTTTAAAGTAAAAAAACTTAAGAATAGATTAAAAGAGTTTGTTCTGGCTGATTCTTTAATTAGAAAAGATACAACCGGAACTTTAGGGTTCATTAAAAGCAATGTTCTTAAAGGGCTCTCCCGAATTCAAGAAAAATTTCCTGACTTTAACCTTCGCTCAATTCCAAAAGCACGGGAAAAAGAGGAAATAGAAAAAATTCCCCCGGTTGAAAAAAGACTGCTTAAAGGAACTTTAAAAACCAGGGATATAACTTGTGCAGGGGAAAAGCTTTTTGAAAAAGAAATTTTTGACCACCAATATTTCGGACAGCTTCTTAATCGTCAGCAGGAAATAGTCAGAGATTATTTAAAAATATCAGCCCCCAAGATCGACCGGATGATAGAAGCTTCCCTGGAAAAGGGAGCCTTGGGCGCAAAAATCAATGGTTCAGGGGAAGGAGGATGTATTCTGGCATATACTCCAGGCTGTGCTGATGAAGTAGCTGAAGTATTAAAAAAGCTGGATACAAGACCCCTTATAGTCCATGTAGATGATGGGGTAAAAATCGATTGAGGAGTAAATGATGATCAATGCAACCCAAATCAAGAAAGGTATGGTAATACAAATTGAAGGAGAATTGTATAAAGTACTTGAGACAACCCATGTAACTCCCGGCAAAGGCCAGGCTCTTATGCAGACAAAACTTCGCAAGCTCTATGACGGGAGCCTGCGTGACTATAGGTTTCGTTCCAAAGACCGGGTAAAGCAAGCATACCTTGAAACAATAGAGATGGAATATCTCTACCAGGATGGTCAAGACTATGTTTTTATGAATACAAAAACTTATGAACAGATAAAACTTTCTGAAAAGGTCCTGGAAGATTCAGCCAATTATCTCATCCCTAATGTAGTATTTACAATTGAAATGTACGAAAGCAGGCCGGTATCTGTCAACCCTCCCATGACAATCAAATTAAAGGTAACTAAAACCGAGCCTTTTCTTAAGGGAGCCACTCAAAGTGCCAGCAATAAACCAGCTACAATGGAAACCGGCATAACTATAAATGTGCCTCAATTTATAAAAATAGACGATATTCTCCTTATCGATACAAGGGGAGATAAATACCTGGAACGCCTTAAATAATATATAAGATAAAAAGAGGAATTGATGATGTCCATTCTAAAAAAAAATACGCAGTTTATATTTATCTTTTTTGTGTTTTTTTTCATTACTCAGGCCTGTTCCAGCGGAGGAAAAGCAACTGACCGGAGAATCGAGAAAGTCGATAAGTTATTTGCCAATTGGGACAAACCTGATTCCCCTGGCGGCGCCCTGGGCGTGATAAAAGACGGAAAATTTCTTTATAAACGCGGCTATGGCATGGCAAACTTGGAATATGATATCCCCATAACTTCTAAATCCATCTTCCGCATAGGCTCCACATCAAAACAATTCACGGCCATGTGCATCTCACTGCTGGCAGAAGACGGGAAAATCTTATTGGATGATAATATCCGTAAATATTTCCCTGAAATGCCGGAGTACGCAGAAGACATCACCATCCGCCATCTTATCCTTCACACCAGCGGTATCCGCGACTATCTGACTCTCTGGGCAATCTCAGGGGCCCGAAATGATGATTATTTTACAGACAAAGAAGTACTCGACCTTCTCTGCCGCCAAAAGGAACTGAATTTCTATCCCGGAGAGGAGCATCTATACAGTAACTCCGGTTATTTTCTTCTATCAGAGATCGTGAAAAGAGTTACCGGCAAATCAATGAAAACATATGCAGAGAAAAACATCTTTAAAGTGCTGGGAATGAAAAATACCCATTTTCACGATGACCATACCAAAATCGTAAAGCTCCGGGCATCCGGTTACTCCCCTCGGGAAAACAAGGGCTTCCGGATCGATATGACCACCCTTCCCATGATCGGAGATGGAGGTATTTTTACTTCTGTTGATGATCTATTGCTTTGGAACCAGAACTTCTACCATAATAAGTTGGGAAAAGGCGGACCGGAATTAATAGAGAAAATACTTACTCCCGGAGTGTTAAACAACGGGGAGAAACTAAACTATGCCTTCGGTCTCGGTATCGATAAATACAAAGGCTTGAAAATGATAAGCCATGGAGGCGCATTTGTCGGATTCAGAGCAGATATGATCCGCTTCCCCGAACAGAATTTTTCTGTGATCTGCCTGGCTAACCTGGGAAGCTTTGATCCCAGCCGGCTTGCCAGAAAAGTAGCCGATATTTATCTGGCGGACGAGTTTAAAGAAAATGTTAAAAAAGATAAAATTCCGGCTGAAAAACCTGAATTCATAAAGCTTTCAGAATCTGAACTTATAAAACTCAGCGGGACTTTCCACGATCCAAAACAGGGAGCCTTCTGGAAACTTTCTCCAAAAGAAAACAGCCTTCAGGTGCAGGTAAATTTCTCTCCCAGGACATTTTTAATTT
Source organism: Candidatus Aminicenantota bacterium (assembly GCA_030612445.1). Classification (GTDB taxonomy): domain Bacteria; phylum Acidobacteriota; class Aminicenantia; order Aminicenantales; family Aminicenantaceae; genus JAUVXM01. The sequence goes on from JAUWNW010000214.1 coordinate 2,461, forward strand.
CGCCCATCAGCAAAACAAAATTCTATACTGATGACCCATTTAATGGCGAAATCGAGTTTAAACTATCACAAGAAGGAATACCACCAATTAT
>JAUWNW010000141.1 GCA_030612445.1 Candidatus Aminicenantota bacterium
CTACACATTGGCAGACCATAAAAAATATTGTTATTCCCACGGCATCACCAGGGATCATGACAGGGGTTATTCTCAGTGTTGGCCGGGTGGCCGGAGAAACCGCTCCTATTCTATTTACTGCTGCCACTTTTTATACCCGCGGATTTCCGAAATCTTTTTTCTCGGAAGTAATGGCTTTGCCATATCATATTTATGCGTTAATGACGGAAGGGACTCATCCGGAACAGCAAACTGAAATCGCCTATGGATGTGCTTTTGTTCTTCTGTTCCTGGTCTTGTCTATTTCTGCAACTGCTATAGTTATCCGGCAGCGGCATCGAGGCGCCAATGAATAAAAATACCAAGATCAAAGTTGAAAATATCAATTTCTTTTACGGTAAAAATCAAGCTTTAAAAAGCGTCAATATGGAAATATGTGCCAACCAAGTCACGGCCTTGATCGGTCCTTCCGGCTGCGGAAAATCCACTTTTATCCGCCTTTTCAACCGTATGAATGATTTGGTTCCGAAAACCCGGGTAGAAGGAAAGATATTTCTCGATGAAGAAAATATTTTATCTCAAAAAGTCGATGTGATAGAGATCAGGAGAAAAGTGGGAATGGTTTTTCAAAAACCCAACCCCTTCCCTAAAAGTATATTCGACAATCTCAGTTATGGGCTCAAGATAAACGGTTGGCACAACCGGGACAAAATAAAGGAGCGGGTCATCGATTCCCTCATGAAAGCTGCGCTCTGGAATGAAGTTAAAGACCGCCTCCAGGATAATGCGCTGGGACTGTCCGGCGGCCAGCAGCAGCGCTTGTGTATCGCTCGCTGCATCGCGGTGAAGCCAGAAGTCATTCTTTTCGACGAACCCTGTGCCAGCCTCGACCCGATTTCAACAAGAAAAATCGAAGAGCTAATCGAGGAATTAAAAAAAGATTATACCATTGTTATTGTTACACACAACATGCAGCAGGCAGCAAGAGTATCGCTGTATACCGCGTTTCTTTACTTGGGAAAGCTGATCGAATTTGCGAAGACGGATGAGCTGTTTACAGTTCCAAAAAATAAAATGACTGAGGATTATCTAACCGGAAAGTTTGGATAATTTTTCTATTTCAAAGGAGGTAAAAAGATGTTGAACAAAGAAATCACTAGGCTGAAAAAAAGTCTGATCGAATACGCTGGGTTAGTCGAGAAAATGATTGATAAAAGCATCAAGGGTTTATTACAAAAAGATGAAGATATTCTAAGAGAGGTTGAACAACAGGATGAACCCAAGGCCAACATATTCGAGATCGAATTGGAAGAGCAGTGTATGGTTCTTATAGCTAAATATCAGCCCCGGGCTAAGGACCTGCGGGTCATTTTGAGGATCGACCAGATGAACAACGATCTGGAAAGAATGGGTGATTTAGCGGTGAATATCGTGGAAAGCGGCCTGTTTTTGATTCAGCGACCGCTGCTTAAGCCCTTGATCGATATTCCTAAGATGGGGGAAATTGCTATGCAGATGGTCAAGGACAGTATTGACTCATTTGTCAAAGAGGATGCTGAATTAGCCAAGAATGTCTGCAGGCGCGACCAGGTTATAGATGACATCAAAGATCAAATCCAGCGGGAACTTTTCACCTATATCGCCTCCAAGCCTGATTCCATTGAAATGGCTTTTCATCTGATCAGGATCGCCAACAGCCTGGAAAGAATAGGCGACCTGTCCACCAATATTTGTGAAGATGTGATTTTCATTGTTAATGGGCGTGTGATAAAACACCACCGGGACGGAAACCAGTGAATCGTTAGCTGAAAACATACAGCTTGGAGGATGAATACGCCGCGACAGCCGCTGAAATCCCTTTTTTTGCCTTTCTTGGGATATGTTTTATTAAGATTTTTTCTTTTCTGTCTGAGCTTGGATTGCAGTAATGGCCACAGTATTAACTATATCTGAAACAGTACATCCCCGGCTCAAGTCATTAACAGGTTTATTAAGCCCTTGAAGTACTGGACCTATTGCCACAGCCCCAGCTGACCTTTGGACAGCTTTATATGTATTATTTCCTGTATTTAAATCCGGAAAAATTAACACGGTTGCTTTCCCGGCCACTTCACTGTCTGGTAGCTTTTTTTGCGCTACTCCAGGATCAACAGCAGCATCATACTGAATAGGACCCTCAATTTTTAAATCCATAGAATACTTTTTTGCCAGCTCCCTGGCTTTTTTTGTGGCTTCTTTTACTTTTTCTACATCTTTTCCTACTCCTGAGTCCCCGGTAGAATAGGACAGCATAGCTATAATTGGCTGGATATTAAAAGTAATTGCTGTCTGAGCAGAGGCAATTGCTATTTCAGCAAGCTGGTCAGCATTAGGTTCAGGATTCACAGCACAGTCCCCATATACCAAAACTCTGTCAGGAAGGCACATAAAGAATACACTTGATATTATAGAGAAGCTTTTTTTTGTCTTAATAAACTCAAATGCGGGACGGAGAGTATTTCTGGTAGTATGAGCTGCCCCGCTGACCATCCCGTCAGCATCCCCTTTATATACCATCATGTTCCCAAAATAACTGAGTTCACTCATATTATCCCGCGCATTTTCCATTTCTATCCCTTTATGTTTTCTCAGCTCATAATATGTTTTAGCATAATCTTCAAATTTATCATTATTAGAAACATCTATAATATTGACTCTATCAAGCTGCAGTCCTGACTTTGTTATCTTATCGCGTATAATCTTTTCATTTCCTAGTAAAGTTAGATTTATTACATCTCTTCTAGTTAATATCTCCGCTGCCTGTAATATCCTATCATCCTCTCCTTCAGGCAAAACTATATGCTGTTTTTGGCTCTGGGCTCTCTTTATTAACCTGTATTCAAACATCTTGGGAGTAACTATTGATACTTTAGTCTTAATTACCTTCTCTCTTAATTCCGATAGCCTTACGTTTTTCTCAAAAACCTCAAGAGCCTGAGCAATTTTTAATGTATCATCTGGATTAATTAAAGCACGGACATTATCAGCATTCCGGGCTGTTTCAAAGGTATTTTCTTTTACACTTAAAATAGGAATCTTTTCGTCATAACCTTCTATCAACTTTAAAATAGACTCCTGTGGAATCAATCCCCCCGTAAGAATAAGCCCTGCTATGCTGGGCATATATGAAGAAGTGAGCGCAGATAGACAGCCTACAATTACATCTGCCCTGTCTCCAGGAGTAATAACAATTTCTCCATTTGAAATCCTGGCTAGAACATGCCATAACTGCATGGCGGCTACCCCGAATCCCTCAACATGACGGTTAAGTTTCACCTGTCCGGAAACTACTCTTGCTTTTAATTCTTTTGCTATTTCCCCTACCGTCGGGTACTGAAGAGACTTAACATTAGGAATACTAAATACAAGACTTTCTTTTACAAGAGGATGGTCCTGCAATCTTGCAACTATCTTATTGCCTCTCTCAACTCTATTTACTATTATTGCTACTATCTTGCAGTGTTTTTCATTAAGGGATTCTAAAGATGTTTCAACAGATCTTATAATGTCGTCTTCATCTCTATTATAAGCATTTGCTGACAGGACTACAGGGCATCCAAGATTATTAGCAATGTCTGCATTTATATCAAACTCAAAAGCAGATGTAGATCCTTCAAAATCAGTTCCCTCACATAAAACAAAATCATAGTTTTCTTCTAAATATTTATACTTGGTGACAATTTTTTCAATTAACTCTTCGTATTTTCCTTTGGAAAGCATTTCATTTGCTTCCTCAGTAGAAAAGCCGTACATTTTATCATAAGGGATATCAAGATTATAATAACCTGAAATCAAATTTATATCATTGTCCTTTTCTTTTTGGTTTGAATCTACGTAAATAAGAGGACGAAAAAAGGCAACTTTATCCACATTTCTTATAAGCATCTCTGTTAATCCAAGCGAAATAACTGATTTGCCGCTCTTTCTTTCTGTTGAAGTCACGTAGAGATTGTCTGCCATTTTATCTTCTCCTTAAACTTGAATTTGAAGCCATAATTGGTTGGATTTTATCCTCCGTCCCGATGTCCCTACGAATCTGGAATGATATTTATAACATGAACCGACTCTATTTTCAATTTGAAAAAACCTGAAGACTGTTAAAAGTGATTTGTTGATCTATTTCAACAGATAAATATTTGACTAAATAACCTTTAAAGAAAAATTTTTATGGATTTGTAAACGAAATATTTTATATACTATTATCTTATAGGGAACCTTTATAAAATGGCACTTACTAAAATCTATGATAAAATCTTGAGATTTCCTTTAAGAGCGAAGTTCATTCTAGGTTTTCTTTTTGTAATCTGTTTTGGCGGCGTTATTACGCTTTTCTTTGGAACCAGATTGGAACATAAAACCATTGTTTCTCTGGCTCAGGATAAAGTCAAACATGACCTGGCCTCAGCAAGAATGGTTTATAACGAAAAACTTTATGATATCAGAGATATAGTAAGGTTGAATTCAGTACGCGAATCTATCCAGGACTCATTGAAAAATAAACAAAGAGAAAATCTCTTGAAACATCTTTCTCCTATAAGAAAGGAATTTGATCTTGATTTTCTCACCATAACTGACGCTGAGGGAAAAGTTTTTCTCAGGACCTCTAGTCCTGAAACATGGGGAGACGACCAAGCCAATGATCCGCTGGTTCAGAGGGCTCTTACAGGAAAAACAGCAACTGCTACCCAGATAATTGATCGAGAAGCACTATCAAAAGAGGGAAGAGAGCTAGCTGAAAAGGCCTATATTAAATTTATCCCTACCCCAAAAGCTGCTCCCCGCGAAAAAGACCATGAAGAAAAAGCCATGGTCTTAAAATCAGCAACCCCTGTTAAAGATGAAAACAATGAGCTCCTGGGTGTGCTTTATGCCGGGATAATTATTAACCGTAATTATGAAATTGTGGATGAAGTCAAAGAAATCGTTTTTAAAGGAGAAATGTATAAAGGAGGAGAAATCGGGACTGCTACCATCTTCCAACAAGATTTGAGGATCTCAACCAACGTAGAAAACGAAAAAGGAAAAAGAGCAATCGGAACCAGAGTGTCAAAAGAAGTAAACCAAGCTGTTTTAAAGGAAGGAAAAGTATGGGTAGATAGAGCATTTGTGGTTAACAACTGGTATATTACTGCTTATGAGCCTATAAAAAATATAGATGGAGACATTATCGGTATTCTTTATGTAGGGATGCTGGAAAAGCCGTATATTGATTTAAGAAACAAGGTAATGGGAACTTTTACCGGGATGGCGGTCCTGAGCGTTGTAATACTTCTAGCAATACTTTTTGTTATCACCTCCGCTATTATTAATCCACTCAAAAAATTAGTTGTAGCCACCAATGAAATCGCTAAAGGTGATTTAAACCATAAAGTAAATATAAACTTAAAAGATGAAATAGGGCAGCTTGCTTTCTCATTCAACCGGATGACCGAAGACCTAAAAAAAGCTAATCAAAAGCTTATTCACTGGGGCAAGACTTTAGAAAAACAAGTAGAAGAAAGAACTAAAAAACTCAAGGAAATGCAGGATTCTCTTATCCAGTCTGAAAAACAAGCATCCCTTGGAAAAATGGCTGCTGGAATAGCTCATGAAATTAATAATCCCTTGACTTCTATTCTCATCAACTCTCATCTGATGCTCGAAAAATTAGATAACGACCCCTATTTAGAAGAAAGTCTATGTCTAATAACAGAAGAAACTTCCAGATGCTCCAGTATTGTCAAGGGCTTATTAGAATTTTCCAGACAGAGTCTTCCAAAAAAGGTGCCTGCAGATATAAATCAACTTATTACCAGCACTTCTGCACTTTTAGAGAACCAGCTCTTATTCCAGAACATCAAAGTAAATAAAGAGTTAGAACCGAATCTGCCAAATCTTAAAATAGATACTGGTAAAATTAAACAGGTTCTTTGGAATCTGATGATCAATGCTGCAGAAGCTATGCCAGATGGAGGAAAGCTCTCTTTAGAAACCAGCTTTTCAGGAGACAAAAAAAATATTATCATTGAAGTCAATGATACAGGAAAAGGAATTCCTCAAGAAAATATAAACAAACTGTTCGATCCCTTTTTCACTACTAAAGAGAGCGGCAGCGGCCTGGGACTGGCTGTGACTTATGGAATAATCCAGCAGCATCAGGGTAGGATAAAAGCAAGCAGTAAAGTCGGCCAAGGAACCACTTTTACTGTTGTTTTGCCTATTATATGATAGACTTGGATTATTCACGTTTTTATGTATAGTTCAGGTAAATAAGGAGAAATATTATAATGTATAAAAAAAATATTTTAATCGTAGATGATGAAATCAATGTAGGCAAAAGTATTGCCATGGCTATCCAAAGCGAAGAATATGAAGTAGATAGAGCTTTAAGCGGAGAAGAAGCTCTTGATAAGATCAAGGAAAAACGCTTCAATCTGGTTATCGCTGATTTGATGATGCCTGGAATAGGGGGTATCGATCTTCTTAAATCAATAAAAGCAAATTTCCCTCAAATTAATGTAATCATGATCACAGGATATCCCACCATTAAAACCGCAGTCCAAGCAGTAAAAATAGGTGCATTTGATTACTTACCAAAACCATTCACTCCGGAACAATTACGCACCTTAGTTGCCAGATGTTTCAAAAGCAAAGATGAAAAAATTGAAAAAAAACCGCTTGCCATAACCATGCCGCAGGGGGTCTATTACATTATCGGACACACTTGGGTGCTTCCTGAAGAAAAAAACAAAGGCAGAGTAGGAGTTGTTCATGATTTTTTAAAAACAGTGGGAAGAATAACAAATTTACAGCTTCCTAAAGAGAATGACAATGTCTTACAGGGAGAAATGTGTGCCAAAATGAAAGATGATGCAGATTTTAATTACGGTATTTGGTCACCAGCAACTGGAAAAGTTTTTGAAGTCAACGAAAAGTTAAAAAAAGATTTTTCCCTTTTAAAAAAATCACCTTATCAGGATGGATGGCTTTTCCGATGTGAACTTGCTAATTTCGAAGAAGATAAAGAAGCTTTGATGTTCTCTAAATAAAAATATACTTTTCTTAGCCTGGATTATTCACGAGTCGAGGTTGCCGTAGATGCAAGGCACAGGGTATGAAAATGTAAAATACTGATTAAAAAAGATGTATAATACATATCGACATTTTTTATGAATAGTCCAGGTTAGATAAATGAAAGAAAATTCTATCTGCCAACCTTATCTTGCGCCTACATTTCTGGCAGCAAGCATTATCATCAAA
>JAUWNW010000018.1 GCA_030612445.1 Candidatus Aminicenantota bacterium
AAAATGGTCCGGGCATATCGTTATTTCCTACCAGGTTATACCTGGCATCTGACACAGAGATGTCATAAAAGGGAATTCCTCCTCAAATTTGCCAGAGATCGCCGAAGGTGGCGCCAATGGCTCTTTCAGGCAAAAAAACGATACGGGCTACGTGTTCTAAATTACATGGTGACATCGAATCATATCAACCTACTGGTATGTGATGATGGAAGAGAAAGTGTGATTCCCATGTCCATGCAATTGATCTCAGGAAGAGTAGGCCAAGAATATAATCAGAGAAAATCCCGAAATGGATCATTCTGGGGGGATCGTTATCATGCAACCGCAGTTGAAAGCGGATTACATTTAATGAGGTGTTTGGTTTATTTGGACTTAAATATGGTCCGGGCAGGGGTTGTCAAGCATCCATCAGAATGGGAATGCAGCGGTTACCATGAACTCCAGAATATTCCGGAAAGGAAAAGGATAATTGACTACACTTGCTTGATAAAGCTGTTGGAACTAAATTCTTATAATGAGCTTAAAACAACACATCAGAACTTAATACATGAAGCCCTTAATACAGAAAACCTTATTCGTGAAGAAATATGGACTGAGAGTCTCGCGGTGGGAAGCCAGGCATTTGTTGAAGATATAAAAAGAAAACTGGGAGTTAGAGGGCAGTATCGGCTGGTGTCGAAAAAAAAGGGATTATGGGAGATCAGGGAAGAAACATATATTAAACGGCACGATTTGGATCCCAGGTCCTCATTATTGTGAAGAACCTTATTGTGAAGAACCGAAACATATATTAAACGGGATGATTTCGATCCTAAAATTAGCCGATTAAGGCATAATAATGTAGGGAAATAAGAATTAATTTAAAATATATCAATGATTTGCATAGGCCTGACCCTATTCCAATCTCTTTGTAAGCCCGATAGTCAATAGTCTTTTTGACAAGGTGACGTTTTTATATTGAAGCGCAGGATGATTATGTTTGTATTAATACAGTAAATAAATCTTCCCTGAAGAAGGACACTTTAGCTAATATGGAAAAGATGCTTGACCCCCGGAAATTTTACAGAATACATCGCTCTTATATCCTGAATATCGATTAATTGAACACAATTGAACAGAAATCAGAGCAAGCATAAAATGAAAGTTCCTATACACAACAAAGCTTGACTTTATATAAAAAACTTATGATAATTTCGGGAAGAAATATAGAGAGAGAGATGAAAATGAAAAAAATCAAATTGGGACTTTTACTCTTCATGGTGTTAATCGCAGGTGCCGGCTCATTTATTATATCCGGCATCTTCTCCAGCGAAGAACCTATTCCCATAATGGCTCCTTTAAACGAGGAATTTTTAAAGTTGCAGAAGGCCCCAAGTCTGGCCATTTTATCGCGCTACTCCGATGACGGATATCCTCTGGGCTTACTGCCGAGTCCTCATGATGTTTCCTATTTCAAATATCTACCTGAGGTAAAAATCGCAGGCCTACCTTCTTCCTATGATCTCCGCAATAAAAATAAATTAACCACAGTAAAAAATCAGGGAAGCTGCGGCTCCTGCTGGGCTTTTGCTACCTATGGATCATTTGAATCGTTTCTTATGCCAAATGAAAGGAGGGATTTCTCTGAACAAAATCTCATCGAACAACACGGATTTGATCACAGCCCCTGCGAGGGCGGCAACATCGATATGTCCACTGCCTATCTCGCCAGATGGAGCGGGCCTATAAATGAAGAAGACGACCCATACAACTATAATTCTGCAGATGCATTCCCGGTTAAAAAACACGTCCAGGAAGTCATATTTATTCCGCCGAGATCAGGTCATCTGACTAATAACCTCATAAAAAAAGCTGTGATGACATACGGCGCTGTTTATACATCGATGTACTGGAAGAGCGCATGTTACAGCGCAACTAATAAGGCTTATTATAATAAGAGCTTCATAGAGGGTGGTCATGCAGTAACCATTGTCGGCTGGGACAATAATTTCAGTAAAAATAAATTCAATTCTACGCCTTCCGGGAATGGTGCATTCATTGTTAAAAACAGTTGGGGCAAAAGTTGGGGAGAAGACGGCTACTTTTATGCGTCGTATTATGATACATTTTTTGGCAGGAGTGGTTTTAACGCCGCGGTTACAGCCGAGGATCCCAAAAACTACACCGATATTTACCAGTATGATCCTCTGGGGTGGGTCACTTCTCTGGGAATTGGCTCAGATACCGCCTGGTTTTCAAATATTTTCACCTCCACCTCCAATATTGCTTTAACTGCAGTAAGTTTTTATACTGCTGCTTCACAAAATTTCTATGAAATATATATGTACAAGGATGTGTCCGGGGACAAGCCACGCAGCGGAACACGTGTGGCGAAAAAAACCGGCCAGATCGATTCACCGGGATACTTTACTATTGAACTCGACAATCCTGTGGCTCTTTCACATAATCAGAGATTTTCTGTTGTAGTGAAACTCAAAACAACCGGTTATAGTTATCCTATCCCAGTTGAACGGCCCCTTAAAAATTACAGCAACAGTGCTAGAGCTAGTTCCGGGGAAAGCTTTGTCAGCTCAAACGGAAGCACCTGGTACGATATCCACACCACCTGGGGAAGCCTTTATGCAAACACAAATGTCTGCCTCAAAGCTTTTTCTGGATATCCACCTCAAAAACTAACCATAATAGCCGGGAATGGGGGAACAACAGATCCTTCCCCTGGTAATTACTTATATGACTGGGGAACGAGCATTACTGTAACGGCCATTCCTAATGATTATTATATCTTCAATCTTTGGAGCGGCGATCTTTCAGGCTCGGTGAATCCCGTGAAAATAACAATGGATTCAGATAAATCCATCAAGGCTAACTTCAGGCTTATTTACCCGCCTTTTAATATAAGCGGCCAGAAAATTCTCAACCGGTCCCTGCTTCAAGGAGAATATATCAATTTCCTGAAATGGGAGGCTAATCCCAACAACCAGGGTCTCAACATTGCGAAATACAGAATTTATCAAATGGACGGAAACCAAAGAAATCTCCTGGTTGAACTGGATGCCGGCACATTTGAGTATTGGCACAGGAATGTGGAACAGAGTGAGCCGTATTCCTATGAACTTGTGGCCGTTACCGCTGGAAACAGGGAGGGGAAGCCTGTTAATTTGACAATACAATAAAGAGGAGCCACAAAGATGAAAAAGAGTATTTTATTTATAGCTATTATTCTTTTCCTGTCAGGACCTTTTTTACATGCCGGGACCGGGGAGAGTTTCAGAATAGAAGGGATGGTCCATTATTTTCAACCAACGGATGAGTTCTTCAAAGACATCTACGGTAGCGGGATGGTATTCGGGGGAGAAATCGGCATCAAGTTATGGAAATGGGTGAGCTTATGGGCAGCGGCAGATTTCTACAACAAGGAAGGAAAGACAACTTTCACAGAAGAAGTGACCGAACTCCGGATTATACCTGTATCCGGCGGGCTGATGTTTCAAACCATGAGCTCGGTATTTCGTCCCTACACTGCTATCGGTGTCGGATATTTCCAATACATAGAAGAAAATCCAATAGGAAAAGTGAAAAATGGTGACATAGGGTACATCGTTCAATTGGGCTGCAGGATCAAGGTAGCCGGCCCCTTATTTTTTGATGTGAAAGGAAGCTACAGCTACTGTAAAGTGAAACCCGCAGACTTTGAAATAGATCTGGGAGGATTAAAAGGCGCTATTGGATTAGGATTGGAATTTTAAGAAAAAACCGATAAAAATATTATTTTTGGTAGACCTTTTTTGTTTAATAGCTACTCTCCCTCTAATAGCTTCAATTTCATCAAACTTTCACCTACTAAGCAACTACATTAACAATAATACCCAGGAAAAACATATATTTCAACAAGAAATCCGCAGGAAAGTAAGAATCTTTTAGAATTCACCTGTAAAAAGCCTTTATTGGCTAGACTTTGCCCTGAAAGGCAAGATAACCGCAAAAGAAGCTACCAAAGCCCTGGACATGATGGGAGTTGACTCTCTTTGTAATCCCGATATGTTTCGGCTCAGATTAATTCGGACCACTCATGATATTTCTTAAGCGATGATTTGGGTATAATAAAACCACGTAAGGAGATATGCATAGGTACAAACAAGAAGCCATCGCCTCATTCCATTGTCAGGGAGATCAAGCGAAAGACCTGCCATAAGTATTCAGCCGAAGAGAAGGGTCGTATAGTGCTTGAAGGACTGAAATGATAAAGCTCTTATTTAAATCAGGGAAGAATTTCCGCCTCCCTGAGTCTAAAGATATGAAGAGAGAGGAAAAAATGAAAATATTCGCAGTACAGCTAATTTCAGCCTTGTTCCTGACAGTTACTTTGGTTCTGATTATCCCCCTTTCGAGCGCCGTGATTAAGCCGGATGCCCAGGACCTTGACGCTAAGGTTGAAAAATTCCTCAACTCCCACGACTGGGGGTGGGGCGATATGAATGTGCCGGCTGTCGATGGGCAGACTCTCCATGACATTATTCTCAAAAATAAATATACCAGGGCACTTGAGATCGGGACATCTACCGGGCACTCTACAATCTGGATCGCCTGGGCGCTCAGCAAAACCGGAGGCAAACTGATCACTTTAGAAATCAATGAGCAACGGCACCGCGAAGCTCTGGAGAACTTCGAAGCGGCCGGTCTTTCCGCATACATCGATGCTCGCCTCGGGGATGCTCACAAAATCGTTCCCGCCCTGGAAGGACCCTTTGACTTCGTGTTCAGCGACGCAGACAAGGATTGGTACAAAAACTACCTGATCGCAATGCTTCCTAAGCTGGAGGTCGGTGGCTGCTACACCACTCACAACGTGTCGATGGGAAGGAGGGGCAGAGGCGGCAGTTGGAACGCAGTCTACATGGAATATCTTCTCAGCCTGCAGAATATGGACACGACAGTCGATAATCGCGGCAACGGACTTGCGATCAGCTACAAAAAGTCCGAATAACCACCTTTATCGATCAATACTAAATTAACCTGAACTATTCATAAAAAATGTCGACATACAGAGATTTATCAGTATGCTAATCGAAACATTTCCCTCCGTAAGGATCTTATTTGACTGATAATTCTGACTGTGATATACACATAGTTCAGAGTTTCTGATCAATTTTTTATGAATCCAGGAGGGAAAAGATGAATTATAAGCGAGTATTTTTGATGTTATTTGTTTTAGCTTGGCTGGCTGTTCCGGCCTTTTCGGCAGAAGCGCGTTTACTGCGTGATCCCAGTATCTGTAAGGATCAGGTGGCTTTTGTCTATGCTAATGATATATGGGTTGTGGGCCGAGGTGGAGGTACTGCCCGGCAGTTGACCACGCACAAAGGGACGGAGCAAAACCCGATGTTTTCCCCGGATGGGCAGTATATTGCCTTTACCGGCCAATATGACGGCAATACCGATGTTTTTGTTGTGCCAACAGCTGGAGGGGAACCCCGACGCTTGACCTATCACCCCTATGCTGACTCTGTACAGGGATGGACTCCGGATGGCAGTAAGGTGCTGTTTACCTCCGGAAGAGATACAGCGCCTATGGCTTTCAATCGTTTCTGGACTGTTTCTGTGAAGGGGGGGATGCCTGATGCTCTGCCCATTCCCATGGGGTATAAGGGCGCCTATTCTCCTGATGGTAAACAGTTGGCTTATATCCGGGTATCCGATGCGTTTAATACCTGGCGTCATTACCGGGGCGGCCGGACAACAGAAGTCTGGCTGTTCGATTTTTCCGATAACAATATTGTTAAGGTGCCGCGGGATAACAGCAATGATACAGAACCGATGTGGATGGGGGATACGGTTTTTTTCCTTTCCGACCGTAATTTTACCATGAATCTTTTTGCTTACAGCGTAACCGGCAAGACCGTCAAGCAGCTGACATCCTATGACGATTATGATATAAAAAGCGCCGGCTCCGGTGACGGAGTGATAATCTATGAACAGGCCGGTTTTCTCTTTACCTTTGATCCTCAGAGCGGTCAATCCACCCAGCTGCACATTGAAATACATGGGGATCTTCCCGGACGCAGGCACCATTTTGCCGATGTCTCCAAACTAGTCAGAAGCGGAGATATCTCTCCGTCCGGAAAAAGAGCGGTATTGAGTGCCCGCGGCGACATTTTTACGGTTCCGGCTAAAAAAGGAGACACCCGTAATTTAACCCAGAGTTCGGGCGCCAATGACCGTTATCCTACCTGGTCTCCGGATGGAAAAAGAATCGCCTGGTTTTCCGATGCCGGAGTAGAATATGAGCTGAAAATAGCCGATCAAAAGGGCCTGGAACCGGTCCGCACTATAACTCTGGACAATCCCTCTTTTTATTATGACCCGGTCTGGTCACCTGACTCAGAGAATATCCTTTTTGCCGATAAGCGCCTGAATCTCTGGTATATTGACGTGAAGACCGGAGCAGCGGTGAAAATTGGCCGGGATACTTATGATCATCCTCAGCGCTCCTTGGATTATGTGTGGGCACCTGATTCACAATGGGTGGCTTATTCCAAGCGCCTGGATAATCATTTTCATGCGATCTTTGCTTATTCGCTGAAGGTGGAAAAATCGTTTCAGCTCACTGATGGCTTATCCGATGCCGTTTCACCCGCGTTTGATAAGAGCGGTAAATATCTGTATTTTTTAGCCAGCACGAATTACGATCTCAGTACGGGCTGGCTTGATATGACCTCCTATGAACAGATTGTCACCCGGGAAGTTTATATGATCGTGCTCTCCTCAGAGGAGCCCTCGCCGCTGCTGCCTGAGAGTGACGAAGAAGAGGGAAAAAAGGACGAGCCGGAAAAGAAAACCGAACCTTCCCAGGATAAAAGCGGGAAAAAAGCTCCGGACAAAAAAGAGCAGGAAAAAGTTGATATCCGAATTGATTGGCCGGGAATCGACCAGCGTATCCTGGCCCTGGATATTTCCGAGCGGGATTACAGCCTGCTCAAGACAGGGGAGGAAGGTATTTTCTTTTATGCGGAGAGGATCCCCAATCAGACCGGTCTTACCCTGCACCGCTATGACTTGAAGAAAAAAGAGTCCAAGCCGTTTATATCCGGAATCAATGATTATACCCTTTCAGCCGACAGTAAAAAAATGCTCTATTTTGCTCCAAACGTCATGGGGATTGTGGATACAAAAGGTAAAGTCAAAGTCGGAGACGGCAAGCTCAAAACCTCGGAGCTTCAGATGAAGGTGGATCCGGTGGCAGAGTGGAAACAGATCTACCGGGAAGCCTGGCGAATCAATCGGGATTTCCTGTATGATGCCGATATGCACGGGGCTGACTGGGAAAAAATCTATAAAAAATATTTACTCTTCCTGCCCTATGTTGCGCACCGGAACGATCTTAACTATATCCTGATGAATTTGGTAGGTGAGTTGACGATCGGACATTCCTGGGCCGGCGGCGGTATCTACCCGCAGGCTGATCGAGTTTCGGGCGGACTACTGGGTGCTGATTATGAAGTCGAAAAAGGATTTTACCGGATAGCCAATATCTATCACGGCGAAAACTGGAATCCGGGTTTGCGAGCCCCTCTGACCGAACCGGGAATAAAAGTATCGCAGGGTGATTATATTTTAGAAGTCAATGGATTGAAGTTAAAGGCTCCGGTTAATATTTACAGTTTGTTCGAGCAGACCGCCGGCAAACAGACATGCTTACGGATAAATAACAAACCTTCTTTTGTCGGCTCGCGTTTGATCACGGTCGTCCCTCTTTCTTCGGAAAGGCAGTTAAGAAGCCGGGCCTGGATAGACGAGAATCGGCGCAAGGTCGATAAAATGTCGGGTGGACGTCTGGCTTATGTCTATCTGCCGAATACTTCCTATGCTGGTTACGTCAACTTCAACCGGTATTACTTTGCTCAGCAGCAAAAACAGGGAGCGATTATTGACGAGCGTTTCAACGGCGGCGGATCTGCTGCTGATTATTTTGTCGATCTGATGTCAAGGCCTTTGATGAACTATTGGGCTACCCGGGACGGCAAAGAATTTACGACCCCTACTGCTCAGATCTTTGGGCCCAAGGTCATGATCATAAACGAATATGCCGGTTCAGGCGGGGATGCGCTGCCCTATTATTTCCGCTTCCGCAAGCTCGGTCCCCTGGTTGGCAAACGGACCTGGGGCGGATTGGTCGGTCACCACGGCGGCTGCGACCTTATTGATGGTGGGGCGATTTCCTCTCCGAACCTGGCTATCTATAATATCGAGGGTAATTGGTGTGTGGAGAATATCGGAGTATCTCCGGATGTTGAGGTCGAGATGACTCCAGCTGATGTGATAACCGGTAAAGATCCTCAGCTTGAACAGGCTGTTGCAGAAGCCCTTAAGCTGCTGGAGAAAAATCCGGTG
Source organism: Candidatus Aminicenantota bacterium (assembly GCA_030612445.1). Lineage (GTDB taxonomy): Bacteria > Acidobacteriota > Aminicenantia > Aminicenantales > Aminicenantaceae > JAUVXM01. Next base: position 8,389 of record JAUWNW010000018.1, read on the forward strand.
AAACGTACTCCGCGGCCTGCCCCGATCGACCGGGTGACGAAGAAAAAAAAGTAGAATGCTGTGGGGAAAGAAGTGAATAACACCCTAAACAGAACCCTGCGCCTCTAGGGCCCTCATATTTTCCTGGTTTCAAAGAGGCCAGATGATACGGATAGACTATTCTTTACCGGTTTTCCTTCCTGAAAAAAAAGAAATTCCTATTGAATAACATTAAATTAACTTTAGTTGCATTAGGACTTGACATCCTAAAAGCTAGGTGATAAAGTCCTAATATGATTTCATCTGACAGTATTGAAAATATCCTAAAAGCTCTGGATAAAAACATTGGAATAAATGGAGGCACAAAGATTTCAATTGTTGTGTGTGGCGGAACGGCTCTTTTTGCTTTAGAACCCGGTGAACAGGAAATTTTAGAGGCATGTAAATGGGTTTTAACACAGGATGTGTCAGATGGATTCAAATTGATATTAAAGGATTTTTTGAAAAAATTCAATTACAATGAAATTATTAAAAGAATATAAAAAAGATTTATTGGATTGTTACCTTTCTATGCATTGGAGTCAGTGGAATTCCCTCGGAGTTCAAACCCATATCCAGAAATTTGAACATGTGATTGATATAGAGGCATTAATCATATCAACTTTTTTTACAGGATCTATTGATAAAAGATTATTCCTAGCAATGCTTGAATGGATCGAGTTAAACAGGGAGTGGGTAAGTCTATCCAGAGTAAAAAATATACTAAAAATTTTTGGGGCAAAACAGGAAGGTGAAGCCATTTTAAAAAATGGAAATTTGCTAGTTAAGATTTTAAATCCCGGGAGTATTAATTCAGATAAAATGAAAAATATTGACAATCAATATCTGGAAATTTTTGCTGGGTATAAAAAACGGGGGATAGTTCAAAGCATTATTTTCAACAAGAATCAATTGCTCCAGTTAAATTTAAGAAGTATATTTGGAGTTAATGCCAGAGCGGATATCGTTTTATTTCTTTTAGGCGAGAAAAAGCAAAATGCAAATAAAATTGCAAGGTCGATATATTACGATCAGAAAATAGTCTACCGTGTTTTACAAAAATGGGAATTGTCAGGGTTTGTTAGGAAAGAGATCCAGGGAAAGGAAAAATTATATTCATTTGAAGGAATAAAGAGTTTGGCCGGTGAATTTAACCGAAGAAACATGCAGTTTAAAAACCGGCCGATAATATTTTTTACTCTGGGAAGGATTGTATCTATTCTTCATTCCCCAAAGGCGCAAAATGATGTTTACCTCATCTCGTCAAAATTAAGAGAAATTTATCCTGAAATAGTGAGAGTTTCAAATTACATTAATCTGAAACTTGAAAACGAGTCCAATTACCCGGGTGAAGAACTATTTTACTATCTTAAAGATAAGTTGATTAAAATTTTCAAAAGTGTTTAAAGAAAGAATCAGATTGGGTAAAGCTGAGTTTCTTAATGAATGTGAATGGGTGACCCGATTTAAATTTGTTAAGGACAAGATCTTAGAGGATATTTTTTGTAAAAGGCAGTTTTTTCAAAAGATAACTGAGGAAAAAACAAGTGGGGATATAAACTGCTGTAACAAGCACCTACACATATAAAAGTTTCCCAAGTGCTCCAGATCAAGGAGCGCCAATTAAATCCTCCTGTAGCAGTGATGGAAGGCAGCAAGCTCCCTTCTAATACTAATTTTGTAATGAAATGAACTCTTTTTCATTTTTACGAGTGCTCGGATCAATTTTTGTTTCGATAAATTCTGCAATTGTTGTATTGTTACCTTCTATCCTTGCTGAGCCAAGACTTTCTAGCAGATGAAAAATGCCTTTTAACTGAAAAAAGATATTAGGATGAGTGGTTCCTCCTAACTGTTTCTTCCTTAAATGGTCCAATTCAATGATAATGTCAGTTAAATTTGATCCAAAATCAGGTTCGAATATTTTCAGATTGAAATGCTTAAAAGTTGATTTCATTATTTACATACTCCTTAACTAATATTTAACATTTGATAAGCTTATCATATTAGATATCAGTCAGTTATGAAGCTATATTAATTGAACATATTTAACAATTGTTTGTAAAGACATTTAGCATAAAAGAAATAATTATATGATAAATTGACAAAACATTTATATAATGATTGATTATTATGTGTATTGGCATTTTTTATGAATTATTCAGGTTAACTGCAATATTTAGGGAGAAGTAAACGCTGAAAAATTATCTTAAGCTTGCTTTGCGGAATATGAGAAAGTACAAATCTTATTCTTTTATCAATATATTCGGTCTTTCCATTGGCATATCCTGCTGCATTCTGATCCTGGCCTATATCGGCTATGAATTCTCTTTTGATGGTTATCATAAAAATGCCGACAATATTTATCGAGTAGTTTCCCAGCAGGTAGCTATGGGTAAAACCCGGGAGCTGGCCATTTCTCCTGCCCCGGTAGGAGCGACTTTGGTCAAAGATTATCCTGAAGTTTTGGATTCGGCCCGTTTCATGCCGACTAATCCGTCTTTAATATATTCTCTTTTGATCTGATCGAAGGTGATCCTGCCACAGCGCTTGAGGTTCCGTTCACCATGGTCATCACAGAGAAAACCGCCCAGAAATATTTCGGCGACGAAAATCCGGTGGGTAAGATCATGAATTGGGATAATAAATTTGATTACCGCAGTGCTCATCCTGCATAATGAATATGTTCGGCTCGGTCTTGAATCATTCAAGAATGAAGTGCTGAAGATCAATGGAGTGGCCTCGGCCGGTTCTACTTCTATGGTTCCCGGAGAAGGGTATCTCTTCAACACCGCCACTCGTCCGGAAGGTTTTGCCCAGGACCAGACGTTCAGAATGGAGCATTTCCTGGTAGACTATGGGTATTTGGACAGCCTCAAGATCAAGGTGACAAAGGGAAGAGGATTTTCTCAAGAAATATTAACAGATAAAACCAACGCGATAATGATCAATGAAACCGCTGCGGCAAAATTGGAATGGGACGATCCGGTAGGCAGGATCATTGACATTAATTGGTATGATGCAACCCGTCCGTCAAAAAAAATCATAATCGGCGTATTCGCAGATATCCACCAACGATCCCTTTACTCTGTGGTCGAGCCCACCTTTATCCAGTATATCAGTGATGAGGGGCCCATAGAAAACAGGGCGCGCAGGCTGACGCTTCGTTTAGAGACCAAAGATACGGCCGGAACTCTAAATCAGATCGAGGGACTATGGAAAGAAACTTATCCTCACATTCCCTTTTATTATTTTTTTCTGGATGAGTTTTTTCTCAGCCAGCACCGGGCCGAAGAAAAGCTGGGTGGCATTTTTCGGGCTTTTGCTGTTTTAGCGGTATTGATCGGGTGTGTCGGGTTATTCGGATTGGTTTCCTTTATGGCTGAAAAGCGAACCCGCGAGATAGGGATCAGAAAAGTGCTGGGTTCTCCGGTAAGATCCATTGTCGCCCTGCTGTGCCGCCAGTTTCTTTTTCTGGTTATTATCTCCAATGTTATTGCCTGGCCGGTTGCTTTTCTGGCAGGAAAAAAATGGCTGCAGAATTTTCCCTATGCAGCGGATATTAAGTTGAGCATTTTTATTATAACGGCCGCGCTGACATTTGTTCTGGCAGGGATCACTGTCGGATACAAGTCGCTGAAAGCCGCTCATGCCAATCCAGTGGATACGCTGCGTTACGAATAATTCAGGTTAAGTATGATGTCCCTCAATCATTGCTTAAAGAAACAAATAGCTACCGTTAAGAGAAATTATCACTTTATACTGTAAATTATCTTGACTATTAATGAATTATCTAATAATATAAGAGAAAATATCTCTCAAAAAAAAGGAAAAGACTATGTTAATTAGATGTTTTATAGAAAACTTCTTATCCTTTAATGAACAATCTGAATTTTCAATGGTAAAGGGAAGAGCGAGGAAATATTCCAATCATGTTAGTAAATTTAATAATCAATTATCTGTTTTAAAATCTGCTGTACTCTATGGTGCTAATGCTTCCGGAAAGACGAATTTTGTTAGGTCATTGGATTTTGTAAAGAATTTTGTTGTTAAAGGAAAAAAGCCAGAGGAGCCAATTTTTATAGAAAAATTTAAATTTGATAAAAAAAGCCTTGATAGGCCTTCAAGTTTTCAATTTGAATTTTATATTGGAAAGCGGATTTATTTATATGGATTCCAGGTTGATTATGAAAAAGTAGTTGAAGAATGGCTTTATGAGATAAAAGGGAAAAAAGATGTATTGCTATTTTCCAGAAAAGCCCTGAAAAATGATCGATTCAAATTATCTTTGGGGAATAATTTAAAACTCAAATCTGAAAGAGACAAGCAATTTGTTGAATTTGTTAGTGAAGGTACTCCTTCGAATCAATTGTTTTTAACCGAATCTAATCATAGAAATGTCAAATATTTTACTAAACCTTATGAATGGTTTAGAGATGTATTGCAGATAATTTTCCCTGATTCAAAATATGATGGCATTGAATTCTTTTTCGAAGAACAAAGCAAGATTAAAGATTTAATTTTAAAAATTATTAAATATTTTGATGTTGGGATCTCTGATATTATTCTTGAAAAATTTAAAGTCGAGCAGGATTTTAAAGATATTCCTGAGGAAGTGATTTCTAATCTAAAAAAAGGTCTTAAAAGAAATGATGTAAAAACAATCTTAAGCACACCGAGAAAGGATAGATATATTATATCTAAAGATAAGAATGAAGATTTAATCGCTCAGAGACTTATTAGTAAGCATAAAATGAAAGAAAGTGATGAATATGCAACCCTTGAGTTGGCCGATGAGTCTGAGGGGACACAGCGAATTATAGATTTACTTCCTATCCTTATCAGTTTCCTGCCTGGTGGAAATGTATTTGTTATTGATGAGATTGAACGAAGTCTTCACCCACTTTTAGTAAAAAAATTTATAAATTTGTTTCTTGCTCCAAGATTTAAAAATAATTTGAAACAACAACTGATTACTACAACACATGAATCAAATCTTCTGGATCTTGAGTTATTGAGACGTGATGAAATATGGTTTGTTGAAAAAAACAAATATCAAGAGTCATGCCTGTATTCATTAGAAGAATTTAAGCCTAGGTATGATAAAGACATTCAAAAAGGCTATCTAAATGGGAGATTTGGAGCTATCCCTTTTATAAGAGAACCGAAAGATCTTGGATGGTAAATTTTTTATGCCAATAATCAGGAAGCCATTTATTAGAAGGACCGGATTTAGAGACGCAAAGTTAATAGTAATTGCATCTGAAGGACAAAAAACAGAGAAAAAGTACTTTAATGATCTCAAAGATGCATATGCTAGATCAAGTTTGCATGTCGAAGTCTTAGAAAGATCTGTGTCCGCCTCTTCGCCATCGCATGTATTGGGCCACCTTAATAAATTTAAAACAAAATATAAATTGAGAAGAGATGATGAATTATGGATGGTTATAGATGTTGATAGATGGACAGAACAAAATTTGAGCGATGTAGCCGGAAAATGTCGAGGTAAAGGATTTTGGATAGCAGTAAGCAATCCTTGTTTCGAGTTGTGGATGTTATTACACCTGGATGAATTCGATCTATACGATTATGAACAAAAGAATCGATTATTTCAAAATTCTCATAGGCTCATAGAAAAAGAAATAAGGAGGATTTTAGGTTCATTTAATAAATCTAACCCAGACACTTCAAAATTTTTACCTCATATTGAAAATGCTGTTATAAGAGCAAAAAAACTGGATATTAATCCTAATTCTCGATGGCCAAATTCTTTAGGAACAAGAGTATATTTGCTTGTAGAAAAAATAATACGTTGATAAACCGCTCTAGCCTTTATTCTTACTTGCTACTTCCAAATCATATTGTATACAGCTAGCTCCTTATACCCAGATTCTTTTTCTCTTAGAACGTAAAATTTACCTGCTTTAATTCGGGCCCATATATAGCCTTCCCAAATCCAAATATTTAAGCTTTTTCTTCCTATAAAGACACCTTCTTCATTGAAAATATCAAACATGAATTCTTCAGGATTTTCCCCTTCTTCAAAAGTTGATACAAGCAGTAATCCATCATCTCCGGCAACCAGGTTTTGAATAGGAGGATGGAATTTAGGAAAGTACAACATATCTTTCATTTGATCTCTCATACTTTCTGGAAATTGTTTTAATGTCTTCTTTTTGAAGTTTTCAGAAATAGGTATTTGCTTATATTGTTTTTGTATTTTACGTATCAATTTCCCCTTAAAATCATAGACCCAAATCTCATATTCTCTATTTTCGTTTACTACATAGATATTATCATGTGATACACTCCAACAGAATATTGGCTCTGTTGCCTTGGCCTTGTCTTGCCTCCGCTCAAAGCTAAATTCATCAATGACTTGTAATACTTCAAGGTCAGGATTTAGCAATTTTAAGGAATAAGTATTTAATGCTCTCCCTTTATCACTTTTATATGAATCTCCCTTAACAAGTAAATTTGCCCTAGGACCAAGAGTAACTGGAATATCTCCGCTTTCTATTTTAAAATCACCTATAAAGACACCATCTTTATTATATTTACGAAGTATTTGCTGGTTTATATCAGAAATCATAATGTTATCATTATGGTCTATTGCAATATAATGAGGATTCTGCAATTCTCCCGGCCCTTGGCCTTGTGGCCCAAATGGCTTTTCATATTCTCCGATACTATTAAATTTGAAAATAAAATCTCCTTCGCCTTTGTAAGCTCTTAGAATATATATTTCCCCTAAAGAATTGACACTGAAACCAAAAATGTCTGGGATTCCAAGATTTGCTATTTTATCATCTTCAGTATCAATTGTTAGAATTTCTTCCAACGTAAGTGAGTTTTGGCTGCCAATTTTGTATGGTTCCAAATGATTGATGACAATTTCCACTCCATTCTCAACCTTTCTTTCTACTTTGTCCTGCTTTGGGCCACAGTTAAGCAAAAATAGGACTATATAGAGAAGAATGCCAAATTTTTTCATGATTGCTCCTTTTACATAAAGATATCCCTTCTGGGAAGAATAATATTGATTTGAATATTTATTCCCCATTGCTATGCTTCATTTATCTTCATCCCTTACCCTGCTACCCGGCTCTTTGGCTTCTAGGCGGGGTAGGTCAGGGACCCATTAATAGCATCAGATTAAATCTAAGCTATTGGTTTAATAAAAACTCCCCTTCAATAGGTTCTAATCCTTTTTTCCATTCTGGGAATACTTGTAGATAATAGTTCACTTTTTGTGGCGTTTGAATTTTACTACGATGCACATCCTCTTCTTTACATTTTAATAATATTCTACGCTTCTCATCCGGTTTAAAGTTGCCATAGTCAGAATCTACTCTGCAAATGGGGTCATCGCCGAAAGTGAAGACTAACCTGAAATGTGTCCTACCTACAATTCTTGAGCCACTGTTCTCAACTTCAATCAGAAGGCCTGGTGGGACAGATTTGTCAATCTCAATAACTGAGACATGAATCCATGATAAGAGTTCTCTTGTTTCTTTCTTGTTATGAAGCCAATTAATAAGCAGCCATACTGCTAATGCAAATATAAGCAATCCAAAACAGAACTTTATGAGTTTCATTTCTTAATCTTTCTTACTGCTCTTTGGCTTCCGGGTGGAGTGGATCACGTTAGATTTTCCACGTGACTTGATAGCGTTTCACATATTGGTAGCCGTCTTCGTCTTCTTCTATTGCATATAGTTTATTTTTTCTCCAAACTTGTGGCTGAACTTTAATTGGAACCTTGACAATATATTTTCCCTTTGAATCAAAAACGTCATAGTAATATCCTTCGCCACTAATTACTTTCTCATATGTTCTAAGATAGACTCTTCCAGAATCATCAATGCTTAAATATATAAATGGATTATGATGTTCATTCCAAGTTACTTTAACATCAGAAGAAACTCCTTGTTCTCCCCAATTATCTTTTATCCACTTCTCTTTTTCTTCATCTGTAATATCTATCGGATCATAATCTTTGATTATTTTCAGAATTAGCTGTCCTTTGGGATTAAGTATTTGAATTTCATATTTGTCAGCACAACCCCAGATTATATTATCTTCCCCTGTAATCTCCCAGTAAAGTTGAGGGAAAAAGGGATTTATTATGGGATATTTTGCAAGCTTATATGAGGAAATTGTAAATATCTCATTTAATTCAGAATCAAACTTTTTTAATACGGAAGTAACGACATTATCCATTATAATGTAACTTGCTATTATATTATTTTGAGAATCAACCTTAGGACGTATAAACATGCTCATATTAGTTTGAGATATAGATTTCAAATAGTCCCCACTCAAATTGAAGAAATGAAGATGACGAGCACCTCCGTCATTAATTATTACTTCATTTCCTGGGGTGAGTGAAATACTACCTGGTAGTTGCATTTCGCCAGGGCCTTGACCTTTTTTTCCGATAGTTCTTACATATTCTCCATTTTTATTAAAGACTTTTATGTGAGCTTCCCCTGAATCGAGGACATAAATATTCCCCTTGCCATCTACATCAACATCTCTAATTCGTGAAAATATATATTCTTCCTTTCCCTCGACTTCTCCAATAGATAACTCCTCCTCCAAAACGAAAACATTCTCATCATACATCGGCTCTTTGGGATTCTTGACAACCGTCACTCCATCCACTTCCTCTATTGTCCCTTTCCATTCAGTTTTTTGCTGACTACAGGAAATGAATAAGATAATTATTAATATACAAACAAATGATACACAGATATTCCTAAAATTCATTTTCCCATCCCGCCTGCATCATCTTAAGCCTTTCCCCAGTATAGAATCCCAAAGCTCTGCTGTCAATTCACATGCTTTTGTTTTTCTTCTTTTTCCGTTCCAGTCATGGACACAGAAAATTGAGATCAAAAAAGAATTTGCTATCCCTTATGATCATAGCGGCTTACTCGATTATTCGGGTTGTCCTTGACAAGTTTTGAGCTCTTATTTATACTTCTTCAAGATAGTCGATGGGACTTTCGAGGAAAGAGTGCAGACGCAAACTGGCGCAGGCAAATGGCAAATTCCTATAGTGTTTTCGAAGTTGCAGCCTTGAACGGTCCGAAATACAACATCGAAGCGGACAAGCTTTTCTGGTTCTCCTACAACGACGCCAAGGAGACCTACGAACTGCTTATCCGCTGAAGATTGCACGGAGAATGGAATGAATAATGGCCGATGCTCAATTCCCACCGTAGCTATCCTCTTGGGGATACTCTGCATTTTCTCATCCGGATCGGCGTATTCCGGCCAGACCGAGAGAATCATCGCTCTGCCGGAAATCGAAAGCCCCCGCCAGATCGTTATTGAGAAGGGGAGAGTCTATTTTGTCGACAGGCGGGATGTCGTTGTCTACAATCTCTCGGATGGGCGCTTTCTAAAGAAAATCGGAAAGCTTGGACAAGGACCCGGAGAATTCAGCAGGGGTCCGAGGCGCTTGTCCGTTGTGGGTGACCGATTAATCGTCAAAGATGTCCTCAGTTTTGAATGCTTCAGCTTGGAAGGCATCCACACTGGTTGGATCAAGGAACCAGTTTCAATTGCCTTTTATCCCTTTCTTCCCGTCGGAAGTAATTTCGTGGGATTTCCTATGCTCCGAAATGACGACGGCTCATTGGCCGGGCCATCCGGCCGTATCTATGATTCCAATCTCAAGCTCAAACGGAAATTCTTCGGCGAGTTGCCCGCTTTTCCCCCGGCTCCGCCTCCGCCAGGAAGAGCGAAATCGAGGGGGAGGAGCGACAAGCTCCTTATCCGGGACTACGGGGACTATACGGTTTACGGAGACCGGATCTACATCGCCGATTCCCGTAGGGGGTTCTCGATCTCGGTTTTCGATGAAAATGGGATTCTCCTCCACGAGATCAAACACCCTGTCGACAAGGTCAAGGTGCCAAAGAGCTTCGTCGACGAGATCGTAAAGGAATGGAAGGCATCGAAGGACTGGCAGACGAATTACTCTCATGTCAATCCTGTGGTACCCGAATATTTCCCCGCGCTAATTGATTTTAAGATCGATCGTGGGCGGATCTGTGCTCTCACGGCGGCCAAGAAGGACGACTTATATGAAATCATTGTCATGGACCTCGAAGGCAAGATCCAGGGAAGAGCATTCCGATTCCCGCTGCAGCCCAATTTTGAGATTCCCTCCTTTAACGGTTTTAAGTACGACATCGAGGGGAATAAACTCGTCTGGTTTGACTACAACGAGGACAAGGAGACCTACGAACTGCACATCCGCTGAAACGGTTCCTCTACCGGACGATCCCTGGTAAAACTACCTTCTAAGACCATGGGAAACGTCCCTTCCCTCACTATAGGGAATGTCCTGTCCACAACTATAGGAAAAGTCCTTGCCATTACAAGGGATCAAAAAACAACAAATAAGTTAAGTGAAAAGGCAGATTTTTATCCTAAAATTTGGGAGAGGAAGAGAAGATAAAAAACCGAGGGGAGCAAGGTCCTACCCTTGTTTTAGGTTGTAGTTTAGAATCGAATATTATATAAAAGAAGCAGCAAATTTTTTTAATGAAAAAATTTATCTGAGTTATTCGAAGAAAGGACTAAAAATGAGAAAGCTAATTTATTTTGGTTTAATTCTTTCCTTATTTTTCTACTGCGGACCAAAACAAGAAAAGATAGAGAGGATAATGGAAAATGGAGTGGAAGTGATCGTTAATCATTTAGAGCCTTACCAGGTTAAAGATGGACCTACCACTTTGACTCTTGAAGAAGAATGTGTGATTGATACTGAAAGGGAAGACTTGACGGATTTGGGAATATCAGAAATTGGAGCTTTTGATATTGATTCAGAGGAAAATGTTTATTTCATTAGTAGCTCCCAAATATTTAAATTCGATAAGAAAGGAAATTTTGTTAAAACATTTGGGAAAGAAGGGCAAGGCCCAGGAGAATTTCAGCGCCCAGTAAATTTAGGAGTCAATTCTAAAGGAGAGATAGCGGTAACTGATATTCGAAATTATAAAATTTCTTTTTTTCAGAGAGATGGGACTCTTATCAAAGAGATCAAGATAAAATTATTGGGTATAGGAGATGGAGTTCCCTTAGAAAATGGAAATTATCTCTTTATGCAGAGGAAAATTGAAGCCTCTGCAGAAAAATTTGAGAGTATTTTGTCTCTTTTTGATTCTAAATTTAAAAAGATAAAACAATTGGATAAAAGAGAATTTCCAAATCCAGTTATAGGTAGGGAGCTGGAAGCTACATACCATAATTTAGTCTGGAGTCTCTCAAAGGATAAGATTTTTACTGGCACTCAAGATAGAGGTTATGATATTAATGCCTATGATTTTGAAGGAAATCTTTTGAGAAAAATAAGAAAGGAATATAAAAGGATACTTACTTCTGAAGAGTATAAGAAAAAATATATGAAACAATTTGAAGCTCCTCTCTTTGATCCAATAAGAGATAGATTCTATTTTCTTAAGTATATGCCTCCATTCCATTATTTTCTAACAGATGAGGAAGGAAGAATATTTGTAATGACTTATGAGGAAGGTGAGAATTCCGACGAATATGTGTTTGACATTTTTAATCCTGAAGGCGTATTTATTTGTCGGAAAAACTTAAAAGATTTCTCTAAAGAAGCTGGTCTTAAAGGCAAATTTAAAAATAATCGACTTTATTGTGTTTATGAAAAAGAGAGTGGATTTGAAAAATTAGTTGCTTATAAGGTTATCTGGAAGAAATAGGATATATAAAGAAACCAAAACATGAAAAATCACCAAGAAGACAATTGAAAAATCCTTTTTTAGAGAATAGGGACAGACCCAAGCAAATCACTGCTTTTTATTAAATTAATTATTATTTCCCTCCTTTCTTGTGCCTTAATCGGCTAATTTTAGGGTAGAAATCGTCCCGGTTGATATATGTTTCTTACTTTTTCTTTCCGGAATATTCTAAGGTTCATAGTAACCGCTGCATTCCCATAAGGCTATATTTCCGGGAAAAGTGAACTCTTTATTCCCAATGTATCTTATAGACTGCTATTTTTTTATATCCTATATCATCTTCCTGAAGACAGTAAAGATGATCGTTTTTTAAAATCGCAGATAAAGAAAAAGGGGCGCCATATCCTGTTTTGCCGAAATGGTTCAGGCTTTTCCGGCCTATAAATACACCAGAGTCATTAAAAATATCGTGGATATATTCTCCGGGATTTTCTCCTTTTTCATAAGTTGCAACAAAAAGCTTTCCTTTATCATCAGTAAAAATGCCCTGGAAAGGACAAAATTGTTTGGGAAAAGATATCCTGTCTGCAAATCGGGATGCTTTTTTAAACCTGTCTTTAATTTCAGGGGGAATATTCACTGGCTTGTATTCTTTTTGTATTTTTCTCATTGGATGACCATCAAGGTCATAGACAAGAATTTCATAATCCCTGTTTTCATTTGCTATAAATATATTTTTTCTTGAAATACTCCATTGAAAGACATGTTCTGAATATTTCATCCTCTTTGCACCCATGGGATTAGGCCATTTTCTAATTTCAAGCTCTTTAATTTTCTCCAGGTTAGAATCAAGAATAATTAATGGAGCATGGATTGAATTTTCATCCAGAGTGTCAATAAGGTTGTGAGGACCTAGTGCTAAGTAATTTCCGTTTTTTAAAGTAAAAGCCCTGATATAGGATATTTCTAAAAACTTTTCTCTTATAAGTTTTCCTTTTTTATTAAAAAATCGTAATTTTGGAGGGCGGGCTTGATAAATTTCTATTTCATCTTCAGTGTTTATTTGAAAATTCGAATACTTATCTATTTCGCCAGGACCGCGTCCTTTTTTAATAAAAGAATTAATAAACTTGCCATTTTTATCAAACTTGAAAATCAAACATTCTCGATTTTTGAGACTTATACAGTATATATTTCCTTCTGAATCAACAACAAAATCTTGAATATCCATCAGTCCTGTTTTTGTTATGAGTGTGCTAGATGTATCAATAAAGAAGAGAATTCGAATAGTAAGATTATTAGGTTTATTTAATTTATATGGTTCTATGTGGTTTTTAATTATTTCTACATTATTTTCTTCTGTGCGGTCGACTATGGCATTATTCCCACCACAAAAAATAAAGGAAAGTGTGAAAAATCCCAATATTATTAACTTTTTCATAGCAGAGCTCCTTTATAAAAAAGATCAAGCCTTGAAACCTAGCTAAGCTTCACGATAGGATTTTTGTTCATGGCAATCTCTGCTCAATTTCCTCAAATTTCTACTACTTGATTTGCTACCTCAACAATAATGCATAGAAAAATCATATCCTGTCAATAAGAAGTCCGCAGGAAAGAGAGAATCTTATAGAATTCAACTGACATATCAGTAACCTTCAATCTTGTATTTCGTTATGCAGAAGAGACCAGTTTCTCTGTTTTCTTCCGGGACATACAGATATCCGGCATCAGAAATTAGAGTATTAGAAGGATTGTGAAAGAGACCATTATCGGGATATTCCAAATAAAATCGATCAATATAATTTCCTTCCAAATTAAACACATCGATCAATGATTTTTTGCCTTTTTTTGTTGATGTAAATACCCAGAGAGAGTTTTTATAGACTTGAATCCACCATACATCAAAGACATATTTTAGAGGAGGTAGCCGGAAGTCTCTTGGAACAGGATTATAAATATCCTGGTCCTCTTCTTCTTTCACCTCTGACTTTATCCGGGTATAAGGTCTTTTGAAAACTTTGTCAATCTGGCCGGTTCGAAGGTTTAATCTTGATATTTGGTATTCCGACGTATGGATGATGAACAAATAATGCTCAAATGTAAGCACGGAAAATAATGTTCTCTGCCGCCACCGCGCCTTTTTTATATAATGCTTTACAGGGATATCCTGAATTTTCTTGAGTTTTTTAAAATTATTTGTTATTTCGTAAACAGAATACGGTGTGTCATATATTCCTTCTTTATGAATAAAGTCTGAATATCGGATCTCATCCCTTATCCCATAGATCTTATTATCTATCAATCCTAAAAACCTGAATAGGCTGGAAGGTGTTTTATATTCTTCCTTATATTTTCCATCCAAATCATAAATTAAAATCTTCGGGGGAATCCAAGAATGGATATATATTTGGTTGTCATCTACAAAATAGAAACTTGGGTCCTGACATTCTTTTGGGCCGCTTCCCTTTTTCAAAATTTTGAAGACAAATTCTCCCTCTTCGTCATATTTTAATATGTGGGGAAAATCATAAAAAATGAGAGAGCCGTCTTCCAGCAAATTTAAAAATTTTGGATTTCTGAAAATGACATTTTCTCCGTTATCTTCAATTCGCATAACTTCTTTCAGAACGACCGTCCTATCAGGATTTTTGCTTAGAGGTTTTGTTTGGTTTTTAGCAAAAGTTAGACAGATGAGACTGAAAATAAGAAACACTATAAAACTTGATCGGAAGATGATATTGTTCAATAGTATTCCCCTCCTATTTTGGCGATTTCGACTCCATCTTTCATAAAGTGGATAATTTCATCATTTTTATTACACCCTGGGATAAAGACATTTAAAAGGACTTGAAAAATATACTGTATCCTCAACATTCGATTTAAATTTTCTTCAATATCAATTGTTAGAATTATTTCCAACGTAAGTGAGCTCATATTTTTTTACTACATGAAATCCAGCCTGATTTTCTTCAATTGTGTAAATCATGTTATTTTTTATTACTTGGGGTAATGCCATTAATAGAATATCTGCTAGGTATTTTCCATCTTTATCAAAGATATTGTAATAGTAGCCATTCCCGTCTGAAGCCTTCTTATAGGTTCTAACAAATATTCTTCCTTCATCATCTACTGTAAACCAATAAAAAGGACCGTGATGTGTTGGAATTTCCAGCTTTCTTCCCGGATGGGGTAGGGGTCAGTAATTTCAAGTAACTTTGCAGCGTTTTATGACTTGGTATCCTTTTCCACAATTCTGTATTCATAGACACATGATTCATTCTTAGAATCAATTAGATATATCCTGTCATCGTAAAGGGAAAAATTGTCAAACCTGACATTCGGAAAAGGAATCTTAAATAGGAGAATGCCATTCGAATCAAACACATCGAATTCATAGCAGTCGGTCAAATTCTCTTCTTTATCAAATGAAAGGAACCTATTAGGCTGTTTGAGAAATGTTAATACCCATATTCTGTTTTTGTAGTCAACATTGATTCCCTTTGTTACAGATGAAACTGAAGGCCAGGGAAATTCACTTTCCGAATTTCCGCTTTTCCATAATTCGACTTTCATTACATTTCTTATTTCATAAGGAAGAGTTCTGTCAGCAGAAAAAATCATTTCACCGTCTTGGGAATATTTTGTAACTTTATTTTGATGGGCGTAGGCTACATACAAATTATCATTGTTATCTGTCGCAAAACATACAATATTGGCATTCAACGTCAAGTGCAGATTCTCATACTTCTTAACAGCACCGAAAGAACGGATAATCGTTCCTTTTTTATTATAAACTGATAATAATTTATCTTCCCCTGAATCTATCCACTTGGAAGGATGGCTCGGCAGAATCACATGCGAGCCGGAGATGATTGCCATACCGGATGTTCTATATTGTGCTCCAATGTTGCCAAAGCGAAACATAATTTCGGGTTTGAAGCCGTCTTCATAGCTCCCATCAAGGGAGAATATGGAAACATGCCTACCTTCTACATATAACTTATTTTCACTCAGCCTAATACAGAACGGGTATTGAAGGTCGCCGGGTCCCTGACCATTTTGTCCAAAGGATGAAATATATTTATAATCCTTGTTGTACCGCTTCACAGTGCAGCCTCTCCCTTCAAGGATAAGAAGGTCCCCGTTTGAAAGCCGAGCTGCATCTACTGGGTCAAATAAAATATCCTTTTTATCTTCGCTTTCCAGTTTTCCGATTTTTCCGAGGAGTTCCAGGTTCACGCCGGAAGTATATCCTAGTTGTGAGGTGTGATTATGGACATACCGAACGCCATTGATTTCTTCGACCGAAAATAATGCCGCATCATATGATAAATCATTGCTGCATACTATCAGCAAAACTGATATCAATGTGAAAAACAGGGTCACAAGGATTAGGCGTTTCATATCATGTTTCTCCTAACTTGTCCCAATAACTCATTTTTCCTTCTATTCTTTCTTCGGCGTGGTCAGTATTTTAACTTCTATAACCATTTTGCTGCTTGCTCTGTGGACAATAAGGGTTGACCCGGTGATTTTTACTGTCTCGCCTGCTTTAGGGATTCTATCTAATTGATTAATGATAAATCCGCTTATGGTCTCGTAATCTCCAGGAGGAATGTTTAATTTGAAAAGATCGTTTAATTCATCTATTTCCATTCTTCCTTTAGCAATAATAGAGCCGTCTTTATGAATTTGATATGCCGGCTTGAATTTGTCATACTCGTCTTCTATTTCGCCGACTACTTCTTCCAGGATATCTTCAATTGTTACTATGCCTTCGCTTCCGCCGAACTCATCTACTACGATCGCCATGTTGATTCCATTATGCTGTAGTTCCTCTAAAAGCACGGAAGCTTTTTTGGTATGCGGAACATAGTATGCTTCCCGGATAAAAGGTTTAATGCTTGAATTTCCTTTTTCTCCCAGGATTTCGAAGCTGTTTAGGATACCGGTTATTCTATCTACTCGGTTATGGAAAATAGGTAACCGCCTATGCTTGGTCTGCCTAAATTGTTCTATTGCCTTGTCAATTGTGGTTTTGTCACTTAAGGCTGAAACTTCTATCAAAGGCATCATGATCTCAGAGATTTCGATCTCAGAAAAGTTTAACATCCGGTTTATCATTTTCCTTTCACTGGGCTTGATGTCAGTTTTGCTTCGGGCCATATCCATCATCAGTTTAATTTCTTCTTTGCTGATGATCTGTTCTTGGGAATATTTCTTTTTTCCGCTAATGATTTGATTGATGCCGGCTGATATTTTAGTGAAAGTCCAGGTAACTGGAAAAAACAAAAGGGAAAACAGCTTGATAAAATAAGCTATCTTGGGGGTAATAGAATTGCTCAGCTGCTGGAAAACACTTTTTGGTACGATCTCTGCGAATATCCAATTTACAAAGGACATAACTACAATAGATAAGAGAATGCCGATCTGTCCCATAAGGGTATAAAAAAGAGATGCAGCCACTGTAGTGCTGGTAATTGCAAAGATGTTTGTTCCTAAGAGAGTTGTAGCCAGTATTCTTTCCGGCTTCTCTAATAAGTTTAAAACCAGTTGAGAAGATTTGTGACCTGATTTTGCTGCAAGTTTCAGCTTTAGTCTGTCAACAGAAACAAGGGCTATCTCTGAGCCGGAGAAAAAAGCTTCTCCTGCAACACACAAGATAATAATAATTAAAGAGAGTGTTATCGGCATTATTTCTTTTTTACAATTAGAGAATCGATTCGATTCCCGATTATTTTTTCAACTACAAAGTCCAGGTTGTGGTATTTAATACTCATCTTTTCTTGCGGAAGTTCTCCGAATAAAGAAAAAACCAGGCCGCCAATGGTCTCAACCTCATCTGATGTGAATTTACTTCCCACCAGGATGTTAAAATCAGGGAGGGGCATGTTAGCTTTTACTTTAAAAATCCTGTCAGCCAGTTTTTCATGATGTTTTTGCTCTTTTTCATATTCATCAGCAATCTCCCCGAATATTTCCTCAAGCAGGTCTTCCATGGTAACCAGCCCTTGGACCCCACCATATTCATCCAATACTACAGATAAGGATATCTTTTTTCTTTGGAATGTTCTAAAGAGTTCATCTACTCGTTTAGTGTCCGGAGTAAAATAGGGTTTTCTTAATATCCTTTTTAATGTTGATTTTGAGCTTTCTAATTTCTCTTGGGGTAAACCGATTAGGTCAGTGGCAAAAAGGACTCCAATAATATTGTCGTGGTTTTTCTTGTATATAGGAACTTTAGAAAAATGCTTTTGTTTGATCTTTTGAATCATCTCGGTTAAAGGCATTTCTATAGGAAGATAGAAGAGGTTGGAGCGGGGGGTCATTACCTCATTTACTTTGGTATCTCCAAAATCAAATATCTTGTATATGCGTTCTTTTTCCTGGGTATCCAGCACCCCTTCTTTTTCACCTTCTTTAATTATTGTCTTAACCACATCTTCGGTTAAGATACTTCCCTTTCTTGAACTTTCTTTTACAAAAATATTTGCGATTTTATCTGAGATCTTTCGAATCAACCATCTTAGAGGAGTAATCCATTTTTCAAAAAAGGTGAGGGGAGAAACAGCAAAGGATGAAAATTTCTCGTTATTATAAATTGCAAATGTTTTCGGGGTGATCTCCCCGAAAAGCAGCAGCACGGGCAAAACAAGAACAATATTTATCCAGGGAGTTTCCTTTCCGAAAATAGTAATTATGATTCCTGCTGATATGGAGGAAATAGCAATATTTACAAACTCATTACCTAAAAGTAGGGTGATGATCAAACGGCGGGGTTGGTTAAGGATATTGCGTATCTTATCCCCTTTTTTTGGGCTTTTTTGAACAAGCTTTTCTATCTGCAGGGTGGATAATGAAAAAAATGCGGTCTCTGAACCGGAAAAAAAAGCTGAGAAAAAAAGGAGGAGTATTATAATAAGAGGTAATTCTATGAATAACGGATTCATCCTGAGATCACATGCCTTAATATATCAGGATAGCTAAAATTGTCAAATAGGCCCCTACGTATTTGGAGATGATTACATTTTTTATTTACATAGTGTAGCTCGTAGTATAATTTATTATTAGGTTAATCATAATAATATATGGGAGAGAAAAATGATAAAAACAACCTTTGAGTTGGGGGTCGGACCGCGATAAATAAAATAGAATCAATAGGTTAAATAGATATATAGGCCTCAAATAGGCCTTAGGGGCTATTTTGGAGCCCGAAAAAAAGCTTTAAGCTCATGTCAATAATGCATGCCAAGGTTATAATTTATTGCGATTAAAATCCCAAAAGGAGGAGTTATGAGATTAAGACGTTTCTTGATTGCGGTATTGGTAATAGCCATAACGTTTTCTGTATATGTCTATGCTGAAGACAAGGCTGACCTAGAAACGGTCGCAAAGATCAGACATGAAGGGATCAAACATTCTCAGGTCCTGAAGATCGCTGGATTTCTATCTGATGTGATAGGACCAAGGCCAACCGGTTCGCCGGAAATAGACAGAGCTAATAAATGGACAGCAAAAAAATTTAAAGAATGGGGATTGACCAATGTAAATCTTGAACCGTATGAAAATTTTGGGATCGGCTGGGCTCCAAGATATGTATCGGCTCATCTTATGAAACCCCATTATGCTCCTTTAATAGCAATATCTGTGGAATGGGGCTCTAGTACAAAGGGAAAGATATCCGGACAGCCGGTCTATGTTGATCTAAAGTCAAAAGAGGATTTTGAGAAATACCGGGGAAAGTTAAAAGGGAAGATCGTCCTTTATGTTCCTCCGCGTAAGATTCCGACCTGGTTTTCTCCCGATGCCAGGCGTTATGACAAGGAATCTCTGGGCAAAATGGATGATTACCAGATCCCGGACGAACAGGGACCATATACAGATTATGTGAGGGGTTTTTTGGATGAGCGGGAGGATTTTTTCCGTTCAGAAGAGGTAGGAGTTTTGGTTATGCCCAGCAGCACCAGAGGGCGTGATTATGGGACAGTTCATGCCTCTGGCATAAGGTCAGCCAGGTTCCCCGATCACCCTCGGCCTCTTCCTGAGATCATTCTGGCTGCTGAACATTACAACCGCATTTACAGAATTATCGAAGAATACAAGGAGCCCTGTAAAGTAGAGGTAGAAGTCAGGAATGAGTTTTATGATGATGACCTTAAAGGATACAATGTTATAGCTGAGATCGAGGGGACTGATAACAAAGATGAGCTGGTTATGGTAGGGGGCCATATAGATTCGTGGAGTCCCGGCACCGGCGCTGCTGACAATGCAGCCGGCTGTGCTGTGTGTATGG
This sequence comes from Candidatus Aminicenantota bacterium, assembly GCA_030612445.1. Classification (GTDB taxonomy): domain Bacteria; phylum Acidobacteriota; class Aminicenantia; order Aminicenantales; family Aminicenantaceae; genus JAUVXM01. The sequence goes on from JAUWNW010000018.1 coordinate 28,423, forward strand.
AAGCGGTGCGGATCTTGAAAAAACTCGAGGTCAAACCGCGGCGTACCATCCGGGTTGTGCTTTGGAGTGCGGAAGAAAAGGGCTGGATAGGTTCGAAAAATTATGTAGCAAATCATTTTGGTGATGTTGAGACCATGAAGCTGAAACCGGAACATGCCAAACTTTCCGCTTATTTTAATTTTGACAATGGCGGAGGTAAGATACGCGGTATAAAGATGCAGCAGAACATCCAGATCAGGCCGATTTTTGAAGCATGGATGAAACCTTTTAATGACCTGGGAATGACCCAGGTAGTCAACCGCTCATCTATGGGGTCGGATCATGGGGCTCTGGATCTTGTCGGACTTCCCAGCTTCCAGTTTATCCAGGACCCGCTGGACTATGGAACAAAAATTCATCATACAAATATGGATGTGTATGACCACCTTATCCCGGAAGACCTGATCCAGGCAGCGGTTATTATGGCAAGTTTTGTATATCACACAGCTATGCGGGAAAAAATGCTTCCACGCAAACCTCTGCCGGCGCCCAGTAAATATCCGGTAAGAAGGTAAGCTAACCTCGACTCGTGAATAATCCAGGTTAGAAGCCCAGGGCTGAGAAGGAGCGAAGGAAAATACGATGAAATTGATAAAAAAGTTGTGGCTTACTACGATTATTATCCTGCTTTTCTTAAGTCCAGCATCTCTTGTTTTCTCTGAGGAGCCGACTCCTGTGGCCTGGTGGAAATTTGATGCCAGGGAAGATGACAATATAAAAGGCAACTATCGCTATGTTGAGGGAGTTTCAGGTTCAGCAGTCAAGCTGGATGGATATACTTCTTATATAACGCGTCCTGCTGCTAATGCGCCTGAGCTTTCAGAAGCTTTTACCATTGAAGCTTGGGTGGCAGTGGCTGCATTTCCCTGGAATTGGTGCCCGGTAGTCTCCCGGCAGCAGGAAAAAAAGGCCGGTTATGCTTTTGAGCTCGGGCCACAAGGTGAACTGCGGTTGGGTGTTTTTGCTGGGGGAGGGTGGAAAGAGTGTCTTACAGAGGAAAAAATAGCCTGGAAAAAATGGGCTCACATTGCTGGTACCTATGACAGTACAGCAGGGCTTAAAATTTTTATCAATGGGAAAGAAGTAGGAAGGTTAGCCTTTAAAGGGAAGATGTCAGAGGCAAAAGAAGTGGATCTCCTGCTTGGCTCTATTCAGACAAAAAAGAAACCGGCCTTTATTCACCGGGAATTTGGTACCCTTGCTGACTGGTTTTCCCTGGATGCAATCCTGGATGAAGTAAAACTCTATGACCGGGCCCTTGATCCAGGAAAGATAGAACAGATGTATGCCTGCGAAATACCTTTATCGTCTCCTGATATCCCTCCCCGGGTGCTGCCTTCCGGCCCTCCTGGCCCAGGCCGGTTCGGTGCCTACTACACCCGCCTTAAATACTACTGGGAGTGGGATGATATGTGGAGGGTTAGTGACCATCCGGATGTTGTGGTCCAGTTTGATGATTCACCGGTCAGAGTCGTTTTTTGGAGGGGGACACGATTTTCTCCGGCATGGGTAACAGAGAACAACCTCTGGATGGCGGACCAGAGTGTAGAAGCTTGGGATAACATTGAAGGTTGTTTTGAGCACATGCAGGACTCTCAATGCAAGTACTCCCACGTAAGGGTCCTTGAAAACACTCCTGCCCGGGTGGTTGTTCACTGGCGTTATGCTCCTGTCAGCTCCCGCAACCATCTCTGGCGCAGGGATAAAAAAACAGGATGGGCTTGCTGGGTGGATGAGTATTATTATTTCTATCCCGACCAGACAGGGATCCGCAAGGTCATGTGGCAGAGGGATTCTTTGGGGCAGCCTCACCAGTTTCAGGAGTCGATTCCTTTTACCGGCCCCGGCCAAGTGCAGGGAGATGTTATCCATGAGGATTATGTTACCATTGCCAATCTAAAAGGGGAGACTCAGGTTTTTAATTATATTAAGAATCCTCCCAAAAAGACTGCAAAATACATTCCAAAAGATCCCCTGATCCAGCGGCATAATCTTAAAGCGAAGAACAAGCCCTTTATTATTTTTGAACCTGGTGGAAAGATGCATTATCTAAAGGACATGGATATAAGCTCTCTTTCCAGGCCAGGCTCCTGCAGCCATTGGCCGGTGGGACAGCTGCCCTCAGACGGAAGGACCAGTAAAATGCCGGACAGGGCTTCAAGCTTTCTCGGCTTTCCCATAACAGACCCGGTCGAACATAAAGGTCGGGAGGGAAGAAACTGGGTCAACTCTCTCTATGGAATGGGGGAGAGGTCTATGGAAGAGCTGGCCTCGCTGGCAAGGTCATGGGTGCAGGCCCCGAAGCTTAAAGTCCTTTCTGGAGATTATAAAAACAGAGGCTATGATCTTTCCCAGCGTGCTTATATATTGTTGTGTCCGAATAGCGGCATAGCTTCCCAGCTTATACTTGAGATTGAAGCGGACAAGGACAATCCTGTCTCCAACTTTTGCCTTGTGGTCAAGGGCTGGGGAGGGAAAGATGCTGTACTTGCTGTAGATGGAAAACAATTACAGCCGGGAATAGATTTTAGCTGCGGGCATGTTAAGAACCTTAAGGGAAATGACCTTATAGTCTGGGTGGAGAGAAAATCCATAAAACCAATTATAGTTACCATAATTCCGCAATAGGCGGCATTTTGTGAAATTCTGATTTTCTGCTTCGCTGATTTTCTGCTTTGAACTCTGCAAGTTGGGCAATCCCCATCCTGGATAAAGCTTAAAGTAGAGCTATACTTTAAGCTTTATTTGATACTTTTGCTATTTTCTGAGTGCGGTCTCGAACTATAAAAGTTAGGGCAAAAATAACAATTCCTATCAAACACACAATAGCGGCTACAACAATCACGGGAGAAAAAAGCTGATCAATGATTCTGATCGGGATCCAGCTGCTTTTTTCCAGGATCAAATCTTGCAGTTCAGATGATGATGATACAGAATATGAATAGGGAATAAAGCTCAAAGCCCATATTGAGAAATGCTTGGCTATAAACGAGATGAACAGGGCCGGTAGACTGCCCAGGAAGATAGATATGCCACTCCATCTACAAAAACTTGCCGTAGAAGTAGCAGCGATCAATGCTCCTATAAAGATAAAGAATGCCGGGATCACAAATAAAATAAACGACAGCGTGCTTATACCCCGGGAAAGGCCAGAGGGAAGGAAACGAACATCTTTGAAGATTTCGATCTCATCGTCTATATCACGGACTGCTTCGATTCGCCACATGGTCAAAGCTTCTTTAGCTACCTCAAGATCGGGCCGACAGAGAGGCAATTCGTAGTGGCCAAGCCCCTCTTCAGCTATAAGCTGCCAATCTCGGTATCCCTCCTCATCACAAGGAGGCAGATTTTCCAGTATCTTCATAAGTTGCAGATCGATCTTTTCACTGAGAAGGATATTTTTTAGAGGGCGAAGATCAATTATGATTGTACTTGCTCTTCTCTCGCCTCGTAGTACTTCACCGATTTCTGCCAGAGATTTGGATAATTCATTCTCCAGCCAATCCAAAAGGCCGATCTCAGCCATTAATTGCTTAGGAGTGATACCAGCTTTGGCAGCGGCCTGGAACCAGGCTCTGGTGTTTTCATCAGAGATCACATTATTGTCTTGAGCTTCTTGGAAGATCTCCTCTGCAATATCCGGGATTTCTGCTATTATCTCCTGAGGCAGATCGGATATAAATTCAGCGGAGACAGTGGCTTTTGTCACCCCGGTGACCCAGATAATCCCAAAAAGGATAGGCAGGCCTAAGAGGATGATGATAAGTAAAGCTAAAATCTTTCTTAGTACGGTCATGTTGACCCTCCTTTCATTATTGTAACGTAATTATAAATTACAAAAATCAAAATTACAATAGTATTGTTATTCAATTACTATATACGAATTAAATTGCGATAAGTTCAATCCCATGCTAATCTATATCTATTGAAGGATTTTCGGATGCCTTGATCTCTTCGATCTCAAAATACTCTGAA
>JAUWNW010000095.1 GCA_030612445.1 Candidatus Aminicenantota bacterium
TTATTGTAGCGATGATTAATAATATAAAAAACAGTCTCTTCCACCCAGGGAGAAGTCCTTTTTGCCCCGAGTTCATCTAAAACCAGGACATTTTTTTTGAATATAGGGGCAATAACATCTGTTTCGCTCATAACCGCATCCGAAGAGTAAGAATTCTGAATATTACGGATCAGCTCCCTGAAGTCACAGAAATAACAGGAAATGTTTTTTTTGTTGATTAATTCATTGAGGATAGCAACTGCCAGATGGGTTTTCCCTACTCCGCAAGGCCCCTGGAAAAGCAGGCCTATATCTTGAACTGGATAATTGTTGACAAATTTTTTAGAGATTTTAAGTGCACTGCTTAGGGAATCATTATGAATCTCAAAATTGTCAAAAGAGCAGTTTTTATATCTTTTTGGGAGATGGGCTTGTTCAAACATTACATTTTTCCGGTTTTTAATAAAACATTCGCATCGTTTAGCAACAGACCGGCCTTCTTTTTCCACCAAAATCCAACCTGTTCCCTGGCATTTTGGACAGGTTTTATCTACCATTAGTTTAAATACCCCCTTAACTGCTGCAATTTATGCGACTGAGACAATTTTTTCATGGCTTTCTTTTCTATCTGCCTGACTCTTTCCCGGGTTAAATCAAGCTTGTCGCCTATTTTTTGAAGAGTCAAAGGGCCCTCATTATCTATTCCGAATCTTAATTTTAGCACAAAGGCCTCTTTTTCACCTAATCCTTTTATCATCTCCCTTATCTGATCTTGCACGGAATCTTTGATAATTCTGTATTCAATCGAAGGTGAAATACTGTCTTCTATCTTTTCACTCAACTCAACATCATCATCATAAAAATGGTCGCTTAAAGAAAGTTCTTTATTCTCTAACACTTCCAGTTCTTCGACCTCACTTATAGAGATTTTCATATCCCGGGCAATTTCATCTCTATCCGGGTTTCTTCCCAGATTTTTTTTCAGGTTTGCTTTTATCTTTTTCATTTTTGTAATCTGGTCTGAAAGTTTCTGAGGGATGTGATATATACGGGAATTCTGAGTAAGAGAATGATAAACAGCCTGGCGTATCCACCAAACAGCATAAGAAATAAATTTAACGTTTTTTTTGTAGTCAAATCTTCTGGCTGCTTCAATCAATCCCAAATTTCCCTCGTTGATCAAGTCCAGCAAGCTTAGTCCCATTCCCCGGAATTTTTTAACATAAGAGACTACAAACTTGAGATTAGCCTCTACCAATTTACACTGAGCTTTCCTGTCTCCTTTTTTTATAAGCCTGCCTAACTTTGCTTCCTCTTTCTGAGATAAAGGCTGATATTTGGAAATTTGTTCAAGGTATAGTTTAATATTCTTTGACTGATAAAAATCTCTAATATTTTCCTTCATTCTTCTGTTTCTTCAATATTTAAAACTTTCATTAAATCATTAGTTTTAATCCTGACAATAGCTTTCCGGTTAATCTCAGGTTCCCCTTTCCTGTCTTCAAAGAATTCTATGCGGATGTATTCGAGAAATTTATTTACTTCTTCCTCAATCGATTCGATTTTTTTGCGCATATTCAATATCACTTCTATTCCAGCTAGATTTACTCCCAACTCCCGAGTTAGATTGAGGATGCATTCAAGTTGTTTTAAATCTTCATCTGTATAAAGGCGAGTATTGCCTTCACTGCGGGAAGGCATTAAAAGTCCTTCCCGTTCATATAAACGCAGGGTCTGGGGATGAATATCATAAAGCCTGGCAACACTGCTAATATGATAATATTTATTTTGTTTTTTCTTATCCATTTCCCTGTATTCTGATTTTTTTTCTTGGATTTTCTCCGGAAATCCTTTCAATCTCCCGCATGATCTCGCGGATACGTTCATTATTAAAAGGAGGAGGTACAATAGTTACTTCTACATACTGATCGCCTTTCTTTTTCTTTCCCACCTTAGGGGCTCCTTTTTCTCTTAACCGGAATTTTTGTGCGGATTTTGTTCCGGGCGGGATTTTAATAGTTGACACCCCATATACTGTTGGGACTTCAATTTTAGCCCCGAGAGTGGCTTCCGGAACTGTTATGGGAAGCTTTATATAAATATTTGACCCCTCTCTTCTGAAAAAATTGTGTGAATCAACTTCAATGGTTATAAATAAATCTCCAGTTGGGCCACCCTTTCTTCCATCATTTCCTTTGCCGGCAATCCTAACTTTAGAGCCAGAGTTGACTCCTGCAGGGATGCGCACCTTTATTCTCTCTGTCTTTTGCATAAATCCCATTCCATGACAAGAAAAACATTCATCTCCAGTTAGAATTCCGCTACCTTTACAGGCACTACAGGTTGTAGAAAATCGCATTGCCCCGACCGGGATAGGCGTCTGCCCGGATCCTCCACAGACTGGGCAGACGCTCTTCCCTCCGGATTGAATATATCCTTTTCCTCTGCAAACAGAACATGCCACTTTCCGAGAAAGTTTTATCCGGGTTTGAATCCCATTTATAGCATCCATAAAACCAATGTTCATAGTATAATAAAGGTCATCTCCCTTTTCTGGTCCTTGATATTGCTGATGGACAGAACTGCTGAATATATTTTTGAAGAAATCTTGAAATGAAGCTGAACTTGAATTAGAGAAATTAAATCCTTCAAATCCTCCTGTAGAATATGGATGCTGAGTTCTACCTGGAGGTATATTTCCCACAAATCCAAATTGGTCATACTGTTTTTTTTTCTTGGAGTTACTTAATACTGCATAAGCTTCCTGAATCTCTTTAAATCTCTTTTCAGCATTTTTGTCCCCTGGATTTAGGTCAGGATGGTATTTACGTGCCAGTTTTCGATAGGCTTTTTTTATCTCTACATCAGATGCTTTTCGACCTACCCCCAATATTTTATATAAATCTTTCGTCATACTGAGCCTTATCGCTTATATCTTACGATTTATTCTTATCTTCATCAACTACTTCTGCATCGATCACATCATCAGCCTCACTCGTTTTCTTTTCCTTTTCTTTTTCATCAGTCGTCTCACCCTGATCTGGAGCAGCTTCCTGCTGGGCCTGCTGCTGTTCGCTTTGTTTATACATCATTTCAGTCATTTTATGGGATGCCTTAGTTAATGTCTCCAAAGCCTTTTTAATCTGCTCTATACTATCACTGGAAATTGCACTCTTGGTATTATCTATTTCCATCTGGATTTTCGATGCTTCCTCAGATGCTATCTTATCCTTATTCTCCCTTAATGTTTTCTCAAGCGAATAGACAAGGTTGTCAGCCTGATTTTTTACATCGATCATTTCTCTTCGCTTTTTATCTTCTTCTGAATGGACCTCTGCATCATTTACCATTTTGTCGATCTCATCATCTTCCAGCCCACTGTGCCCAGTTATTGTTATAGCTTGTTGTTTCCCAGTTCCCAGATCTTTAGCAGATACATGTAATATACCATCTGCATTAATATCAAAAGTAACCTCTATCTGCGGTATTCCTCTGAGAGCAGGAGGAATTCCATCCAAATGAAAACGGCCAAGGGTTCTATTATCAGCTGCCATTTCTCTTTCTCCTTGAAGCACATGTATTTCAACACTAGGTTGGTTATCTGAAGCTGTAGAAAACTTTTCTGTTTTTTTTGTGGGTATGGTTGTATTTCGATCGATCATCCTAGTGAAAACTCCGCCTAAGGTTTCTATACCCAGGGTTAAAGGAGTAACATCCAAGAGCAGAACATCTTTCATATCTCCGGAAAGAACAGCAGCCTGGATAGCAGCCCCAGATGCTACGACTTCATCGGGATTTACACCTTTGTGAGGCTCTTTTCCAAAGAAATTTTTAACCAGCTCCTGAACTTTTGGTATACGGGTAGAACCACCCACTAAGATAACCTCATCAATATCAGATGGCTTTAATCCTGCATCCTTCAAAGCTTTTTTGCAGGGTTCACTAGTTTTAGAAATTAAAGGATCCATGAGATGTTCCAATTTTGATCTGTTCAATTTAACAAGGAGGTGTTTGGGGCCTGATGAATCTGCAGTTATAAAAGGTAGGTTTACTTCAGTTTCCATTGTAGAAGAAAGCTCCATTTTAGCTTTCTCAGCCGCTTCTTTTAATCTCTGTAAAGCCATTTTATCTTTAGACAGGTCAATTCCGGATTCTTTCTTAAATTCACTAACCAACCAATCCTGTACTTTCTGATCGATGTCGTCTCCACCTAAATGGGTATTTCCATTAGTTGATTTGACTTCAACAATACCTTCCCCAACTTCTAGAATAGAAATGTCAAATGTACCGCCGCCAAAATCATATACGGCAATAGTATGTTCATTCTTTTTATCCAACCCATAAGCAAGGGCAGCGGCAGTAGGCTCGTTTATGATCCGCTTAACTTCTAATCCTGCTATTTTTCCGGCATCTTTAGTGGCCTTTCTCTGGCTGTCATTAAAATAGGCAGGAACTGTAATAACAGCCTCTTTGATATTTTCTCCCAAATAACTTTCTGCCGCCTTTTTCAGCTTTTGAAGAATTATCGCTGATATTTCAGGAGGCGCATAGGATTTTTTTAAAGCCTTTATCCTGACATCTCCATTTGCTTCTCCCACAACCTTAAAGGGAACCTGTTTTATCTCTTCCGGGACTTCCTTAAAACGCCGTCCCATAAATCTCTTGATCGAATATATAGTATTTTCAGGATTCGTCACTCTCTGCCGCTTAGCGACCTGCCCGACTAATCTCTCTCCCTTTTCTGTAAAAGCCACAACAGATGGAGTTGTACGTCCACCTTCTTCATTTGAAATGATAATCGGTTTATCACCTTCAATTACAGCAACGACTGAATTTGTAGTACCTAAGTCAATTCCTATTATTTTTGCCATCTAATCCTCCATAATATTATTAATAAATCATCTATATAATAATACTTGAGTGTGTCACTGTCAAGTATTTATATTGATTATATTATCAAGTTTTTATTTCTAAAAAAAAAGAGACAGCCTCATGTTATTAGAAACTGTCTCCTTACAAACAGTTTTACTTAAGTATCGCTCTCAGTATGAATATATCTTTATTAAGCGTCTGGATCGTCGATGAATTTTTCTCGCATAAGCAATTGTACTTCATCACGAGCTTTCTTTATTGTTTTTTCTGCCATTTTATATAGCTCTTCTTTTGGAATATCAAGGCGGGCAACACCCTGCTCTATAGCTTTAGTACCAACTGCAACAGCTTCTCTCGGAAAAATCTCCCATTCATCCATGGTGGGAATAATATAGTCTTCATTAAGTCCTCTATCCTCAGCGACTTTAGCGACTTCTTCAGCAGCAACTATGCACATTTCGTCTGTGATCTTGGAAGCACGTACATCCAGAGTTCCCCTGAAGATTCCCGGGAATCCTAGCGAATTGTTTACTTGGTTAGGAAAATCGGAGCGACCAGTAGCAACGATTCTTGCCCCAGCTTCTTTGGCTTCCCAAGGCCAGATTTCCGGAACCGGATTGGCTGCTGCAAAAACAATCGCATCATCCGCCATGTTTGCAACCCATTCTTTTTTAATCACACCAGGTCCTGATTTAGAAGCGGAAATAAGTACATCAGCATCTCTCATAGCTTCTGGAATTCCTCCAGTTAAACCCTTGGCATTAGTAGTTTCACATATATGCCACTTTTCTTTAAATTTTTCTTGGAGTACTTCTCTATCTTCCCTGTCTTTATGCAAAATCCCCTTTGAGTCACACTGAACAATATTCCCAGGAGTAACTCCGGCTGTAACAATTAGACGTGAAACAGCAATATTTGCAGCTCCAGCTCCGATCAAAGCGATTTTAATATCAGCCATATTTTTCTTAACTATCTTTACTGCATTTATTAAACCTGCAACAGTAACCATGGCAGTTCCCTGCTGGTCGTCATGCCAGACAGGAATATGACATTCTTCTCTTAATGTGTCGAGGATATGAAAACATTTTGGGTGAGAGATGTCTTCAAGGTTAATTCCTCCAAAAGTAGGCTGTAGCAGCTTTACTGTTTTTATTATCTCTTCCGGATCCTTAGTATCCAACATTATAGGAAAAGCATCAACTCCACCTAAATACTTGTACAGCAGTGCTTTTCCTTCCATAACCGGCAGGCCAGCTTCGGGCCCTATATCACCCAAGCCAAGTACCCTGGTTCCATCTGATATGACTGCTACAAAATTTCCTTTGTTTGTCATCTCGTATGCTTTTTCAATATCCTTTTGAATCTCTCTACAGGGTTGAGCTACACCGGGAGTATACCAGATAGCAAAATCATTAAGATCCCTGATACGACACTTGGGTAAAACTTCAATCTTGCCTTTGTAATATGGATGCAAACGCATTGCGTCCTTGGAAGGCTGTTCAGCTTTTGCCAGCAACTCTTCCACAGTTAGTTCTTTACTCATTTTTGCTCCTTTGGGCGGTTGTTTATAATATTATTTTTCTATTTGAACCACCCTCTATTATGATATTGATATTTAAGAAATATCTATTATAATGCGATTCAATTATATGTCAAGTTTATCTATGTAAAAAACACCTTTCACTATTAAGTTCATCTGGTTTTTTAGTGGCAATCATAGCTATGTTGAATTCTTCCGCTTTTGCAATAACATCCTTATCTCTTATAGAACCCAGCGGATAAATTATTGCAGTTATTCCGTTTTTTCCGGCCAGTTCTACTACATCATGAAAAGGCATAAAAGCATCAGAAGCCAAAACGCATCCCTCAGGACCATAACCGCGTCGTGAAAATTTTATAGCATCTTCGGCTGCATCTATTCTACTCCGCTGTCCAGAACCGATGCCATGTACTTTATCCTTTTTCCCAATTACAATAGCATTTGAACGGGTAAAACAAGCAATATTCCAGACAAATACAGCTGCCTGCAATTCATCCTCTGTAGCTTGACGTTGCGAAACGACTTCCACTGAATCAGTCGATATAATCTTTGAATCAAATCTCTTTTGTACCAAAAGCCCTCCTGCCACCCTTTTAAATTCCAGGTTTTGATCCTGTGACGGCTCATCCAGAAAACTTCCCATTTTTACAATCCGTAATGGTTTTCTTGTATTCAGCACTTCCAGAGCCTCCGGGGAAAAATCAGGAGCAAAAACAACTTCAATATTTCTGCCTTTTTCAATGATAGATTCAGCCACCTGTATATTTAAGGAATAATTAAAAACATCGACACTCCCAAAATTAGAAAGCGGATCGCTCTTCCATGCTTTTAGAAACACAGCAGCCGGGTCATCTCCCATTGCTACACCACTGGGCATTTCATGTTTTATTAATACACATATCTTTTTATCCGGATAGATCCCGGTTAGTTTTCGCGCCAGCCGCTGACCAAGGTCCATATCGCCGACATTAATATAGCCCAGCCCTTTGGAACCCTGCTTAAGTACTTCCATAGTAGCCATATTAGGTCCGGAAGCTCCTTTTTCTGCATAAAAAGCGGCTGGATAGCCTGGATTCTCTCCATACCTCATTGAAAGTTTTTTATTAAACTCTAAAGTTCCAAAATTAAATGTTTCTGAAAAGTTTTCTTCAACCTTTGCACGGTACTGAGCCCGGGATTTTTTACCGATCCTTTCCATAAAATTACTCCTTCCTGTCATGCCGGTTTATTATAGATATGACATATTTTTCAAATTTCTTAGTATCAGCAAATAATACAGCTACAGAAACTCTAAAATCTTTTTCATGATTCTTGGGACCCAGAGCCTTATATACTGCTTCAGCCGTTTCTTCCGGTGATTTTTCAGATAGATCTACATCAATTGGCTCTCCTTCAAAAGAAAGCAGCGGATTAGAATTCTCTCCCGAATAAGTAGCTATCATTTTCCCTTTTCCGTCAATAAGAGAGATTCCATAATAGTTTTTCTGTGATGATCCATCCGACGCTCTTTTAATAATACTTAAGGCAGCTTTCTCAGGTTTAATTACACATCCGCTTATTCTGGGAGTGTAGTTAGGAGCATCGGGTTCATAATCCCAGTTTTCTAGAGCATTTGCCAAGACTTCTACAGGATTTTTCTGTTGAGCTAAACAGTCCCGAATAGCAGAGGTATGTTTGCCATTACTTACTGCTATACCTTTTGATATCTGAATTGCAGGATAAACCAGCAGATCAACATTGCCTCTTTTTAAAGTCATCTCATCATACGGCTCTACCCAGGCTCTGTTTTTTGTTGTAATTATTTTTCTTGCCTGGCTGGAAGGAGACCTACCGGTCACGGCATAAACGACAACAATATAGCTGCCGGATAAATCCTTACCTAAAATTATCAGCCTGCCTGGGTATTCTAAAGAGCTAAGTTTTTTTAATTTTGTAACCATTTTTTATTTACAATTCTCCACATCGTGTTTACAGTTTAATAAATAGCATACCAAAATATTATAGTCAAAATAAAACCCCTTAATATGGAAATAATCCTGGATTATTCATGAAAAATATCGACATTTTTTATTAATAATTCAGGTTAGCACTTATAAGTTATGCGATTTTAAGGTAAAATGTTTTTGTTATGGATAAAATTATATCACCAGAAAAAGCCTACAAGAATTTAGATTTTTTAAAATCAACAGATGCTCGGAGTATCAGGATATTAAGCGAATACCTTGAACCTTTAAGTAGATTTAAAAAGCTTAAGGTCAATAATACTATTCTGTTTTTTGGTTCAGCCAGGATGAGGCCAAACAATGAAACTCCTCTGTCTAAATATTACCAGGAAGCTGAAGAACTGGCATACCGCCTGACTAAGTGGGCGGTTAAGCTTTTACCTGAAGAAAAACATTTTGTAATATGTACAGGCGGAGGCGGTGGAATTATGGAAGCTGCCAATCGAGGAGCTTCTCGGGCAGGAGGAAAATCTATTGGAATGAACATTTCCCTGCCCTTTGAACAACACATTAATCCTTATATCTCACCTGAGCTTGCATTTGAGTTTCACTATTTTTTTATGCGTAAATTTTGGCTTATTAATATGGCCAAGTCGATTGTAGCTTTTCCAGGCGGTTTTGGAACTCTAGATGAGATCTTTGAAACTTTAACCCTTATTCAAACCAGAAAAATCAGCAAGGATAAAACATTTATTCTTCTCTACGGAGAAGAATATTGGCGGGAAATAGTTGATTTTGAAGCCCTGGTCAAACATGGGGTTATCTTACCTAAGGACCTTCAGCTGTTTAGCTTTAGCTCTGATATAGATGACGCCTTCAATTTATTAAAAAAACGCCTAGCCTGAACTATTCATAAAAATTGCCGGTGTCTTATTCAAAAAAATAAAAACAAGGTCCATGCCCGCTAAATCATAGTTCAAACTAAGATGAAAGAGCCTGGGAATTTGCAGTTTTTAGCCCTTTTTATTAGAATAACAAGGAATATGTATTTTTTTAAATCACAAAGATTTAACCTGATTTTCCCAATACTTCTGTTTTTAATAGGCCTCCTGTTTTCTTCCTGCACCAGCATCAAATACACAAAACCAGGATATATCCAGACCGGAAAAGCCTCTTGGTATGGACCCGGATTTCATGGAAAAAAAACATCCTCCCGAGAAATATACAACATGCATGACATGACCGCTGCTCATAGAACTCTTCCTTTCGGAACTTATGTTATTGTCACAAATTTAAATAACGAAAAAACTGTTACTGTTAAAATTAATGACCGCGGTCCATTCGTTAAGGGAAGACTAATTGATCTTTCCTATGCTGCCGCATCTGCTCTGGACATGGTCGGTCCTGGAGTTATTCCGGTTAGGATTGAAGTTATCCAGGCGCTCTCCCCGAGCCTTAACTCTCAAAAGATTTCGGTGCAAGTAGGCGCTTTTACAATTAAAAGAAATGCTGAAGTGCTAAAAGCACAACTTAGCAAAACCTTCTCTGATGTTTATATTGCCCGGTTTAAAACACCTCATCGTACATATTATAGAGTCAGGATAAAAGCAGAAAGCAAACAAAAAGCAAATTCTATAGCTTTAAAGCTGCAAAAGGCAGGTTATAATGTATTTGTTCTGGAATGGCAGTAGGGTAAGGAAAAAAATAATTAAGAGGAGATAAAATATGAAAAAAACAACTTGGACAGTACTTTTATGCTTTGTTTTTGTCTTACTTGCCAGTTGTGTTGTTGCCAGGCCAACATTTGCTCCCCCGCCCCTAAAAAAGGAGGTACGCGCTGTTAAACCCGGGCCAAATTACCTATGGACCTCTGGCCACTGGAAATGGTCTGGTTCAAAATATTACTGGGTCTCAGGCCGCTGGACAAAAAATCGAAGGAGCCACACTTGGGTAACTGGGCACTGGGCCCGAAAAGGAAACCACTGGGTATATATTAAAGGCCATTGGCGACGCAGGTAAATATTCCAACTTCACCTATTCTGGATTGACTCATTGTAATAATCCCCAGGATTCTTCATGGACGTTCAAAAAGATAAGCTGATGGTTTAAGTTTATTTTCTTTTCCATCATTAACTGAATAATATCTCCCTTTCCAGATTGCTGTTCCTGCATATTCGCCTTTCTTATTAACTGCATAAAAATTGACATCAAAACGGGGCAACCCCTTAGAATCTAATCGTTCAGGCCAGAGTTTGCTTTTAGCAATTATCCTTTTTAAGGCTCTTAAACATGCTTCCTCGGGCGAAAAACCGTCACGCATAAATTCTACGACCATATTACTACCACAGGTTAAAATATTGGCTTCTCCTAATCCGGTCGAACCGGCAGCGCCAACATCATTGTCAACATAAAGCCCTGCCCCAATGATGGGAGAATCCCCTACCCTGCCTGGTATTTTAAAGAAAAAACCACTAGTAGTAGTTACACTGGCCAGGTCACCATTGGCATCTAAAACACAACAATTTATGGTACCATGGGACTCGACAAACGACCGCACCCTGGACTCAAGTTTTTTAGATTTAGGTGGGTACCAAAAATCCTGATCCGAAAGCTGTTCCTTATGTTTTAGCCAGATTTTCCTTGCTCTATCGGTAAGTAGATTTTCTTCTTTAAATCCATGGTTTTTAGCAAATCGCAAGGCACCTCTTCCCACAATCAAGGCATGAGCAGTTCTTTCCATGACCAATTTTGCTACTTTAGATGGGTTTTTTATATTTCTGATACTGGCAACCGCACCTCCATTATGAGTCGGACCATGCATAACTGAAGCATCAAGCTCAACCACTCCATCTTCGTTAGGTAATCCTCCATAACCTACTGTCATATCTTCAGGGTCGCTTTCAATAATATTTACGCCAGCAATAACAGCATCTAGCGGGTCTAAACCCTCGTCTAACAGCTGCATAGCTTTTTCAGTAGCCCGCTGGCCATTAGCGCTTGAGATAACAACCTTCTTACCTCTGTTTCTCTGCATCCCGGATCCTTTCTTTCCCCCAGAAAATATTGCAGCTGTACCAGCCCCTATTCCTGATTTAATAAAACTCCTTCTTGATATCTTAGTTTTCATCAATTCTCCTTTTGAAATATACATTAATGGATTTTTCCCTTTTTATCAAATTAAGACTGTTCAACACTTGTAACTAATTGATTATAAATATGTTACAATCACTATTTTTCGAACTTATCCCCATTTTTTGCCAAAAAATGGTTAATAATACCTCATTTTATCAAAAGTTATCCCCATTTTTTTAAAAA
>JAUWNW010000124.1 GCA_030612445.1 Candidatus Aminicenantota bacterium
GTATGCCCCACAGTTTCCATAAAGGCCAGGGCCCAGACCTTCTCTCTTCTTTTAACCTGGGCTGGAGGCGTTCCCAGAAATAGGGCTTGGGTTCTGGAAAATCATCAGACCTCAGCGTCTGCAGCATGCTTTGATATTCTCTGTATCTTTCTTGACAGAGAGGACATTTCTTAAGGTGGGTGTTCAGTCTCTCCTTTTCTTCCCGGCTCAGCCGGTCGTCAAAGGACCTGAGCAGATATTTTTCTGCTTTTTTACATCTCATGCCTCCCTCCTTTTTGGCTTGGTAAACAAGCAACTTTTTTTCTTAACATTCTCCGGGCCCGGTAAAGGCGCGAATCAACTGTCCCGGGAGAAATATTAAGTATGCCGATTATTTCCTTATACGAGACCCCCTGAATGTCTCTTAAAGTAAGGATGGTCCGGTGTTTTTCCGGAAGTGCCTGCATGGCTCTGTACAATAATTTTTTTCTGCGCTCTGCTTCCAACTCTTCTTCTTTTATAATAACTTCATCTTCCTGTATATCCGGAGAAGCTAATTTTTCATCAAATGATATTTTATTTATCCTGCTTTCTTTTCTTAAATGATCCTTTACGGTATTAACAACGATCCGGTAAAGCCAGGTTCCGAAGGAGGAATTGTATTTGAATTTTGAGATATATATATAAGCCTTGATAAAGACATCCTGGGCTATATCATCAGCTGTTTCCCGGTTGCGTGTCATGCTGTAAGCTAAGTTAAACATTTTTGTCCTGTATTTCTTTACCAACACACCAAAGGCCTCTTCGCTGCCTTCTGCGGCCTGCCGGATCAGTTCTTTTTCGTCCATAAAAAATCAACTTTTTAACCTCCATACACACTTTAGACGGAGGCGCGTATTAAATCTTCCTTTTTTCTTCTACTTAGTTTTGATTATTTTTATTAGCTGAATTACTTCCGTTTTGCTGTCCATTCATTGCTGCCGCGTTGACCCATCTGAACTTCACCAGTCATAGTGTCACCCTCAACCTGCCCGGTGTAAGTCATGGAAAAGTCCCCCCGCGGCGTGCTGCGAGTGATAGTCCATTCAAGTTCATTACCTTTAATAGTCCCTTCTCCTGTGATATCCTCTCCCTGGAAGCCTTCCATTGTAACCGTCAACTTCTCTCCCTCTTGGACAAAGCTGATCGTCCGGGTCGTCTCACCCCGCCTGCTTTCCATAGTCATCTCCCAATCGCCTGTGACATCTACACCTTGAGCTAAAAGGGTAATTGAAAATAATACCACAACTGTCAAGCCTAATACTGAATACTTTCTCATTATACTTTCTCCTTTTAATTAAACCTATCATAGTTAGACTACTTAGGCGGTGCTTTTCTTCCCTAAATATTTTTTTTATCGCAAACCTACAATATTGTAGGGAATCTTACAATATTGTAGGGAATTTTATACAGCTAAATATGTATGTTGTTCATAATATTAAAGATAACAAAATGGCACAATAATTGCTTTAGATATGGCTGAATTTAATTTTGGAGGTTAAAATGAGTTTCAAAAAAACATTTGCTTTAGTAGCCTCACTTTTGATCCTGGGTTTAGGCTTTGCTTTTGCCGGAGCCCAAAATCAGAACAAGATGGCAACTCGTTCTCAGCTAGGAACACTATTTGTAGATGAAAACGGCGATGGCATCTGTGACTTTAATCTTGACCATGACAATGATGGTATGCCAAACTGTCAGGATCCGGACTGGGAAAGACCAGAGGATGGAACCGGTTATCAAAATCGGCTTGGCAACAGAAATGGCAGCAATCAGTTTGGTTTCAGAAATGGTTCCCAGGGAAGGCCCGGTTTTAGTAACCAGTCTTTCCGCAACAATCAGAGCATGTTAGGCAGCGGTGTCTGCAACGGGGCCGGCCCGAAAGGCAATGGTTACCGGGGCGGCAAGCATTAAGCGGTAAACTTAATCGGGGTCAGGTCTTGCTTTTTGCTTCGCCTGGCCTCGCTCCTTTACCGGGAGAAGAAAATGAAAAAATATTTCCTTTATATCCTTTTAATACTGGTTCTAAGCATAAACCTTTCGGCAGATTCTTTGATCCTGTCTTTTTTCCAAGGTTCGACTGATAATCTTTTCCAGAACAGCTATCCAGAAACAGATTATGTTTCCAGCCTGAGGTTTGCCGCAGATAAGAATTTTTCCGCATTGTCAATATTTACGCAGGGGAATTATTCCTATCTTTATGAGAATCCTAACCTTGCCTATTATGTTCAGGACTTGGGATTGGATTATGTTCTCCCTGTAAATGCAAAATCCGCCTTTTATTTTTCCCTTACCGGGAGAGGTGCTTTTTATCAATCAGATTACAGTGATTTTAATTATACTGCTTTAAATGCGCTAACCTCATTCAAGAGTTATCTAAGTCAGACTTCAATTCTGAAGTCAAATTATTCTCTGGAATATAAAAATTACAGGTATTCTCTCTTTGATTTTATCAGCCATTCTATAAATGTTTCCCTGGACAAGTATTTTCAAACAAAAACCACCCTGAAAACGGAAATGAACTGGGGTTATAAATACTTTTTACACCCCTATCTTACGGAAGCAAGCATCGCCCCGGAAGAAGATTGCTGTCATGAGGGAAATTATCTCTATTCTGGCTATGGGAAAGGATACGGCAAAGGAAATTATTCAGGCTATCAGCCGGCTCTGTTTGTGCCCGTCTCTCAAGGAGTCGGACAGGGGATGCAGAATATCTCGATCAGCGGATTAATTGCCCAAGGAATCGGCGACAAAGTCGGCCTTAAGGTTTCCGCCCTGAAACAATGGTCCCTTTCCGGAGAGAACCCCTTTACTTATATCGGAGAATTCTATATGGTTGAAAATCCCACTTATGATAGATTTTCCTGGGAAGGATATCAAGTAGGCAGCCAATTAACAGTATTAATGCCCTGGAATATCCAGGCCAAGTTGAGTTATAATATATCTGTAAAAGAATTTCCCGGGATTGAAAGCCTGGATTGCGAAGGAGTTTCTTTGGGAGTGACTCGACAGGACAAAAGAAAGCAGCTTGAAGCCAGGGTTGAAAAGAATTTCCCTAAATTTTCCCTGTTTTTATCTTATTCCTATATAGACAACCATTCAAATGACCTGATGTTTGACTGGAGCGGTAATTTTATCTCAGTCGGAGTCGAATGGAACTTCTTTTTCGGAGAAAGACAGTGAGAGTAAAAACATTGATCCTTCTGCTTTTTATTTTGACCGGATCATACGGCATAGCAAATGCCCAGCCGGACAAACATTTTTATAATATAGACAATGAAGTCGATCTCAACGGAACTATCCAAAAAATCATTATACAGCCACTATATAAAGAGAGGTCGCCTTTTCTTATTATTACCTTAGCTGAAAAAAAGACAAATAAAACATATACGGTGGAAATAAGTCCTACCTGGTTTTTTGAAAAGGATTTCCATAAGGGGGAGAGCTTGCATGTGACCGGCTCACTTACAGCAAAAGGCAAACAAAACATAGTTATGGCCCGGATGGTAAAATTCGGAGGCGAAATAATTGTTTTACGCGATAAACACGGCTTTCCCAATTGGCGCGGTAACCGCTGGCAGAAAAGGCGCGGAGAGAAAAGGTAAAAAGCTTTGAGAGGGAAGAATTTTTTTTTATTTTTTTACCTTCCCTTTCTGGGTATTATGATAATTTTTTTTATATTCTCATCGTTAAACAGAACTCAGGTAAAAAATAAAGTCGAAGACCTGGTCAGGGAGCAGATTCAAGCTACCGCTGGGATTCTGAAAGCTGATATGGCTCATTTTTTGGGGGAGGATTATTCGGCTGAGGATATTTTCGGACACTATTCCAGAGAAAAAAATATTTATTATATGGCGCTCCTGGATGAAAAAAAACAAATCTTGGCCTGGCGCTCCCGCTTTGAAGGCTACCTCCCTCTTTCAATAGAGACCGCCGAAGAAAAAGAATCCTGGATCATTGATTCGCCGGCCGGGAAAATTTTTAACTTTTTCTCTTCTTTCTCTACCCGGGACAGCAAAACTTACTTTCTCTACCTTGGTTATTCACTCAATGACCTAGAAATTATGATTGCACATTCCCGGAATAACTTTTTCGCCATTTTTGCTTTATTCTGTACTGCCGGGATTGTTTTCTTTATCGGCCTCTATTTCCTGCAAAACCGTTATCTCGCCAATAAAAGAGAGGTTGCTAAACATAAAGAGGAAAAAGAGAGGTACCGGGAGATTTCAGCTTTTACCTCAGGGGTGGCGCATGAGATAAAAAACCCTTTAAACAGTTTATCTTTGCTTTTTGAAACTCTTCATAAAAAAGTTCCCCCTAGCCTCCATGAGGAAACCTCTCTAGGGAAAGCGGAAATTCAGAAAATTGCAAAAATCATCGACCAGTTTTCCGCTTCTTTAAAACCTTTTAAGCTAAATAAAAAAACATTTTTGTTTAAAGACCTGGTCAGAGAAGCATGGAATTCCCTAAGCCAAGAAACCCAAAGCAAGGCAGTTGATCTGCGTTATTCGCAAAATTCTCCAGTAGAATTATATGCAGATGTAAGGTTAATAAACCAGGCTCTTTATAACCTGCTCAGAAATGCTCTGGAAGCAACTGATGCCGGTCATATATTTGTCCATGCTGTCAGACAGAAGAAAAAAGTAAAAATAACTATTAAGGACCAGGGCATAGGAATTCCGGAACAGGACCATGAGAATATTTTTACCCCGTTTTTTTCCCGTAAGAAAAAAGGAATGGGAATAGGTTTATTTCTCACAAAAAAGATCATCGAAACCCATGAGGGAGAAATCAAGGTTGAAAGCTCTTCCGGAGAAGGGACGACTTTTTCGATAATTATCCCGGAGGTGTAATATGAGCAAAGCTACTTTATTGATTGTAGAGGACAATCCTCTCCAACGCAGACTCATCAAAGAGAATCTGGAAGCAGAGGATTATGTTGTATTTGATGTTTCTACCGGGAAAGAAGCATTAGATATCATGAAAGATTTTCCTGTTGATCTTGCCATTGTAGACTATAAGCTTGAGGACGAGACCGGGATAGATGTTATTGAAAGCATGCTGGAGCAAAATCCCCTGATCACTCCCATCATGGTGACAGCTCATGGCAATGTCGAAAATGCAGTAGCAGCTCTTAAGAAAGGAGCTTATGATTTTATTGCCAAGCCTATCAACTTTTCAGAATTTCTTCCGGTCATTGAAAGAGCCCGGGAAAGGCAAAAACTCCGCAAAGAAGTCAACCATCTACAGAATTCGCTGGAAGAAAATTTTAGTTTTGAAAATTTTATTTTTTCCTCCCCCCAAATGAATGAAGTGGCTCTCCTTATCAATAAGGCAGCAACGTGCAAGGCAACGATTTTAATCTCCGGGGAAACCGGCACCGGAAAAGACCTGGTGGCCAGAACAATCCATTATTCTTCCCCGCAGAAGAAAGGCCCTTATCTGGCTATAAATATCCCCTCCTTACCGGAGACTTTGATTGAAAGCGAGCTCTTTGGAGCGGAAAAAGGGGCTTTTACCGGCGCTCATGAGCGGAAAATAGGAAAATTTGAAGCCGCCTCCGGAGGCACGCTTTTTCTGGATGAGATCGGCGACCTCTCTCCCCAGGTACAGGTCAAACTGCTTCGTTTCCTGCAGGAAAAAGAATTCTATCGGCTGGGCTCAGCCAGCCCCATAAAATCGGATGTAAGGATCATCGCTGCTTCTAATAGAAACCTGGAAAAAATGATGAAAGAAGATAAATTCCGTCAGGATCTATTTTACCGATTAAACGTGATCCGCATTCATGTGCCACCCCTAAGGGAACGCAAAGTAGATATCCCACCTCTGGTCGATTATTTCATCCGGAAATACAATAAAAGAGAGGGGGGGAAAATCGAAGGCATTTCAGCCGAGGCAATGCACCTGCTGATGCAACACTCTTTTCCCGGGAATATCCGTGAATTAGAGAGTGCTATAGAGCGGGCAGTGGTTTTTTGTGAAGGCAGTGATATCACCAGTGCCGACCTCCCCCTGGATGTAAAAGAGGCAAGGAAAGAAGACATTATCTCTGACGAGAACTTATCCTTGAATGAAAAGGTAGGCCACATTGAAATACAGGAAATAAAAAAAGCCCTCAACAAGACCGGCGGAGTAAAAATCAAGGCTGCCCGAGCTCTGGGTATCACAGAGCGTATCCTGAGCTATAAAATGAAGAATTACGGGATTCCTTCATAATTCTTTGCATGCGGGGCATTCGGGGGACATCATACTTATCTCTTCTTTTTTGGCCCTGGCTTTTTTTTCTTTGTATATTAATTAAGTATGATGTCCCCCGAATACATGTATCTGCGAATTGTCCTTGACAAGTTCGGGTTTATGCGCCAAAATTTTTCGTTATGGTAAAAAGGGAGAATAGTCCTATTGAGCCCTTCATTCGCCTGGATATGATGCCTTCGGTCTGGTGTCCCGGCTGCGGTATCGGAGTGGTGGTCAATACTTTTTTACAGACAGTACAACGCTTAAAATTCACAGCAGGTGATATTTGCCTAATTTCTTCCGGAATAAGCTGCACCGGTAAGATCGCTGATTATCTTACCTTTAAAAGTATCGATGCGGCTAAGCAGGATGTATTTAAGGCTGCCCTGGAGTTTAAGCAGAAAAACAAAGACCTTAAGGTTGTAGTCTTTGCCAATGATAATGACCTGCTTGCTTCCGGCGCTGATGGGCTGATCGACCTGTGCCGTACCGGAGCAGATGTTGGGATTATTTATATTAACAGTTATATCTATCAGCTTTTCGCAGAGCACAGAAAATTTGACGCAGCCCCTTTTATCAGAAACACCAAAGTTCCCGAGTTGGAGTCTCCCTTTAATCTCCCTCACCTGGCAGCAAAACACGGAGCTTCCTATGTGGCCAGATGGACCCCTCTTCACTGCCGCCGGCTCTCGTTTTCCATAAAAGAAGCGTTGTCCCACAAAGGAGTAGCTTTTATAGAAGTCATTTCCCCATGTCTTATGTTTTTTTCCTCCGAACAAGGGCCGGGTATTACCCTAGATAGGATGGGATTGTATCTAAGCCGGGCCGTGATCAAGGAGAATGAGCCTTTTGGAAACCTTGATACCAGGAATAAAAAAGAGATAATAATAGGCAGATTTTTAAACAGATAATCATGGCAGAACTATACAACAAAGAAAAGGGAGGCAACCTCCATCCCTCTGATTCCTTTCTGCATCCTGAAATATTTCCCACTGTCTGGTGTCCCGGCTGCGGCATAGGCACTGCTGCCTATACTCTGTTTGAGGCCATAAAAGAAGCAGACATCTTAAAAAAAGACATGCGGATTGTCTCTGGGATCGGCTGTACCGGAAAGATTGCTGAGAGCGTGCGCTTTAAATCCTATTCTATAACCAATGGTAAAGTGGTTGATTTTGCAATCCAGCTGAAACACAAAAATCCGGGGCTTAACGTCTGTGTTTTTTTAAATAATGCTGACCTTCTTTTATCCGGGGCAGAACAACTCATAGCAGCCGGAAAAAAGAGTGCAAATCTCATCATAATCTTCATAAATAATTTCATCTATGCTGTAAGTAAGGATAAGGCTTTTCCCTTGACCCCATTTATGCGCAAGTCGTCCGGCAGCGAGTTTGAATTGCCTTTTAACATCCCGGGTATGGCAATATACAGCGGGGCTGATTTTGTTGCCCGGTGGACACCTATACAGGCTGGCTGGATGAAGGATTCCTTGAGAGAAGCATTCTCTCTGACCGGACTGGCCGTTATTGAGGTGATCTCCCCTTGCCTGATATATGAGGCCAATTCCGGCAGGATCCTTGACGCAGTCGACCGGATAAAATTTTATAATGACAATTCAGAGATAAATTTCTGGGCAAAGGGAAAAAACCTTGACATCAGACTCCAGAAAAAGATCATTACAGGAAAATTCAAAATACCGGAGGACATCGATTAAAGCACAAAACAAAAAAGCCCAGGTCTTTATTCTTAAAGAACGCTGCAAGGGCTGTGCAATTTGTGTAGAAGTCTGTCAGGCAGAGGTGCTCGAGCTGTCGGAGGAAAAGAATATTCGCGGCTACCTTATCCCCCGGGTAATCCACCCTGAGGCCTGCCTAAACTGCGGCCTTTGTGAGATGTTCTGTCCTGATTTTGCTATCTGGGCAACAATAGAAGCCGAAGGGGTGGGGCCGTGAACCACATTATTGTCCGGAAAAAAACCCTCAGCAGAGAAAACTTTCTTTTAGAAATAAAAGCTCCCCATGTAGCCGAAAGATTCCAGCCGGGGCAATTTGTGATAATACGGATAAATGAAACCGGAGAGAGGATTCCCTTAACCGTGGCTGACGTAAACAGAACAGCAAAAACGATCACCCTGATCTTCCAGGCTGTAGGTAAGACCACTATTCAACTGAGCACGCTAAACAAGGGAGACCCTGTCTTAAACTGTGTGGGGCCGCTGGGAAATCCATCCGAGATAAATAAGTTCGGACAGGTAGCCTG
>JAUWNW010000043.1 GCA_030612445.1 Candidatus Aminicenantota bacterium
ACCCTCTAAGAATGCTTCGGCTGAAAATCGTTTATTATTAGCAATAATCTGAGCATCAATTGGGCCAAGAGCTGACATGGGTCCCATTAAGATTTCATCGCCTGCCATTGCGAAGATAGTACCAGCACTTTTAGCATATCCTGGTATAATTATACCAACTTGTTCATACCGGTTCCGGACAAGCTTCACTATGTCTTCTACTACTTCAGCGAATCCCCCTGGTGTCTCGAGTATAATATCAATGTTACTGCCTTTCAGGTTTGATAGTTGGTCTTGAAATGGCAGTAAGTCAGAATAATCAATTGATATATTGGCATTGGCTTTCGTTAAGTCGCTGGCGTAGACAAGAATATCACGATCACCCCTTATATGTGATATCTGCTTGAGGTGTTTTTTCCTTTCTTGGGTGATCTGGGGAAAATTATAATTTTTGTCTAAATATTCTGAATAAAATCCCATAGTGAACGCTCCAAATTCAAATTATAGTATAATCAAATTTACTTAAGAATGCAACATATCGAATCAAATCATCTAAAATATAACTTTAGTAGTAATGTCTTGTCATTTAAGAATCTAACCGTAGTAGACAAGAAAATCTACAGTGATTATAACTTAACTTTGAGAGAAAGGAGGTTAGGTTATGATATTGGAGCTTCGAATGAAATACTTAGAGAAAACTTACAAGCGCTACAAAAATGCTTCTGAAGAATCCAAAACCAAGATTTTAGATGAGCTGTGCCACATATGCGGGTATAAACGAAAATACGCGATATGGAAGCTGAACCAGATGCCTTTGAAAGAGGAGCCCAGGTCCCATACGAAGAGGAAGAGGAAATATGATTATGAAGTCCTAGAGATTGTAGAGAAGGTATGGAAGAAAGCGGGTTATCCCTGGTCGGTCAGGCTCAAAGAGATACTGAGGCTCTGGTTTCCCTGGATAAAGAAGCATTATCAAGTTACAGCTGAGGTAGAGGAGAAGCTGTTTGATATAAGTGCCAGCACCATAGATCGAGCTCTTAAAAAGAAGAAAAGGAGGCTGAAACGGCAAATTTACGGTCAGACCAAGCCTGGAACTTTGCTGCGGCATAAGATTCCTGTCAAGACCGATCATTGGGATGTCAAGCAACCTGGTTATCTCGAAGCTGATCTAGTCTCTCACAGCGGAGAATCGGGTTATAGGGAGTTTATGCATTCGCTTAATCTTACCGATATTTTCTCCCAGTGGGTGGAAACCCAGGCTGTGATGGAGAAAGGACGAGAGGGAATCCTAAAAGCTTTCGAAAAGATATCCCAGAGGTTGCCATTTAAGATTTTGGGCGTTGATTCGGGTAACGGTTCAGAATTTATCAATCACCATCTCTGGAATTATTGCGAAGAGAGGCAAATACAATTTACCCGCTCTCGCCCCTATAAAAAGGACGATAATGCTCATATTGAACAAAAAAACTGGGCCCATGTTCGGAAGCTCATGGGGTGGGACCGGTATGATTCTCCTCAAGCTCTTGCAGCTATGAATTTACTCTATGAGAATGAACTCCCGCTTTATATGAACCTGTTTCAGCCCTCAGTTAAGCTTCTCAAGACTGAGCGCAAGGGGTCAATAAAAAATCGATTCTATAGCCGGCCTCTCACTCCTCTCGAAATTGGCTGAACTCTTCTTCTGACGGTGGGTCAAAAGAGAAGCCCCGGATTGACGGGTCTACATACAAGAAAGACTCCAATAGCAACTGCTTGCGAAACTGTTCGTTCACTAGTTCCTGCGTGCCGTGAAGTCTCGCAACATAAGTGTCGATTACGTCTGCGACTTCAGCCAGCCCTGGATCGTATGAGCGCTCTTCGATGGCCATTCGCTCATGTCGAAAGCGGGAGGCCAACTCGCGAGAGGAGCCAATTGCACGCCTGCCACGCATTCTGCCAGGTTCTTCTAAATCCATGACATCAAGGGGCACTTCTAACGCTTCCTCGACAGCGGAGCACCGCAGGGACAGGCTCTTTGTCTTTTCAGCAGAAATGCTAATAGTACCATTATCTATTTCTCAGTAATACTCTTTGCCGAACATATATTATACAGCCGAACTTCTTGTAAAAATACGGCATTTATCGCTGCATATCGCAATATATTGAATCAGTTTTTTTAAGCGTAATCCGATGATTCCATTCATTCTGTGTCGCAAATAAAACCTTTTGCCGATTTTGCTATACAGCTCAAATCGCAGCCTAAACTGATATTAACAAAATTATGGAGATTAATCCAATTTTTTATATGAGAATTTATTATCATTTTTACGTCTATTTATTAAAGCTTATACTGCAAGAGATGATGGAGAAATTTTGTCAAAACAAGTTACCCAAGCCAAAGTTGTTTGATCTTGTCCGTCATAAAATCCAAACCCTTCATTACAGTCGCAGGACTGAGAAAACTTATATCGGATGAATCAGGCGGTAAATCCTTTTTCATGGAAAACGGCATCCATCTCAGATGGGAGAAAAAGAAATCAATGAATTCCTATCCTATTTACATCCAATCAAATCATTGTTCGTGATGGCAAAGGGTATAAGGACAGGATCACAATGTTGCCCGAACAGGTAAAAACATCGCTTATAGAACACCTGAAATGTGTTAGAAGAATCCATCAACTTGATATTAAAGAAGGATTCGGCCAAGTTAATGTGCCGTTCGCTCTGTCAAGAAAATGCCCGAGTGCCTCAAGAGAATGGGGATGGCAATATGTTTTCCCGGCAACAAAACGATACCGGAATCCTAGAACCGGAGAAGAAGGCAGACACCATATTCATGAAACCGCTATTCAAAAAAATGTGAAAAAAGCAATTGGAAATGCAGGAATTATCAAACATGCCAGTTGTCATACATTCAGACACTCTTTTGCTACACATCTATTAGAGGATGGATATGATATCAGAACCGTTCAGGAACTCTTAGGACATAAGGATGTTCGAACAACAATGATATATACACATGTCTTGAATCGAGGAGTTAGAGGAGTTTTAAGCCCTGCCGACATACTAAAATAGAAGATTCCTCTAAATATTTCTTGAATTATTACAATAAGTTTTGATAGTATCTGTTTAGGCAGCAAAATTTACTGTAGAACACTTCGGGTAAAAGGATGATGTTCAAGGAAAAATCATTTATATTCAATATGTTAACTCCTGCTTTGCTCAAACAGGATAACGCGATAGAAAGCCATAAATGCCATATTTGTGCAAACAAATTGGCTGTATAATATATGTTAGATTTCAGGAAGATGTATGGAGAAAGTCAATAAAGTTGAAGCAGTAACAGAACGTGATGTTGATCTATTGCTTCTCGAAGAACTAAACGTCTCTGATGATTTTTCTACATGGTTTTACTCTACGGTCACGAAAAATAATGACAAACCATCTTTTAAGGGGGCTTGGCATTCCATTTCAGATCCTGTCCTTGGAGAATCAGATTTGGTTGCCATTTACGACAATGGAATGGCCATACTTATAGAAAATAAGATTGATGCTATTGCACAACCTGAACAAGGGCGAAGATACAAAGCGAGAGGCGATAACGGAATTGAAAATGGTTTATGGAGCAGTTTTGTGACGTGCATCGTTGCTCCAAATCTGTATCTTCAGAGGGAACAAGACTCAAGCGTTTATGATGCCAACTTGAGCTATGAAGCAATTTATGATTGGTTTTCCTCGAAAGAAAGTACTGATCGAAGATCGGTATACAAAAGTTACCTTATCAAGGAGGCCATAGAGCAGAATAGGCGGGGCTACACAGTCAATCCAGATGAGAGGGTTACGGAATTTTGGTCAAAATACTGGGCACTTTCTATACAACGATACCCTGAGTTAGAAATGAAGAAGCCTGGCATCAAACCTGCCAACGCAGATTGGCCCAATTTTCGTCCATCGACTCTCGAAAAGCGTTTCTCAATCGTTCACAAACTTGAACGTGGTGATGTTGACCTACAAATCGCTGGAGCTGCGGAGAGAACTGATGATCTGCAAGATTATCTCTCCGATATTGAGGTAGAGGTAGCAAAAGCCACAAAATCGGCGGCAGTCAGATTAAAGGTTGAATCAGTCGATAGGTTTGCATCGTTTGAATCACAGAAAGACATCGTGATTGAAGGACTAAATGCGGCAAGAAAGCTTTTGAGGATCGGTCAGGGATTACCAAATGAAATCTAACAAAGCGTTTGCAGCCGATTGGCGGACTCAGTGCACTTATAAAAGTAAGGAAAACCCTTAAAGTTTAGATTGTTAACAAAGCTTTAGTGGTCGAAACCGCCAACGGCTGAAACGCGACGTTAGATCTCATAGGTGTCCCATGGCAACAGACATCCACGCGGTTAATAAAAACCTAATGTCCTTCTATGATTTCTCCAATAAGAGAGCGCTGCATGTGGGAGTAAGTTATAAGACTTTGATAAGCATATTGTGCTTGGGAACCTCTCCCAGACCCATACCGTTCATGATGGCGAATCTTGGCCATATGTCTTTTTTGATCTGCGCCTGCTGAAAGTAGGTGCGCAGGGTATTTCGACCGTCGGCCCTGACGATTCTGATCCTGAGCGGCTTTCGGTTTAAGTATTTTGGGTTATTCAGGTTCTTAAAAGAGCCCACGATCGCCCCGAATTGAAAATCATAATTTCCGTAATCCTCCATTTTGCTAAACGAACTAAAAGCGTAGATATGGGCCTGTTTTCGGATATAGGAGATTATAATTTTAAGGTTTGACTGACCCTCCTGGAGGATCTCATAGAGACATTGATAGGTCCGGAGTCCGTTGATGTGCATGCTGCTGTCATTGAGGAATGTAGCTCCCTGCAGCTTGGATGCCTGTTTTTCGGCGTAATTATGGAGGTCTTCTGTGGTCTCTTCAACCTTGAGGATTACGGCTGCATTTTTGTCCTTTGAGACCAGGATAACTTGAGAGCGCTGATTTTGCAGATTCCATTCATTGGGAACAGCAAAAGAAAAGCGCATCTGCGGGTGATAGAAGGTATTATGCTCGACAAATCCCTGCCGGGGATCCTCGCTGTAAACAACATTTTTAATGTTGTTGAGATAATTGTTTTTGTTAACCATAAGCTGTTTATCCGTTTCAAGCAGCATCTCAATGGAATACTTGATTCTATTGGCAGTTAAAGGGTGGGTGGACAGGAAGCCGGGCAGACTGTGTCCTCCGCCGGAGAGGTCCCCCATTTTCTCAAGAGCATTAAAAAAGCCTATCATGTGTTCTGGATTGTATCTGGCACTCCGCGAGTAATTAACGCCGCAGGTGTCTGCCTGGCGTTCATCATGCCGGCTGAATTTTAAAAACATCAGCTGAATGCCGATATCGGCAAGTCCTGAAATATCTTTGAAGGTCTCACTCAGAGCGCCTCCTACAGCCAAACCTACTTGGACAAGGAGCATCTGGCTCAATTTTTTTACTGAATGACGGTGATTGACATGCCCTAATTCATGACCAAGGACAGCAGCAAGTTCTGCTTCGGTCTTGAACAGAGCGAGGATACCGCGAGTGACATAGATGTACCCACCCGGAGCGGCAAAGGCATTGATAACAGGAGTGTCCAGTACGGCAAAATGATAGTCCAGATGAGGGCGGTGGGTATGAGGGACAAGCTGCATTCCCACCTTACTTACATAGTCGTTTAAAGCCGGATCATCATATACGCCATACATAGCGCGTACTTGTTGATCTGTCTGTCTTCCTAAGTCGATCTCAGCAGCCTCGGAGTAAAACATCAAATCCCGCTTACCTGTGACAGGGTTTATCGCACAGGAGATGGATACGGCCATGAGTATGAATAGGATGAAAACTTTATTTTTACTCATTTTTTTACATTTTGACCTGCTTTTTTTTAACAATATTACTATGAAGAAACATATCCAGTCAAAGATTAATCTGCTTCAGCTTATCTTAAATAATAAGAGGAAAGCTATTTCTTGTAAATCCGGCCTAATAGCTGATATTTATTGTGATTTCTCCATTATGCCCCATATTTTTGAACCACTGCGCTCAATCTCCTCACGCCTTCTATAATCTGCTCTTTGGTGGGATAGGAAAAATTAATCCTCATGCTGTTGTGCCTGATGTGTTTTTTGGGGAAAAAGATCTCCCCCGGAACAAACGCGACCTTGTCTTCAATGGCCTTCATGAAAAGGTCCATGGTATTGATCTTTTCGGGAACCGTCAGCCAGAGAAACAGCCCTCCCTCGGGCCTAGTCCAAGTGACTCCCATCTCTTCCGGAAAATTATCCTCCAAGGCGTCTAGAAAAAAACCAAGCTTTTCCCTGTAGTAGCTGCAGGAATTGGCGAAATGGGATTTTAGGTCAAAATCCCGAAAAAAAGCCGAGCAGATATCCTGATTGAGTTTCGGTGTGTTGAGAATATTAGCTTCCTTGATAAAGGTGAATTTCCTGATGGCCTCAGGAGGCCCGATATTGAAACCCACCCGCAGGCCGGGACAGAGGATCTTGGAAAATGTATAAAGCCCGATCACATGACCCTCGTTTTTATCCAGGGAATAAATGGACGGGATGGTCTCTCCTGTGTATCTCAACTCCCTGTAGGGGCTGTCTTCCACCAGCGGTATTTCATATTCTTTCGCCAGATCCAGCAGCGCCATCCTTTTTTCCAGGCTGGTTGTGATCCCCGTCGGATTCTGAAAGTCAGGAATCACATAGATAAATTTTGGCTTCTCTCCCCGGTTCACAAGTTCCTTGATTCCGGCCTCCAAACCGGAAACATCAGGCCCATCTTTCCTGATATCTCTGGCGATATAGCGAGGTGTCTGCATTTCAAAAGCGGCCAGAGCGCCGCCAAAAGTGGGAAGATCCGCTGCAATATAATCCTCGGGGTCCAGAAAGAGTCTCCCGACCAGGTCAAGCCCATGCTGCCCGGAAGTGGTTATCATAATGTTCTCAGGCCCGATGTGGATACCGTCTAATTTGAGATATTCAATAGTGGCCTCGATCAGGTCCTTTTCTCCTGTGATGGGAGAGTACTGGAGCACTTTCGCTCCGTTTTCCCTAAGGGACCTTGCCACTACTTCCTGAATAAATTCCATGGGAAAAGTGTCGCTGCTGGGGAGCCCTCCTGCAAAAGAAATGATCTCGGGATCGCGCAGATATTTGAGAGTTTTTCCAATGGGATATCCCTCGAACCCCTTCATTGTCTTGCTGAAAAGTTCTTTCATGCCCACTCCCTCCTTAATTTTTAACTGTGTAGCGGCCGGGATCATCAAACACGTCGATGACCTGAACCCGCCCCGAAAAAACCGCGGAATGGACCACCCCTTCCGGGATAAAATACCGGTCTCCCCGGCGGTAGATTTTTGTTTCTCCCCCAATAGTTAATCTCATCTCTCCTCCCACGATCAGTCCCCACTGGGCGCAGTGCGAATGGGGGGGCATCTCATCAATATTATCAATATCAAAAAAAACAACCTGCTTTACGTCTCCCTGAAGGAGCCATCCAGTTATGCCGATGTGAGGGATATCTATTTGGGGAAGGTTCTGGATCATTTCCGGATAGGGGTCGATTATTGTGTTTCCCTCCTTTTTCTCCATGGATACCTCCTAATCTATAAAATCTAATACAAACCTTTGATAAATCCGCCATCCACCTGAATAGCAGTACCGGTGATATATGCAGCTCCTTCTGATGCCAGAAAAGCAACAGTATGAGCCAGTTCCTCGGGTTTCCCCATACGTCCCATGGGAACATTTTGTTCGATCGCCGCATAAAAATCTTTTGTCGTGCCTGTTCCTTTTTCCGCAAAAGCAAGAGCCAGTTCCTCCACTCTTTCCGTCCGCGTATAACCGGGGCAGACCGAATTGACCGTAATACCAAAAGGAGCAAGCTGCTCGGACAGAGATTTGGCAAATCCCAGAACCCCGGCTCTGGCCGTGTTGGAAAGGATCAGGTTCGGAATGGGCTGTTTGGCCGAGACCGAGGTCACATTGACAATCCTTCCCCACCCTCTTTTCTTCATGGAAGGGATCACTTCATAGCACATGCGGATGGTGCTCAGGAGATTGAGCTCCACCGCTTCCCGGTAGTTTTCGGGAGTAAAATCATCCACAAAACCGGGTGGAGGGCCTCCTGCATTGTTGACCAGGATATCCACAGGGCCCAGATCCGAGGCGATGGCTTTGACCATATTTTTGACCTGATCTTCCTTTGTGACATCGGTCACATAAGCCTTAACCGTTCCGCCTAATTCCCGAGCGATTTCTTCCCGGGCCTTAAAAAGGCGCTCCCCGTTCCGGGCGCAGATCGCAACCTTTGCCCCCTCTTTGGAGAGCTGAAGGGCGATCGCTTTTCCCAGTCCCCGGCTGGAGGCTGCAACCAGAGCCACTTTGTTTTCGATGTTTAAATCCATGAGATTTCCCCTTAATAAAGCATAGATCCTAAGATCATCTGTAGGAAACTTCAGCGAACAGGGCTTTATGTCCCCGTTTCATGATTTCTTTGGCATCCTTGTCGCACTGGACACATTTATGATAGATCACATCCCCGATCAGCTTTGATTTTTCATTCCTCTCATCATCCCCAAGAAAGTAGGTCTCCATGGTATCATAAGGCCGTGATTTGCCATCGCTTTCGTATTTGATCGTCAGGTCCCGCCCTGCCTCAAAAACCTTAAAAGCATTTTCGGTCCAGTTGAAATTTTCCATTCCCAAGTCTGGATTGATCCTGAGGTGAGCGGCAAGCAAGACATCCAGCCCGGATGCCTCCATCTCCTCTGAGCACTGGATAAAAGTTTTGGTTGTGGCAGCATTCCCTATATTGATCTCATAGATGGGCGTTGTCCCGTCATCCCGGAGATATTCCTTCATGATGTTCATGAGCATTCGGAGCTGAATGGCATTCTGCGTGGAGAGGAGCATGGAGATCTTGAAGGTGAGGTTTGGGATCTCCCTTGCGCAATAGCAGGCTGCCACAATGGTGGACCAGCTCGGGTTGAGGAAAAAATTGCCTCCGGTCTGGAGGCTGGCTCTGAGCACCCCATCAAGATAGACAATGTGATTGTTGTTTCCCACTTCCACCCCGCCGAGGTTTCCAAAGGCCGTTCCCATATTCTTCAGGATGATCTGGCTCAATCCGTTGCCCAGAGCCTTCCGCTCGAATGTCTCGCCTGTGACCTTTTCCATCCTTGCGAAACGCTCCTCGGGCAGAGGGGTTCCGATGAGGTTGGTGGAACAGAACTTGCTGGCTCCCAGAATATTTTCCGCCATGGCCAGGGTGGAGAGAAAGTCGCCGCTGAAGACGTATTGCTCGGTCAGGGCGACAACAGAGATCATTTCCGTGGGAAACAGAACATCCCCGTTCTCTGCAACCTTTCTCATGCATTCCAGTGTGACGGGTGACCCCTGGAAACCGGAAACCTGGGCTGTGCAGGTCCCTTTTTTGTCGAGCTGAAGATTGTTCCGCTCAATAAAATCTTCTACTTTGGCAAAACTTTTTGTATACTCCTCTGCCTGCTCAAGGGTGGCGCCATATCCTTTGTCCCCTGCTATTTTTTTTCTGGTTTGGTAGTCCCTCATGGACTCGATCTTCCGTGAAATCTCCTTGGGACCGCCGTAAGAATCCAATAAAGCATCTATAGCCTTGAGATCTTTGTCACTTAATAGATTAAAATGCATGATAGCCTCCATTATTATTCGTTCAAAATATTATATAAATATGAAAAAAGCCTGAGCTGATGAGATTGGCAAGTAGGATTTATTCAAATGACGCATGTGCTGAGGAATGCACTATATTTTATATTTTAAAAAAAATCAAGCGCAAGATGAAATGGGAGGCAAACTCATGAGTGTACTATGCTTGACATACAGTATATCAGTATGTAAGTATCTTTTTTGTAATGAAACAAACAAGCAATGATTCAGCTTAATAAACGTGGACTATTCACGAGTCGAGGTTGCCGCAGATACGAGGCGCAGGGGGATGAAGCTGTGGTAAAGGCAGAAAATAGATAATGGTAAATGGAAAATGGTAAAAACCGTGAAATGTGAATTGTGAAACGTGAAACTTTATGATAAAAGATTTATATCTTATGAAATTCTGATGTGGCTGAAGCGAGCTCAAGCCACACCTGAATTTCAATCATATTGACATTTTTTATGAATAGCCCAGGTAAATTAGGAGGAGCTTAGAATGGATAAGTTTTCAGATTTCAGGAGTGATACGGTAACAAAGCCTACAGCAGAGATGCGAAAGGCTATGGCGGAAGCTGAGGTGGGTGATGATGTTTTAGGAGATGACCCTACTGTAAATAAGCTGGAAGAGCTTTCAGCTGATGTAATGGGAAAAGAAGCGGCATTATTTGTGCCATCCGGAACAATGGGGAATTCCATAGCAGTCAAGTGTTGGACTCAGGAACTGGATGAAGTAATAATCGAGGCCAGATCGCATATTTACAATATGGAGTCCACCCATATGACGTTTATTTCAAGGGTCACTCCCAGGCCTCTGACATCAAAGAGAGGGGCAATGGACCCTGAAGAGATTGAGAAAAACATAAAAATACCGTCTGTTCATCTGCCCCGCACTTCACTTATCTGCGTAGAGAATACCCACAATAACTGGGGAGGAGCTGTTGTTCCATTGGCGAATTTAAAGGCTGTAAAAAAAGTTGCTGACGAGCATGAAATAAAGATCCATTTCGATGGGGCTCGTATTTTTAATGCCAGTACTGCCTCCGGTGTTCCGGTCAAAGAGTATGCAGCAGTTGCAGATTCATTGATGTTTTGCCTTTCCAAGGGATTAGCCGCTCCGGTAGGATCAATGCTTGTCGGCCCAGGTGATTTTATTAATTACGGCCGCAGAGTGCGAAAGGCTCTGGGTGGTGGAATGAGGCAGGTCGGGATCCTGGCTGCTGCCGGAATAATAGCAATTACAAAGATGGTCGGCAGGTTAAAAGAAGATCACATAAAAGCAAAATGCTTGGCAAAATCCATTTCTGAATTTCCGGCTGTCAAGCTCGACCCGGATGATGTTGAAACTGATATAGTTATATTTGGGTTTGAACACCCCGAAATTTCTGTTTCTGATTTTTTGGAGAGATTAAAGTCCAAAGGCGTCTTGGCCCTATCTGTGCCTCAGGGAATCCGGATGGTTACAAATAAAGAAGTGGATGACCGTGATGTTGAGCGGGCAATAGCTGCTTTTCAAGAAATACTTTCTTAATTCTTACCCTAATAAATCAGATATCCATATAGAATTCTTATTTTGCTGCTTCTAACAGAAATTGAGCTCCCTTTTGTTCTGAATCAATTATTTTTTCCAGGTCCGTAGAGAACCATTCCCGGGCGTGCTCCCGTATATTTGTCATTTTCTATAACAATTTTTCCATTGACGATGATATAAGAAAATCCCTCGCCATACTGATGAGGATTGGAAAATGTGGCCTTTTCTTTTATATTTTCATAATCAAAAATTGTAATATCTGCAAACATTCCTTCTTTTATCAAGCCTCTATCTTTCAAACTAAAAACCTGTGCAGGGAGAGAAGTCATTTTTCGAATGGCTTCTTCAAGTTTCAATACTCCTTTTTCCCTCACATAATGAGAAATAACTCTGGGAAAAGTACCATAATTTCTCGGGTGTGGAACTCCTTCTCCAAAGACTCGGACGGCTCCATCGGAAGCATGCATGGTGTAGGGTAATTTCATTAAATATTTGACATCTTTTTCATCCATCTGAAAGAAAACGCCTGAAGCTCCTCCATTTTTTTCAATCTCAATGATTAAATTCACACCATTCTGGATGGTAGGCTTCTGTCCACGAGAAATAAGAATTTCCTTTAGATTTTTCCCCGGATAATCGGGATTTTTTCTGTAACTCGCGATATATATTGTCTCAAGCTTATTGATTCCTTTTGTTGAGGTTAATCTCCTTTCGATAATGTAATTTTTTATTCTATTGTAGGTCTTCCTATCTTTCAATCTCTTTAAAAACTCTTCCTTCCCTCCTTCGAATGCCCAGGAAGGAAAACTGCTGGTAAAGCCAGAACTGGTTGCCG
The DNA here is from genome assembly GCA_030612445.1 of Candidatus Aminicenantota bacterium. Lineage (GTDB taxonomy): Bacteria > Acidobacteriota > Aminicenantia > Aminicenantales > Aminicenantaceae > JAUVXM01. Next base: position 12,042 of record JAUWNW010000043.1, read on the forward strand.
TATAGGGATACTGATCAAGATGAACATTCACTCCTCTTTTCTGAGCCTTTTCGACAGGTTCTGTAATCATCTCATGCTCTCCCCAGACACTATCTTTAGCTAATTTTATATGAGATATCTCTACAGGAATTCCATTTCTTTCTCCTACTTCAATAGCTTCTTTGATGGCTTCAGTGATATGATCTCCCTGGTCCCGGATGTGAGATGCGTAAATTCCCTTATATGGAGCAATAGCTGAAGCTAAATTTACAAGCTCTTCAGTAGTGGAATAGATTCCAGGTAGATAAGCCAGTCCTGTGGAAAACCCAAGAGCCCCCTCCCTCATTTCTCCATTTATTAGCCTTTTCATTTCTTCAAGCTCCTCTGGAGTAGGCTCTTCCATTTTATATTCCATGACTTTTCTTCTTATTGTATTATGACCTATAAGGCAGCCAAAATTGAGAGCAATTCCCTCTTTTTCAAGCTTTGAGAATAGCTCTTTCAAAGGGAAAGGATGGCCTCCACAGTTTCCTCCGATTACGGTTGTAACCCCTTGATGAATATAATTATCAACAGTTGGTATTTTTGCTATCCCCCTGTCACAATGAGTGTGAACATCGATAAAACCCGGAGTCAATGTTAGACCTTTTGCGTCGATTATTTTCTTCGCATTATTTATAGCAACATCCCCTAATTTTATTATTCTACTGTCTTTTATTCCCACATCACCTGTGAATCCAGCTTTTCCAGAACCATCAATGATTTGAGCATTCTTTATTACAAGATCATATGATTGCTGAGGAGAAAAACAGTTTAAAAGGAATATAGAAAAAAAGAATCCTGCAGCTAATAAAAAGATTAAGACGGACTTTTTCATTATTTCCTCCTGAATTCTAATAATTTTATTACAATCTTGTAATGTCTGTCAATTTTCCCAAATAAAATGCTGAAGGTGCAGTGCTTATAGAGGCCTTTGTAAATAAAGAAGATTACGAAAAACTCATTCTAAGATAAATCACTGCCGCCTATTTTCCGTCATCTGCCGAGAGGTAAAGGTCATTTGCCGAATACTTATACCAATATCGTCCTGAACTGCTTATATTGAGATAGAAATTTAACCATTGGAGGAAAAAATGGGGGAACTCCTGCTGACTTTGGCTTGACGATAGGTCGCCTTCTGATATATCTTGGAATATTGAGATAAAGAAAGGAGTGAGAAATGAAAATTAGCAATGTGGGAGAAATGAGAAATCTGGATAAATCCGCTATTGAAAATTTTGGCATTACTCAGGAATTACTCATGGAGAATGCCGGCGGAGCGGTTTTCTTTGCCATCCTCAAGGAATATGGAATAGAAAATAAAAAGTTTGCAGTTTTCTGTGGCATAGGCAATAACGGAGGAGACGGGCTGGTAGTGGCAAGAAAAATCCATTCAACAGGTGGAGATGTACAGGTTTTTCTTCTGGGAGATGAAAAAAAGTTTAAAGGTTCAGCCAAAAAAAACTTTGAAATCGTCTCCGGACTTCCCCTTAAAATCACTCGTATGGATTCCATAGAATCTATAAAAGATGAAGTAGCAACATGTGATGCCCTTGTAGATGCTCTTTTTGGGACAGGACTTACGCGGGCTGTAGAAGGTTTGCATAAGAAGGTCATCCGCTTGATCAATCAGAGCGGAAAACCGGTTTTTAGCGTAGATATTCCCTCAGGGATCAATGGAAATACCGGCCTTATCATGGGAGAAGCTGTAAGGGCAGATTTCACAATTACTTTTGGTCTTCCTAAGATAGGAAATATGCTTTACCCAGGCTTTAAAAATTGCGGGAAGCTGTATGTGACTCATATCTCATTTCCTCCTTCGCTTTACAATAAAGAGCCTTTAAAAGCTGCGATCAGTAAGCCTCCAGAGCTTCCTGCAAGAGATGAAAATGGGCATAAAGGGAGTTTTGGGGATGTTCTTTTTATTGCAGGTGCATCCAGTTATTTAGGGGCTCCCTATTTTTCAGCCTTTTCTTTTCTAAAAGCAGGGGGTGGATACTCTCGTTTGGCTTCTCCTTCTTCAATCGCTCCCTTTATAGCAACTAAAGGCAGCGAAATAGTTTTTGTTCCTCTCGATGAGACTTCTTCAGTAAGTATCGCTTTGAAAAATAAAGAAAAGCTTCTGGGAATTTCAGAACAAGTAGATATGGTGGTCTTGGGACCGGGGCTTTCTTTGAATGAAGAAACACAAGAGTTGGTAAGACAACTGGCAAGAGAAATCAAGAAACCGCTTCTTATCGATGGTGACGGGATTACGGCTGTCTCAGATAAGATAGAATGGATAAAAGAGCGGCAGCATCCGACAATTCTCACACCCCATCCTGGAGAAATGTCTCGGATAGCCAAAATATCCATCAAAGATGTTTTGGAAAATAAAATCTCCGTAGTACAAAAGGAAGCCAAAAACCTGAACGCAATTATTGTGCTGAAAGGAGCTCATTCTTTGATCGGATACCCGGATAAGGGGGTCTTTGTAAACATGAGTGGGACCTCAGGAATGGCCTCAGCAGGTTCGGGCGATGTTCTTACAGGGACCATTGCGGCTATGTATGGTCTTGGGCTGGCTTTAGAGGAGGCGGTAAAAACTGGAGTTTTTCTCCACGGTTTCTCAGGAGACCTGGCTGCTGAGGAAAAAGGAGAAGATGGTATTACTGCCCAGGATATTCTGGATTATCTTCCTTGTGCATTAAAGCGTTACAGAGAAGAATATGATGAAATTGTGAAGCATTTTTATAAAAGCCTATATGTTGTTTAGAGGTGGAGATGAAAGCTTGGATCTTAGAAAAACAGTCAAATATAGATGAGAAGCCGTTAAAATTAACCGATGTACCCTTGCCTGTTCCGGATAAGCAGGAGGTCAGAATCAAAGTTCTGGCATGTGGAATATGCAGAACTGATATCCATATTGCTGAAGGGGATTTAGCATTGAAAAAATCTCCCTTGATTTTGGGGCATGAAATAGTTGGGGTTGTCGAAAAAATGGGAGAAGGCGTAAACAATCTTGAAATCGGAGATCCTGTCGGCGTTTCCTGGCTGTACAGCACTTGCGGGAGATGCGAATACTGCCTGAAAGGAAAGGATAATTACTGCCCTAATTTTAAATGCACAGGTTGGGATGTAGACGGTGGATTTGCAGAATACATTACTATCAAGGAAGCTTTTGTTCTTTCCCTCCAGGGAATAAATATGGAGCCGGAGGATATGGCCCCGCTTATGTGCCCCGGCATTGCTGGGTATTGTGCTCTCAAACTGACAGGGGCAGCGCCAGGAGACAAGGTAGGTCTCTTTGGTTTTGGTCCAACAGCTTATTATGTTTTAAAGGCTGCAAATTACCTGGGAATTAAAATTTATGTCAGCACAAGGTCTTCAATCAATAAAGAAGAAGCGAGAAAAAACGGAGCTGCCTGGGTGGGAAATGTAAGGGAGGAAAAGCTTCCTACCCGTCTAGATTCAGCCATCCTCTTTCCGCCGGCCGGTGCCCTGGTAGAGCCTGTTCTTGACCATATTGAGATAGGGGGGACTTTGGTACTTGCCCCTGTGAGTATGTCTCTTATTGAGATAAAGAACTATTCAGATAACCTGTGGGGGAGAGATATAAAAACTTTGTATAATATAAATAAAGCAGAAGCAGAGGAATTTTTAAAAATTGCCGGAGAAACGGACATGAGAATGGCAAGACGAATTTTTCCCTTTAAAGATTTACAGGAAGCAATGATTCAGGTAAAAAAAGGGAAAATAAAAGAACCCAATGCAGTTATCAGGATTTCATCAAAATAATTAAGATCTAATGTCTATTATTTTAAAAATATATAGGAAAGAGATTGAAGTCGAGAACCATCCTGATAAAACTATACTCGATCTTGCCAGGAATAAAGGGATATTTATAACCTCGAGCTGTGGTGGACAGGGAAAATGTGGACGGTGTCTGGTCAATCTGCTTGAAGGCCGCTTTCTCATTGGTGATAAGGAGATTATTACATCAGGATCCCGCCCTCATAAAGCGCTGTCTTGCAGAACTAGAGTGAAGGGTGAACATGCGGTTATTGAGATCCCTCAGGAATCTTTAATTGAATTATCTGGTAAGATTATCGACGATTTTACGCTTAAATATTACGATTATGATCCGCCGACAAAAAAGTATTGTCTTCATGTCCCCCAAGCTGTGCTTGAGAACCAGGCGTCGGATCGCCAGAGGATGGAAGAGGAGATTGTAAAACTGCCTTCTATCAAGAACATACAGATACCCTTGCAGGTTTTGCAAAAATTGCCAGATGCGCTGGTGCAGGGTGATCAAACCATAACTGTGACGCTGGGCTGTATTAACGACTATTGGTCAATGATCGATATAGAGTCTGGTGATACGACCCAGATCCTTTACAGTATTGCTGTGGATATCGGCACGACTACTGTTGTGGGCGGATTAATTGATCTGAATAGGGAAGAGATCATAGGCAGAGCTTCTTTATATAATCAGCAGATGACTGTGGCAGAAGATGTGATTTCACGGATATCGTCAATCACGTCTCATAAAGAGCTCGACTTGTTAAAATCTTTGGTGATCGACGAAACTATCAATCCCATCATAAAATATCTCGGCAGTACATACAATGTCAAAAGCAAAGACATCAGTCGGATAGCCCTTTCTGGAAATACGGTTATGATCCATTTGCTCTTAGGCCTTGATCCGCAAAGCATTGGAAAAGTGCCATTTCAGCCAGTCATAAAAAAACCCGGTTCGTTCCTGGCGACAGACATTGGTTTAGAAATTGCCTCCCATGGTATTGTGGACATCATGCCTTCTGTGTCTGGCTACATCGGAGGTGATATCACCTCGGATATCTATGTATCAAAGCTGCACGAAGAAAAGGAGCTTTCTCTCTTAATCGATATTGGCACAAATGGCGAAATCGTGATGTGTGAGAATGGCAATATGGTTGCCTGTTCTACTGCGGCAGGGCCTGCTTTCGAGGGCTATGGTTTATATCATGGATGTAGAGCTACTAAGGGAGCCATTGAGAAAATAGTCTTTGATAATGAGAAAAATATTGAGATAAAAATTATTGGCGATAACAAAGCTTCGGGAATATGCGGTACAGGCGTGATTGATTTTATGGCAGAGGGATTGAGAATCGGACTTCTTAATCAATCGGGCAGGTTAAATGAGGAATTACTAAAAGAGCTTCAATTAGGCTATATAATTAAAGATAATGGGAGAAATATAAAAGCCTGTATTATAGCAAGAAATGAGTATTCAGCTCTCAATGAACCGATTGTTATTTCTGAGGCGGATATTTCAAAAATACTGCAGGCAAAGGCAGCAGTATACGCTGGCATTAAGGTATTGTTAGAAATGCAGAATAAGACATGGCGCGATATAAACAAGCTCATTTTAACAGGAGGCTTTGGGAAAAATATCAATCCCGGCAATGCTGCTTCAATCGGGCTGCTTCCCCCTGTCCCTGCAGAACGGGTAGAAGTAATCGGAAACGGATCGCTTGGCGGGGCTTATCTTGCCCTCATTGAGTCAGACGCTATAAATACTATGAATGAGATATCAGCGAAAATTGATGTTATTGAATTGAATATGCAGGAAAATTTTCAAGAGCATTATATTGATGCTATATTTTTACCCAATAGGAATAAAGAAGATTTTTGATCATACTACGCCTCAAAATACCCACGAGAGTTTGGCAAATAGTGTCCTGCCCTGACCTTCCTCATCTGTATATCTAGTGCTCCCTTCCTGATAAGCAAGCTGCAGGGCGCCAAAGGGGGGCAAAAATCGCCAGACAAATACGATCTGGACAGTATTTCTAAGTAGTTCAAATTCAGGATTTGTCCATTCGTGGAGGAACCTGTATTTTGATTGATAAAAGAGCTTAAAATATAGGTCCTTGTTTATATAATATGTTGTCCTGATGTAATGTATCCAGCTGTTGTCATCAGGATCAGCTGGACTGAACCAGTGTTTATCAAAGTGGTAGCTAAGATTCCAGCCGGTAAGAATTTTAAGATCGATCCCACCAGAGACTTTTTCTAAGTCTCTGTCATAATTATGTCCTCTAGCGTAGGCAAATGATAGAGACAGCCCTTTTTTATTATCAAATCCCAGTTTATTTGTTATAAGATGATTATTAAAATCCTTTTCAAAAAAGGGATCATATTCTGCCTTAAATTCATCCACATAGCTGATACTGTATTCCCATTTTTTTAAAAATTGGGTTTGCACACTATAATGGCTGTTATAACTTCTGAGCATGCCCTCCTGGCTCCAGTAACGGTTGTAATTAAAGCTGGGACGCAGAGATTCCAGACCATACCGGTTGATCCAGAATGTATGGCTTATATTTGTATCAAACTCTTTTTTATCATCCTCCCTGATGAAACCTGTAGAATTCAAATTTTCCATCACTCCTTCACCGAAATGTGAGTAACGAAAGTGAAAATGGCTGAACTGGGAGTCATAAGAAGGGCGGATAAAACCAGTCCAGGTGCCCTGGTCTGCTGTGCCGTGAGTCTTGACAAGCTGTGATGTCATTCCCAGAACATCCGTAAAAAAAAGAGTAGCGGTAAGTCCTAAAGAACCACTGTTCTCTTCCTGATACATCCTGTTTGTTCCAATGATACCGATATTGGACCCATTCTTAAATTCTCGATTGACTCTAAACACAGAAAAAACTGCTTTTTTACCAGCTTCCACATCAGCAGATGCTGTGGCAGGATCGGATTGGGTCACAAGTCCATTTACTTTCCATTTGCCCAGTTTTCCAGATACTTTAGCTCCCCAGGGGATCTCCCCGATCCGCCGGGAATAAAACTGACGGATCCTAGTGGAGTAATTCTCTGCTCCTTCCAGGAAAAACGGCCGCTTTTCCGGGTATCTCATCTCGTAACGTGTCAGATTCACTTTTTCAACATCTGCTTCAATTGTAGCAAAATCCGGGTTTACTGTAGCTTCTACTCTCAGTTTGGTTGTCAGATCATAGCGCAGGTCAACCCCTGCATCTGCGCTTGTCTTTTCTCCTTTTTGAAACTGACTCTGCAGGTAAGGAATAACGGTGTATCGTTTTGCTGAGATATCACTGAAATCCAGATTTGTTATCTTTCCGAATTGTGAGATACGATGAGCAGCAGTTATATTCCGGACTGAAAAGCTTTTTTCCAGTTTTCGGACGATTCTTCTGGCTGCATTGAAACCCCAGATTGATTGCTTTTTGTCGTATTTAAGCGATTTAAAAGGAATCTCGATTTCTGCTGTCCACCCCTTTTCATGGATCAAACACTCCGAATACCAGGTTTCATCCCAGTTGAGATCAATAGTTCTGCCATTGTCTGCAATTTTTCCATCCTTTTGGGTGCCAAGGGGGTTGACAGAAAATAGATAGCAATTATTTTTATCCAAAAATGTATCTAGCAATATCGAAACACCATCATCTTTAGGTAAATCGCCATCCCTTTTGGTAATTTTAGCAGTTATCAATTCAGGTTCCGGGTCTTCACACTCAAATCCGAAGTAGATCGAATGGTTGTCATAGATAACTTTTACCTTGGTGGGAAAAGATGCTTTGTCACCATATTTTGGCTCAAATTGATAAAAATCATTAAGAGGTATTGCTTTTTCCCAGACAGCCTCATTTAGCCTTCCATCGATCTTGATATTTTCTTGTGACTTATTTGCGGCAATATCTTGTGAGAAAATAGGTTTTCCCAAGATAATTAGACAAATAAAAAAGAGGAGGAGAATCATTGACTTGGATTTAGGGATTTTATCTGTTGTTTGTTTTCTCTCTACTGAGTAATTCATTTGATGATAGTATTATGAGGGGATTATCTTGTCAATGAGCAAATCGCCACAGGAGTTCCCCCAATTTTTTTTAAGTTTCTGAGCCTAAAGCAAGAATCAGGCAAGTTGATACGAAAACACGTTTTATGAATAGTACAGGAGAACCTGGATTATTCACGAGTCGAGGTTGCCGCAGATACGAGGCGCAGGGGATGAAGCTGTGGTCCTTCACTGCGAATACCCTGTAACGAAGTAGATGGGGTAAGATCGTCTCGCCTGAAAGGTAAAAAGTGCCAATGATAAAATTAGTATTTGTTTTTTTTAAGTACATCATTGGCAATTTTTATGAATAGTTCAGGTTAGAGATAGCTTGCAATTTTTTTAAGATAGAGTTAATGTTTTACCGTCATGATCGAGGAAAACGTAAAGAAGATACTTGCCGAGCTTCCGCAAGGAGTACAGCTTGAAGCGGCAGCCAAGACTAGAACTCCTGATGATATAAAGCGTGCTATAGATGCAGGGGTTGAAATAATCGGTCAGAATTATATCCAGGAAGCAGAGCTTTTATTCTCAGCAGTAGGTTCCCTAGCTAAATGGCACTTTATCGGACATCTGCAAAGGAACAAAGTCAATAAAGCTATCCCTATTTTTGATATGATAGAAACCGTAGATTCCGTCCGGCTTGCCCGAGAGATTGATAAACGGGCCCTACAGCAGGGAAAAGTCATGTCTGTGTTGATTGAAATAAACAGTGGCAAAGAAGAACAGAAATTTGGCGTGATGCCTGATAAAGCTGAAGAATTAATAAGAGAAATATCAGGATTTAAGGGTATAAAGATAAAGGGGCTTATGACGATGGGTCCCTTTTCCGGGGACCCGGAGGATGCCCGGCCTTATTTTGTAATAACCCGTAAGCTTTTTGAGCAGATCAAAGCTCTTAAACTACCGGGAGTAGAGATGAGATTCCTTTCGATGGGCATGACCAATTCCTATCAGGTGGCTCTGGAAGAAGGGGCAAATATTGTTCGTATCGGGACTAAGATCTTTGGACCGCGGTAGTTATTGCAGCAGGACAAAAAAACAGGTAATGTCAGGAGGAAAATATGGAAGATGAAAAAGAGTTGATACCAGAAATTTTTCCTTTAGAGAAAGAGCGCAAAGGGGGAGTGGCAAATTTGATATTTGCAGCACTTCTCCTGGAGGCTGCCCATATGAAAGATGAGGGGCTGAATTTAAATGATATTGAGGCGGCATCACAAGAGGCTTTTGGTGTTAGGGAGGGATATCTGACCCAGATAGACAACATAGGGGCCCCGGTTGTATATGATTTCTTAGCCTCATTGTCCAGCAAACTTGACTCTGCCCATCCGCTTAGAGGAAGATATGACAATTTTTTTACTCCTCCAGGCAGTTTGGAGAAAAAAGATAGCCTTAAAGCACCCGGCAGGGGAGAAGATAGTGCAGACCTGATGCTTTTGCATATACTCAAGAATAGATTTTTAGCGGTGGCATTTATGGTTTCTGTAGAGGTCGTAGAAGCCGGACTCCTTAAGCTGCAGGATATGGATACATTGTGCAAACAGGCATTTAAATGGAAGGAGGGCCCTTTTGCCCAGATGAACCGGCTTGGTCTCGAGGAAGTAATGCGTATAGTAACCGAGAAGATGGAAATATCACACCGAAGGGAAATTAATTTTCCTGTTCCCAGGATGCTCATATCTCAGGTCCAAAAAAATATTCCCTGGCCACTTAACAGCGGAGCCGCTTAAATTGTTATAAGAAAGATGAAAGACTTTTCAATTCGCCAAAAATTAGAACAACAGGAAAAAGAGATTCTTTCGCAAAAAGCCTGCCTCAGTTCTTTATCCCGGGGGCGGGAACGAGAAGAAAAGCTGCATCCCATGCGCACTGCTTTTCAGCGGGATAGAGACCGCATCATTCATTGTAAATCATTCCGGCGTCTCAAACATAAGACTCAGGTCTTCCTTACTCCCTTTGGCGATCATTATAGGACCCGCTTGACTCATACTCTGGAAGTCTCCCAGATAGCCCGTACTATTTCCAAAGCTTTAAGCCTTAATGAAGACCTGACTGAAGCTATCGCACTTGGACATGACCTGGGACACACACCTTTTGGGCATGCAGGGGAAGAAGCCCTGGCAGAGCTTTACCCTGAAGGTTTTATTCATAGTGCTCAGAGCCTGCGGGTGGTTGAAAAGCTTGAGTACCATGGAAAAGGATTAAACCTTACTTATGAAGTCAGAGACGGCATTGTCCATCATTCAAAAGGCAGGGGTAAAATCTTGGATGCTGATGGGGAGGATATGCCTTCAACACTCGAGGGGCAGGTAGTCAGGATTTCCGATGTGATTGCTTATGTAAATCATGATATTGATGATGCCACCCGGGCCGGGATCATTAAAAAAAGTGATATTCCTGCTCATTTGGTTGAGATATTAGGAAAATGGCATGCTAGTCGCATAGATAAAATGGTAGAGGATGTTGTCGAGTCCAGTATTAAAGCTGAGCTTGCCAAAATTGTTATGACTGAAAAGATTTATGCAACCGTAATCGAGTTGCGGGAGTTTCTATATGATAAAGTATATTTCCACAAACAAGCGCAGCATATGTCCCGCCAGGTAAGAAAAATTCTTGCTGACCTTTATGAGTATATTCTGCAAAATCCGGATGAATATATTAAAGCTTACCCAAAAAATGACCCGGCAGAAAAAAGAGTCCGGGATTTTATCGCCGGCATGACAGATCTTTATGCTCTGCGTTTGTATGAAAAATTATTCTTTCCCCGCACCTGGCCAGTGCTATAATGAAGTACGATTTGGGAGGAGGAAAACTCAATTTAAGAGATGTTAGATAAAGCGAATCTGATCGGGGCAATCCTGGCTCAAATAATCTATATAGTCATGATCCTCATTTTTATTTTGCGCCTGATGGATAAACCTAAGCTAGAATATGGGCTTGGCCTTGTCTTAATGTTCTCAGCGTTTCCCCTTGCTTTTCTTTTGGTTACAGCGCCTTCGCTGGAACGTCCGTCACTCTACTACATTCAGATTTGCCTTATGCTTTCCTTCCTGATTATCGAACTGCTGCTCGATTATATCTTGAAGGTTGATTTCAGGGGAGTCCGCTGGATAGTTATAATATATGTGATGATATTCTTTGCCGGAACCGGAGGCATGATCGGCGTCGCATCCCATGCTGGCCGGGGTTGGACGCTAGCGGC
>JAUWNW010000146.1 GCA_030612445.1 Candidatus Aminicenantota bacterium
AGCCGGTAAGTTGCCGGCGACGCTCATAACATTGTCCGTTATGCTGGAAAGTTTTTACCCTACCAAGGGATTCCTCTTTGTCGCGAAGCTGCGGCTAACGTGCAAGATAAACGAGCTGGGTTTCTACTGGTCGGTGATACTCCCGAGGCTGTGGAACGAATGCGGAGGGTAGCAGTTAAATTTGGAGTTTCAGATAGGGTGTTTTTTACCGGGCAGGTCGACCCTGCTCTGATATCTTTGTTTATCTCTCTGTCCGATGTGTTGGTTTCCCCGCGCCTTTCCGGGACAAACACACCCCTCAAAATATATTCTTTTTTAAAATCCGGCAAACCGCTTGTTGCTACAAACCTCTGGACTCACAGCCAGGTTCTTAATGATAAAATTGCAATCCTGGTAGATGCGGATGCAGACAGTATGGCCGTTGGTATTAGATCTGCCCTGTTTGATAAGGAAAGTTTAGCTGCAGCCAGAGCAGCTAAAAGTTTTGCGGACAATAAATATATTTTAGCGAAATATATAGAAAAAATTGAATTGGTCTTGGCTAAAGCCAAGCATCGAGACTAAGTATACTACTATGAAAGCATTCGTCACGGGAGCAGCTGGTTTTATTGGAAGCCGGCTTGTAGATGAATTGTTACGTAATAATTGGGATGTCAGTGTTTTAGTCCATAAAAGGACCCCCTCCCAGGAAGAAAAATGCAAGCTTGTCCAGGGGGATATTACAGATTCTAAAAATCTGCTTAAAATACCTGCCGGTACAGATGTGGTTTTTCACTTGGCAGCTGCTCTGGGTGCCTCGCTAATGGGAAGGGAAGCATTTAAGCAGGTTAATGCCAGAGGAACTGATAATGTAATAACTGCAGCCAGGCGGGCTGGAGTAAAAAGAGTCATTCATTTTAGCTCTGCTGGAGTTTTGGGAGCTGTAAATCCAGGCGAAACCGCAGATGAATATTATCCTTTAACCCCAAAAAATATCTATGATAAAACAAAACTGGAGGGAGAACGTATTGCCCTTCGCCATGCTGAAGATGGTATGGATGTAGTAGTTATTCGGCCGGGATGGGTCTATGGACCTGGAGACAGAAGGACATTTAAGCTGATAAAAGCTATCAGTACAAAAAGATTTGTTCTTGTTACTAAAGGAGAGAAGTGGCAGACTCCAGTATATATCGATGACCTTGTCCAGGGAATCTTTCTTTGTGTGGAAAAGGGAAAACCAGGAGAGATTTATAATGTGGCTGGAAATGAGATCTTGACTGTAAGGCAGATTACAGAGATCATTGCTGCCTCTGCAGGCACAAGGATTCCTCGCTTTTTTTTACCCCTTTTGCCTGTAAAAGCGCTAGCCTGGAGTATGGAAAAAGCATTCCGGCTGATAAAAAAAGAAGCTCCTCTTACCACGGGGAAACTGGCTTTTTTTATCCATCCTAAGCCGCTTAATATTAAGAAAGCGGAGCAAGCCTTGAGATATTCTCCCTGCATTGATTTCAAAGAGGGAATTAAAATGGCTTTATCCTGGTATAAGCAGGAAGGATGGCTCTGAGAAAAATGGGGAATGGGAAAAAACCGTGAAACGATAAACGTGTAGAAAAAGAATTTGACGCGGATTTACACGGATAAGAATCAGATGCTTTTTCTTTTTTGGCTTGAACCAAAAAATAAAAAGCTCCTTCTAATTTGGGCCAGATGCACAAAATGTAAACCTTTTTTTCCCCAGCATGAAGAAGCCGCTGCGCACTGGAATGGATACTGGTAAATCCCGGAGAAAGCCATCCGGAACAACGCGGGCCTGGTTCCTCGAGAAAATCTCGAGGAGAGCGTTGTGAGGACAGGAGGGGATTTCCCCGCTGGGGGAAATCCCTGTCTTTCGTAGGGACTTACCTGTGTCCATGCCAGGGTGAATAATTCAGGTGGGATTGACATGATAATGTTAATTCTCTACAATTTGACCTGCATTATTCACGAGTCGAGGTTGCCGTAGATGTGAGGGGCAGAGGATGAAGCTGTGGTATTTCACTGCAAGTGCCCTGTAACGAAGCAGATGCGGTAAGATCGGCTCGCCTGAAAGGAAAAAAATGTCGATTATAAATATAGATTTTTTCGAAAACGAAATGATTAATTGTTTATCCGCAGTAATCAGTGTAAAATATAGATTTAAAAGAAGTATCATCCATATCGACATTTTTTATGAATAGTTCAGGTTAAATGACGATATATAATAATGGCTAAAAGAAAAATATTAATAGTAGATTATGATAAAAAAAGTCTGGATAAGCTAACGGACCTTTTTACTTCCCAGGGATTCCAGATCATTAGGGCGGTGGATGGTCAGGCTGCTTATGATATTTATAAAAAGGAAAAACCTGACTTGATGTTAATAGAAGCGATGCTGCCTAAGCTGCATGGATTTGATCTTACCCAAAAAATCTATAGGGAGACAAAAGGTGCTGTTCCAGTTGTGATCGTGACCGGATTATACAAAGGGCCGCAGTATAAAAATGAAGCAATAAGGTCATTTGGTGCTGCTGATTATTTTGAAAAGCCTTATGATAAGGAAAAATTGGTAAGTTCGATTAAGAATCTTCTCCATGATGAGATCGATATAAAGGAGGATCTCCCGGATCTTGCTTCGGTAATAGCAATGATCTCAGAAATGATTCCAAAGAATAATTCTTCTAAAAAAAGGAATTAATCCCCAAAAGGAAAGATTATGAGCAAAATGTGGATACGCTGCAACAATTGCCGCCGCATCCAGTATAAACAGGATATAATTGACAACCTTTCTGTTTGCCCTGCCTGCAATTTTCATTTTCGCTTATCTTCCCAGGTCCGCCTTAACATGCTTTTTGACGAAGGCAAATATGAGCTTTATGATGAAAACATCATGCCGCTTGACCCACTTATGTTTGAGGATTCCCAGAAATATTCAGACCGACTAGTACAAAATATGGAAAAGACCTCTCTCTCTGATGCTGTCTTAAATGCTGTTGGGACTATGGGGCATGTTAAAGTCCTGATATCTGCTATGGATTTTGCCTTTATGGGGGGGAGTATGGGTTCTGTTGTAGGAGAGAAAATCACGCGTGCTCTGGAGCGTGCTTATAAAGAAAGACTTCCTATTCTGATTATTTCCTGCTCCGGAGGAGCACGTATGCAGGAAGGGGTTATTTCTCTTATGCAGCTTATGAAAACATCTGCTGCTATTGCTCGACTCGAAGAGATCGGTATTCCTTATATCTCTATTATCACAAATCCCACTACCGGAGGCACTACGGCCAGTTATGCTATGCTGGGAGATATTAATATTGCCGAGCCAAATGCGCTTATTGGATTTGCCGGGCCCCGAGTTATTGAACAGACAATAAAAGAGAAGCTTCCTAAAGGTTTTCAACGTTCGGAATTTTTACTTGAACACGGAATGCTGGATGCCGTTGTAGAGCGAAAAGACCTGCGCGACTATCTTATCCGGAGCCTTCACCTCTTTCTTAACCGTTCTCGAACCTGAATTTTGAAAGATTATAAAGAGTGTTTAGAATATCTTAAGCGCATTCAGGCCTTTGGGGTCAAATTAGGCCTAAATAATGTGCAAACCCTTCTTGCAGCATTGGATGACCCTCAAAAAAAATATCCTTCAGTTGTTGTTGCAGGTTCTAATGGAAAAGGGTCTGTTTGTGCTATGCTGGCCAGGATTTTTTCCCTCCATGATTACAAGACCGGTCTTTATACTTCACCTCACCTTATAAGATACGAAGAAAGGATTAGGGTTGGAGAAAATCTAATCTCTCGTTTTGACTTCTGCCGGCTGTTGTCCAGGCTGAGACTGATGATTGATAAGCTCTTAGCTTCAAAAAAAATAGCTTCACACCCCACTCATTTTGAAATACTGACCTGTCTAGCTCTGCTTTATTTTTATGAAAAAAATATCGATATAGCAGTATTGGAAGTTGGAATGGGAGGTCGTTTTGATGCTACTAATGTTGTTGTCCCGAAATTAGCAGTGATCACGACAATTTCACCTGAGCATCAAATATTTTTAGGGAACACTTTAAAGGAGATAGCTGCTGAGAAAGCAGGAATCATTAAACCAGGCATTCCGGTTGTCTGCGGGGTAGAAAAGCAGGAAACTTATGATGTGATCCGGAATAAAGCTGTAGCATCAAACTCTTTATTTTTTGGAGTCTTTGACCAGGATTGGTGTTTCAAACAAGAGGAAGAGGGGAAAAAACATACTTTTCTATATAAGGTCGGCAAAAATGTCTTCCGGTATTCTCCCTCTCTTCTTGGTGTACATCAAGGAAAAAATGCTGCAGTAGCTATTGCAGCAGCAGTTCAGCTTAGCCGAATTTGGAACAAATTGAATAAAGCTGCCATAATCAGGGGAATTGAATCTACTCTGTGGGAAGGTCGGCTTGAGATTATTTCTCGAAAACCTTTAATCTTGATCGATGGAGCCCATAATAAGGAAAGTGCTGAGGGTTTGCAGAAGTATATTAAGGAAAATATTCCTTCTCCGATTGTAATCGTTTTTGCAGTTATGCGAGATAAAGATATTGGATGCCTTGCTAGAATATTATTCCCTTTAGCATGGAAGGTAATTTTAACTAGATTCCCTTATTTTAGGGCGGCTTCTCCTGAGGAGATCAGGCAGTGTGCTTCTGAGTTTCAGGACCGTATCCTGCTAGAACCTGACCCGAAGACTGCAGTGCAGAGGGCAGTTGAAATTGCCGGAAACGAGGGGTCTATTATTGTTACGGGCTCGCTTTTTTTAGTCGGGGAGATAAAAAAGCGCTTCAGATTAACTTAACACACAGGGTTTAAAGGAAAAAGTGATAAAAAGAATCAGGGAACTCCTACTAATACTGTCTTGCAATTATTGGAGAAAAATGGTACATTTTTTTTTAATTTTCTCTTAACCTGGATTATTCATGAGTCGAGGTTGCTGCAGATGCAAGGCACAGGGTGCGCAGCTGTGGTCCTTCACCGCAAGTACCCTGTAACGAAGCAGATGCATAGAGATCGACTCGCCTGAATGGTAAAAAAATGGCGATTAAAATTAAAAACAAAAATGGGAAAATAATCATTCTCAAAAGAATCTTACATATCTCTGAAAAAAAATTAATAAAAACAGCGCCATTTTTTTATGAATAGGTCAGGTTAATATTTATTATAAATTATAATGCTTTCAGTTGACGGTAACCTTATTGTTGTATTTATTATTATTTGGGTCCTCCTTATCATTCTGACAAAAATATTTTTTAATCCGGTTCGGAAAGTCATACAGAAGCGAGAGAAAGGTATAGAGAAGGACCGAAAAGCAGGGGAAGAAGCTGTGGAGAAGTATGAAGAGATAATCCGGAAAATCGAAGAGGATATAAAATCTACTCGGGCTTCTGCGTATAAAGCCCGGGAAAAATATGGAAAAGAAGCTGGAAAGGAAAAGGAACGTATCCTGGCTGAGGTGTCTGGAGAATGCAGAACTCAGATCGAGCAGGCAAGAAAGGAATTAAACAAACAGCTTGATTCCTTAAAGTCTGAAATTAAATCAGAAAGCCGGGCACTTGCGGAAAAGATTGAGCAAAGGCTTTTAAAGCTATGACATATAAAAAGCGTATTTGTATTATTCTGCTCATGCTTCCTTTCTTTCTTTTTATGTCGATTGAAGAAGGGCAGCACAAAGAAGACCCTATGGCATTTGCAGGAAAGGTTGTGAACTTTGTTATCCTCTTTGGCGGGTTGACTTTTTTGCTTTACAAACCAGCTCGTAATTTCCTTGCTGAGCGGGGCAAAACAGTAGAGCAGACTATCAAAGAAGCAGGTTCAAACAGGCAGGATGCAGAGGCAAAGCTTAAAAAAACACAGGTCCGTTTAAAAGAGCTGGAGGTTGAGACCGCCCGGATACGAAAGGAGGCTGAATCAGAGGGCAAAGCTGAGGAAGAACGGATTATTCAATTAGCCCGTCAGGAAACAGAACGTCTTAAACAGCTGGCTCGTCAGGAAATTGAGCTCATTTCAAATCTTGGGACAATAGAGCTCAAGGAATATGCTGCCGGACTGGCAATCCGTCAGGCAGAAAAGAGCATTATAGAAAAAATTACAAATATTGACCATAAACTGTTGATAGATAAGTCAATTGAAAGACTTGAAGATATTTATGAAAAATCAAGTATTGATTAAGAGATATAGCCACGGGTTGTTAAGTACCATTAAGGGTGAGAAGGAGTATGGGATTCTATACCGGGAATTAAAAGATTTTACAAACCTCCTGGCAGCCCGGGAAAAACTATATGATCTTCTTACAAGGCCGCTTCTCCCCGTTTCAAGAAAGAAAAAGATAGCAGAGGGAATCCTTTCAAAAAGTTCCAGGCAGCAGAAGACAACCCGTTTCATTTTGTTGCTTATTGAAAATCACAGGCTTGAGCTTTTGTCCGGGATAATAAAGTTTCTGCCTGATTTATGGAATGAGGAGAAAGGGATCGTAACCTATGAGGTCTTATCAGTGGTTCCCCTGACAGATTCACAAGAGAAGAAGCTTCAGGATAAATTGGAACATATTGAAAATAAGCCTGTGGCCTTAAAGTATGAAAAAGATCCCTCCTTGATAGGAGGGATTTCGCTGCGAAAAGGAAATATTGTTTATGATGTTTCAATCAAAGGAGATTTGGAAAGGCTCCGGGAACAAATCATTAAAGGGTAGGCAATAAAATGGAAATAAAAGCGGATGAGATAAGCAAGATTATTCAACACCAGATAGAAGAGTACCAGACTGATATTGATATTAAAGAGGTAGGGACTGTGATCTCTGTGGGAGACGGGATTGCTCGCGTCTACGGCCTTGACCGAGTAATGGCTAATGAACTTGTGGAACTTCCTAATAATGTATTCGGCCTGGCCTTAAATCTGGAAGAGGACAGTATAGGGGTAGTTCTCTTAGGAGAGAGCCAGCTGATCAAAGAAGGTGACCTTGTAAAAAGGACTCATAAGATAATGCAGGTTCCTTCCGGGGAAGCAATGGTCGGCCGGGTAGTCAACCCTATTGGAGAGCCTTTGGATGATAAAGGCCCGGTTAATTCTGACAGTTTTATGGTTGTTGAGCGCTTAGCTCCCGGAGTTGTAGACCGGATGCC